>JBJEJD010000078.1:13978-17242 GCA_051877705.1 Coprococcus sp. | reverse complement strand
GCTCAGGCATGGAATGCGGGTTCATGCTGTCAATATTTTAATCATCACTGAGTAAGATTCCCAAAGTAAAACAGCCCCGAATTGACGGGGCTAATGTTTCACTTATTTTAGGACATTTTCAAAAATGCTTGACACCCACATTTGGCTGAGTCATGAATATCAAATTTCAGAATCCAGTGACAGATAATAAGGCATCCCATCCTTCATTGGCACGCTGACCTGCCCCTGCACAAGCGGCTTTAAGTAGGCAATCATCTCTTCCGTCACATCATTTCCATCTGAGCTGATCCACTTATCCGGCACTCTTTTTTCGGCATTGGCAATCTGCTGAACATCAGCACTTTCATATATAACCTGATAAGGTACATCCGATATACGTCGTACGATAGCCATTTCTCCGGTTCTGCCCTCCAGAGCCAACGCTGCGCCCTTCAGCCCCAGCTGAAAACTTTCTTCAAGATCTGTAGCTGAGGCCATATGGGCCGCACATCGCTGAAGCACGTTGATCTCAACAGAACGCACCTTGCAGCCGAAGGCCTCAGCCACCAGCCCTTCCAGACATTTACCTGTGCCGCTCAGCATGGCATGACCGAAAGCGTCCACAGCCGATGTCTCTGCACTTATATATCGCCCCTGTGCATCCCGCAGTCCTTCTGACACTGCCACGACCACATGCTCACGTACTTTAAACTGTGCCCTAAGATCTTCCAGAAACTGTTCTTTTGAAAATGGATGTTCAGGAAGATAGATCAGATGAGGCGCTCTGCTGTAATCATTCCTTGCCAGCACACTGGATGCCGTCAGCCATCCGGCATCTCTTCCCATGATTTCAGCAATCAAAACACTTCTGGTATTATAGATATTCGTGTCGTGGGCCATCTCAAGCACAGAAGCTGCCACATATCTGGCTGCTGAGCCAAATCCTGGTGTATGATCCGTTATCACCAGATCATTATCAATGGTCTTCGGGATACCAATCACACGAACATCCAGCTGATGCTGCTTCACATAGATACTCATCTTCCCCACTGTATCCATGGAATCATTGCCGCCGATATAAAAGAAATAATGAATATGGTATTTTCTGAAAATTTCCATAATATTATCATACTCACTGGTGTCTCCATGCATACTTTTTAATTTTCTGCGGCACGACCCCAAATACATGGAAGGCGTCATCTTCAGCATCTCCAATGCTTCTTTGTCATCACGAAATATTTCCGTCAGATTCACAAGCTTCTCATCCATCAACCCTTCAACACCATTTCGAGCACCATATATCGTTGTAATCTCATCACTGTCCAGGCATCCCCTGATCACTCCGGCAAGACTCGCATTGATAGCCACCGTTGGACCTCCTGACTGGGCAACAAGTGCATTCCTGATCTTTCTCATTTTCATTTACCTCCAAAAGTAATTGTTACATAACAAATAAGAGATTTTCTGTATCATAACAAATACCCGGACCGTTGTCAATTCGGGGGCTCTCATCATTTACCCGATTACATTTCTCTTAAAATAAAATGCGAAATTTATTGATATTTAATTTGACTTCCTGTCGCAAACATGTATAATATGTATGATGATTATCAATATAAATTTACATAAAGAATTGAGGAGGTACTTTATGCCACGTCATTTATTAAACCCAATGGACTTTTCTGTTGAAGAACTGGACAAGTTGATGGATTTAGCAGGTGATATTGAACGCCATCCTGAAAAATATGCGCATGCGTGTGATGGCCGGACACTTGCTACCTGTTTCTATGAACCGAGCACCCGTACAAGACTCAGCTTTGAAGCTGCCATGTATCATCTCGGCGGACATGTTCTCGGTTTTTCTTCAGCAGCTTCCAGTTCTGCTGCCAAGGGCGAAAGCGTATCCGATACGATCCGCATGATTTCCTGCTATGCAGATATCTGTGCAATGCGTCATCCGAAGGAAGGTGCGCCACTGGTTGCTTCCTTAAAGTCTTCTATTCCTGTGATCAATGCCGGTGACGGCGGTCATCAGCATCCGACCCAGACATTGACAGACCTGCTGACAATCCGTTCTTTAAAAGGCCGTCTTAACAATCTTACCATCGGTCTTTGCGGTGACCTGAAGTTCGGCCGTACGGTTCATTCCCTCATTGAAGCATTGTCCCGATATGACAATATTCGTTTCCTCCTCATATCACCACCGGAACTGCGTGTACCGGAATATATCATTGAAATGCTCAAACAGAAAAATATCTCCTACAAAGAAGTAACGAGCCTGGATGAAGCCATCACTGAATTGGACATCCTCTATATGACACGTGTACAGAGAGAGCGTTTCTTCAATGAAGATGATTACATCCGTATGAAAGACTGCTACATCCTTGATAAATCCAAAATGGCCCTGGCCAAAGAAGATATGCTTGTACTCCATCCGCTTCCTCGTGTCAATGAAATATCCGTTGAAGTCGATGATGATCCGCGAGCTGCTTATTTCAAGCAGGCTCAGTACGGCATGTATATCCGTATGGCCCTTATCCTGACATTACTGGAAATCAAAGTGGAGGTATAAGATCATGTTAAATATCAGTGGATTAGACAATGGCGTTGTTTTAGACCATATTCCTGCAGGAATGAGTATGGAGATCTATAAATATCTTAATCTCGGCAAGCTGGACAGCCAGGTAGCCATCATTAAGAATGCCGACAGCCAGAAGATGGGCAAAAAAGATATTATCAAAATCTCAGGCAGCCTTGATAAGATCGATCTGGATATTATCGGTTTTCTGAACAATAAGATCACCGTGAATATTATTACCAACGGAAAGATCACCGAGAAAAAAACTTTACATCATCCAAAGAAGCTGACCAATATCATCAGATGCAAGAACCCGAGATGCATCACTTCCATCGAGCAGGAACTGCCTCATATCTTCCTTCTGACAGATAAGGCTACTTCCACCTACAGATGCATGTACTGCGAAGAAAAGTATACGAAATAAAACATTCTCTGCTTCATAAAAAATTCCCCTGAAAACATGCTCATGGCAAATTGTTTTCAGGGGAATTTTTATGAAGCAAGTACTCAATTAAGTATTGTAATCAGATTTCCTACAGCGTTGCATCCATTACAGCCTTAATGGTATGCATTCTGTTCTCAGCCTCATCAAAGACAACAGACTGTTCGGATTCAAAAACTTCGTCGGTAACTTCCATTTCACTGATGCCGAATTTCTCAGCAATATCCTTACCGATGGTCGTATTCAGATCATGGAAAGCCGGCAG
>JBJEJD010000078.1:0-13878 GCA_051877705.1 Coprococcus sp. | reverse complement strand
CGTGTGCATGCCGTAAAATGCATACCCATCTTGGCACATACAACCATGAGAGAATTGCCCATATTATAACGGGCATCACCCATATATGTCATCTTAATACCTTTCAGATAACCGAATTTCTCACGGATCGTCATGATATCTGCCAACACCTGGGTCGGATGGAACTGATTTGTCAGGCCATTCCATACAGGCACGCCTGCGTATTTTGCCAGATCATCAACGATAGACTGATCAAAACCGCGATATTCGATACCATCATAAATACGTCCCAGTACCCGTGCCGTATCAGCAATGCTCTCTTTCTTGCCGATCTGGGAAGCCGAAGGATCCAGAAAAGTGCTGTGCATACCAAGATCATTGGCAGCTACCTCAAAAGAACATCTTGTTCTTGTACTGGTCTTTTCAAAAATCAATGCAATATTTTTACCCGTATGATGAAGAGTCGGAATACCCTTTTTCTTCTTGTCCTTCAATTCATCAGCCAAATCTACCAGATACAGGATCTCCTCCGGTGTAAAATCCAGCAGCTTTAAAAAATGACGGCCTTTTAAATTCATAATACATAACACCTCTTTCTAACACTTTGAAATCAAATATAAGTATACGCTATTTTCCATCATTACGCAATATATGTTGAATTTTATACCTTCAAAGTCTTTAAATAAATCTTCTGAGAATCCTTTATTCTCAGGCTTTCGCAGGCTTTCTGGATGGTTTTGTTATGTACCCAGACAGCCAGCTTTTTATCCTCCAGATAAGGTATCACGGCATCCCACTGTTTGGCCAGCGCTGTGGCAAAATACCAGGCAATCATCATATTGACATAATACTCTTCCGAGCGGACTCCCGCCACCATGGCCGGATATTCCGGTTCAAAGGCATCACCCAGATAATGGGCCATCAACATGCCGATTCCATAGCGGATCGTATAGATCTCCCCCGAAACGAGCCAACTGCGTATATGAACCAGCAGTTCCGGCAGATGTTTCTTAAAAATCTTCGGTGACATGAGATCACAGGTGGCCCAATTGTCCACATATGGAAGAAATCTTTCCACCGCCACCACACATTCATCGAAATCTTTAATAAACTCAATCAAAAATCCATGAAGATTATTCTCGTCATAATAGGTGTGAGGCAGAATCCCAAGGAATTCTTCCGCTTCTCTGCTGCCCTTCAGTTCCCTGGCCAGTTTTCTCAGGGCCGGAGTCCGCACTCCGATAATCTTCTCCCTGTCCACTGTCGGCATCAGTCTGCTGTGAAAATCTCCATATGCCGTATCCTGCAGTTCAAACAGTCTTTTTTGTATATACGCTTCAGCCCGATTCATATTCATAGCCCTTTCTTTACTGCTGCCCTTCCGGTATCTTTTTGGCCAACGGAATCAGCATGCCTCCGACAGCATTGCCGAGACTGATGATCACAATGCAAAGAAGTGCTCTGCCCGACCACATGGAAGCCACGGAAATATAAAACATATCTGCAATACAATGCTCAAAACCACATAGAATAAAGGTGGCCACGCCCATAAACAGAATCACCGGATTCTTCGTCTGTTTATAACCTTCCACCGCTATGTACATCAACGCCCCGCAGAATATTCCCAGAATAAAAAGACTGAAAAGGCTGTCGTTAACCTTGGCTTCGCACATTACCTGAGCCTTCTCTGAAATACCCTGTATCCTGCTGCACAGCACACCCATGGCAGCCAGCCATGTTCCAACCAGATTGCCGATCCATATAATTGCCAGATCGACCAGATAGGACAACGGCTGATTCACCAGGTAGCCCACCTTGCCTGTAAACAAATTCAGCCCATGGACACAGATAGAATAAAGCCCTGTCGTAAACATCAGCGCCCCGACAATTTTATTGTCCAGGGAAAGAAATACAATTCCGCCAACACCGATGGCAGCCCCCGCTAAAACAGCCAGTACAAACATTCTCAGATACTTTCTCATGATCGTTACCTCCATTTAGAATCTCTGTCCAGCGTTACTGTTTCCCAGCCTGATAAAAACAGCCGGCCGCTGAACATATTCGCCCAGACGGTCGGCATTCGCAACATCTATACTTCCTGTGGTCAATTCCACTTCCGTCAGTTGTATAAACTGACCTTATCATACCCAAAGATTCTGTAAAAGTCAAGTACCGGTGTTTTAGAAACTATTTACCCCTGCACAAGCCCCTTCAGGACAGCCACACAGCCTTCTATTCCCAGTTGGCTGGAATCAAGCACGATGTCATAGTTTTTATAATCGTCCCAGCGCTGCATGGTATTGGCCCGATAATAATTGGCCCGTTTTCTATCATAATATTTACGGGTCATTTCGATCTTTGATTTCGGTATCTGATAATCTTCTATAATTCTCTTTTCTTTCTCCTCTTTACTGGCATGGATGAATACTTTTGCGACCCCCCGCCTCTCTTTCAGGGCCTCCGAAGCACAATGTCCCAGAAATACGGCCGGACCGTTCAGCGCAAGCTGTTTGATTACGGCCTGCTCTGCCAGATATACATGGCCTTCTTCCGTCAGCATATCCGTATCACCGGACTGGGCTTTGCTCATAACAAAGATTGTATAAAGCAAGCTATTGGTGACAGATTCCTCATATCGCTCGATCTGCTCAACGGACAGATCATTTTCTTTTGCAACATTCTCAAGTATCTCCCGACCATAACAGGCCATACCACATTCCTCGGCCAGGCGGTGAGCGATTTTTGTACCGCCGCTGCCATATTCACGCTCTATGGTAATATAATTATATTTCATGATTCGATTTCCGCCTCCTCTTATGATGCCTGCTCAAACTGACTGTTATACAATTCGGCATAAAAACCGCCCTTCTCAAGAAGTTCCGTGTGAGTACCGCTTTCAATAATATCTCCATCTCTCATGACAAGGATCAGATCAGCATTCCTGATGGTTGAAAGTCTGTGGGCAATAACAAATGAAGTACGGTTCTTCATCAGTTCATCCATAGCGTTCTGTATCTGCTGCTCTGTTCTTGTATCAACAGAACTTGTGGCCTCATCCAGAATAAGCATCGGCTTATCTGCAATCATGGCCCGGGCAATGGTCAGCTGCTGTTTCTGGCCCTGAGACAGGCTGACCTGATCATTCAGAACCGTGTCATAACCCTGGGGCAGTGTCCGGATAAAATGATCCAGTCCCACAGCTTTACAGGCTTCTCTCATCTTTTCATCTGTCACACCTTTTGTACAATAGATCAGATTCTCCCGCACAGTACCTTCAAACAACCATGTATCCTGAAGCACCATGCAGAATTGTGAATGGACATCTTCACGCCTCAACTCGCAGGTTGGCACACCGTCAATACGTATCTCACCATCCTGTATTTCATGAAAACGCATCAGCAGATTGACCATAGTAGTCTTGCCTGCACCTGTCGGACCTACGATGGCAATTTTCTGTCCCGGCTCTGCCTTTGCAGAAAAATCATGAATAACTGTCCTGTCTGAATCTTCATAACCGAATTTTACATGATCAAATTCCACATACCCCTTTGCCTTTTCCTTTCTCTCCGGCTTCTCGCTCTCATCCTTCATTTCTTCAGCCTCAAGAAAATCAAAGACTCTCTCTCCGGCAGCTGCCGCAGACTGCAGTGACTGGGCCGCCTGCGCCATCTGAGATAACGGCTGAGTAAAAAAGCGGACATACAGCATAAAAGCAACGATGACTTCAAAACCAATTCTTCCGTTCATAGTCAAAACAGCGCCCATGACACATACTGCCACATATCCAAGATTTCCTATAAAGCCCATCAGAGGCTGCATAAGCCCTGCCAGACTCTGGGCCCTGAAGGCACTGTCACGAAGCTTATTATTCATTTCTTCAAAAGCCTTTCTGGCATTTGCCTCACCATTATAAGCTTTGACTACTGTATGCCCTGAATAAATTTCTTCGATATGACCGTTCAGTTCCCCAAGATGCTTCTGCTGTCTTGCAAAATATTTTTGGGAATGACTGGTAATTACAAGCATCAGAGCAAATCCCAGAAGTGTAGCCACAATGGCCGTGAAGGTCATAATTACATTTGTTTTCAGCATCATGATCAGAGAACCAACAAACAGCGAAACTGCTGATACCAGATTACCAATACTTTGATTCAGCGACTGGGATATCGTATCCACATCATTTGTTACACGGGATAATACATCACCAGTTGTCGTTCGGTTATAATACCACATAGGCAAACGGTTAATTTTTCCGGAAATATCACTCCTAAGCTTTTTTGTCACATTCTGTGTCACTGTCGCCATAATAAAATGCTGTGTGAATGACATTATTGCACTGCCAGCATAAAAAGCAACCAGAGTGAACCCGATCCTTGATACTGCGTCCATGTCAATTCCTGTCATAATACCGTCTGTGATGCCCTTTGTCAGATCAGACAGCTTATCCGGTCCCAGCAAAGTCAATACTGTTCCGCCCACTGCACATAAAAGAGCAATCACTATAGCCGCCATATATTTACTGCAGTACCGGAGCAGTTTCTTCCATGTACCTTTAAAATCTCTGGATCTTTCCGGCTTTTTCTTATTATTCATCATGCCAACTCCTCCTTTGAAAGCTGTGAGAATGCAATCTGACGATAAACTTCACAGTTTTTCATCAATTCGTCATGTTTCCCCATTCCTGCAATTCTGCCCTCATCAAGAACGATAATTCTGTCCGCGTCACGGATCGTACCGATACGCTGGGCTACAATGATCCTGGTCACATCTTCACATTCTTCATCCAGAGCCTTTCTCAAAATACGGTCTGTTTTATAATCCAATGCCGAGAAGGAATCGTCAAAAATAAGTATCTCCGGATGCCGGCAAACGGCACGGGCTATGGACAAACGCTGTTTCTGTCCACCGGAAAGATTGGAACCGCCCTGAGCCACATAACCGTCATAATCGTCAGTCATATTTTCCACAAATTCATCGGCCTGTGCAGTATATACCGCATCAATTACAGTCTGCCTGTCAGGACTGTCTCCGCCGTTATCACCATACGCCACATTTCCGGCCACAGTTCCTGTAAAAAGAGTTGCCTTCTGGGATACATATCCGATTCTGTTACGAAGGGCCTTCTGTGTATATTCCTTCACATTTATGCCATCCACCAGGACTTCCCCCTCCGTTACATCATAAAAACGCGGAATCAGATTGACAACAGTACTCTTACCACAACCCGTAGAACCGATCAGCGCAACTGTCTCTCCTTTATGGGCCGTAAATGAAATGTCTTCCAGCACATTTTTTTCTGCGTCAGGATACCGGAAGCTGACATGCCTGAATTCGATATTCCCTTCTTCTCCGTTTTCCCCTTCCGTCCTGTCACCATCAACAATGGAAATCTTTGTATCAAGAACTTCATTAATACGTCTGGCCGAAACAGATGCACGAGGCAAAAGAATAAAAATCATAACCAGCATCATAAAGGACATGACCACCTGCACCGCATACTGCGAAAAAACAATCATATCCGAGAATAAAGTCAGTTTGTCCATCATGTCCGCCCCTTCAATCAGGTAAGCACCAATCCAATAAACAGCCAGAGACAGCCCATTCATTACAAGCTGTATGCCAGGCATCAATACACTCATTATACGATTGGCAAACAACTGGTTGCTCTTCAGTTCTTCATTGGCCCTTTCAAATTTTGCCTCCTGATATGCTTCAGCATTGTAGGCGCGAACAACCCTCAGTCCTGTCAGATTTTCACGGGTGACACGATTCAGATTATCTGTCAGTTTCTGCATGATTTTGAACTTAGGCATGGCAAAGAAAACACATATGCCAACAAGGATAAACAATATGACGACCGCTGCCGCCGTGGAGAATGTCCATTCCCGACTCTTCCCCGCAATCTTGCAGATAGCCCACACTGCCATTACCGGAGCCTTCAGCATAACCTCAAGACCAAGAACAATGACCATCTGAACCTGTGTAATGTCATTAGTTGAGCGGGTAATCAGACTTGCAGTGGAAAACCTTCCAATCTCCTCCATAGAAAAAGACTGCACCTTGTCAAATATCTGACTGCGCAGATTAGCAGAAAAATTCGAAGAAATCTTTGCTGCACAGACAGCGGTGAAGACCGCTGAGATCAGACTGCCGACAGCACAAAGCAGCATTTTGCCTCCTGCTGTCAAAATATCCGCCATGGCGCTTCCTTCTGTCTGAACCAGCATGGTAATTTCAGACATATAATCAGGCATAGTCAGACTCAGCCACACCTGAACCAGAATCAATAAAAAGGCAAGCCCCGAGAGCAGCCACTCTGTCCTGGTGAACTTTTTCAGTAACTTTAACATTCCATCTGTCTCCTTTCTTAATCTCATATCACAATTGCAGCTATCAGCACTTCCGATGATTGAGTGCCATTTCAAGGCTAAAAAATAAGCTCCTATCATTTATTTCATAGAAGCAAATATCAATAGACAGTATATGATTTTCAACTGTTTATTTTTAAACAATTATAATACAACACAACTTAAAGTCAATCCATTTTATACTTTTTTTATATTGTTTCGAAAGAGTTCAGCTGCTTATCATCTTATCCATATTTTTACTGATTTTATCCGAAATCTTCTTGTAGGCAATCCGTTCATCCTCTGTAATACCTTCAAAAATCTGTTGATTAAGATCCTCCCAGCTTTCCTGTATTCCGTCAACAACCTCCTGTGCATTATCGGTCAGCAGGTAATGTACATACCTTCTATCGTTCCGGTCCTGAACTGCCTGCAGAAAATGCATCTTCCCCAGACGCTCCATGGTCTGGGAAATATGTCCTTTGTTAACATTTAAATAACGGCAAATATCAGCAGAAGTATTGTGCTCGCCCGATATGGAGAGGAAATATAAAACTTCCATTTCCATACGTTTCAGTCCGAATTTTTTTCGCAGCTGCATACTTCTGTTCTCCATCAGATGCTTAAACTGTCTGCCTTTAACAATCATTTCAAATTGATCTTCCACAATACTCCCTCCATTTTCTGATCTTAGTCACTATACCGGCAGCTTTGTCCGTCTATTCTTAATTATTCTGTTAAATACATTCTCCTAAGCTTCCTGCAATCCTCCTGCGTTACACCAATTATCTGTTCCAGATAACCCTCAGCAGATCCACACCGTTCTTCCATAACAGAAAAAGCATATTCTGCATATGAACGCTCCACCGAAAAAAGTCCCATCATGGAATCAGCCAGATAAACATCCCCCGTTTTTTCAATGATTCTCTGTCTGTTATATTCAATATTCTCCTTTAAAAATATATTAACCATGAGATAATCTTCTATAATCAGTTCACGGGGAGCTCCAAGCGCTGTCAGCACAAGCATGGCAGCCATTCCCGCCCTGTCTTTGCCGGCACTGCAGTGCCATAAAACAGCACCTTCCTTTTCATTCAACAGGACTTCAAAGAAACGATGGTAAGCTCTTGCTGCATGTTCACTGAGCACAATATCACGATAAAGTTTTTTCATGAAGGATTCCGTTGTCAGTTGTCCCGTTTTTATCTGAAATGACAGTTGGGCCACTGTATCCTGATCGGCTCCGGCTTCTTTCGTGATCCCCAGCATGGATTCATCCAACACAGGTATCCAAAAAGATGCAACTCCCTGAAGTTCCGGATCCGGCATCTGGCTTTTTTCCAGTTCAGTCCTGAAATCGACAATTGTATGTAAATGATGATCCTTCAGGAGGATATCCTTATCACGTTCTGTAAGTCGAATCAATTCACAGCTGCGGATGAGCTTCCCTTCTTTAATATATCGCCCATCCTCCATTGCAAATCCACCCAGATCCCTCACATTCTGAGGCCCTTCCAGTGGAATTCTCTCTATATGATAAATGCCCATACATTCTCTTCCCTTCTTAATATCATAGTGAATCTGTCTTTAATTGTATCAAAAATATGATAAAATTTACACTATGAAATTACATGCTTACTTTCTTTTTTTTCTAAAAGTGATAAAATAAAATATAAATAAATTTATAGGAAGACGGGGTGAAATAAATGAAGACAAAATTTTGTATTGTAAGTGATGGTTCATGTGATTTGCCGGAAGAAATAGCCATAGAAAAAGATATTCATATTGTCCATTTTTATGTTTCTTTTGATGGTGAGAATTATAAGAAAGAAGGGCTTGAGATTTCTTTGAAAGATTTCTACCAACAGATGGTGGACAATCCAAAAACTTATCCTAAGACTGCTGCCCCGTCTCCTGATGATTTTTATCAGGTATTTGAATCCAGGATTAAAGAGGGCTGCAAAGATATTATCTGTGTATGTATTTCATCCAAACTAAGTGCTTCTGCTCAGTCTGCCGGAATCGCCCGTGACATGCTTCAGGAGACTTATCCTGATGTCAGCGTTACAGTTCTTGATTCACTGGCCACCACACTGATGCAGGGTGCTTATGTGCTGGAAGTCTGCAGAATGCGTGATGCCGGCTGTACATCTGAACAGACCGCCAGGACGATGCAGACATTAATTAAAACAGGACGTATCCTTTTCACGGTGGGCAATCTGGACTATCTTCAGCACGGCGGACGTATTGGCAAAGTCACCAGCATAGCAGGTACATTGCTGAATGTAAAACCGCTCATTACCCTTCAGGACGGTGAAATCCATTCATCCGGTATCCGCCGCGGGCGCCGCAAATCTCTCTCCGGTGTCGTTGATCTGCTGATATCCTACCTGAAGGATAGTAATTGTACACCCGATGACTGCCAGATACTTATAGGATATTGTCATGACTATGATGAAGCATGCCGTTTCAAAGAAATGACCATAGCGGAATTAAAGAAAATATATGATACAGTCACCAATATTCCAATCTGTCAGATTGGCGCTACCATTGGTGTACATGCCGGTCCGTATTCCATTGGCTACGGTATTATTCATCGAAGCGACCGGCCTTTGAATTCATAATAAAAAATATACTGCTGCATAACGCCCTGCACCCCTTTATACCTCCGGTTCGGAAAGCCCTTTTTGTAATGACTGTCCAGAGCCTGGCGAATATGGGTATCTACAGGAAATGCCTCCAGGTGGTGCAGAGCAAACAGGCAGATACAATCCGCAACTTTCTCTCCTACTCCAAACAATTTCAGCAATTCCTCCCTGGCCTTCTTATAGGGCATCTCCCTGACAGCATTCAGATTCACTTCTCCTGATACAACTGCTTTGGCCGTCCTCACCACATATTTACTCCGATAGCCCAGATTGCACGCCTTCAGCGCATCTTCATCCAATTCTGCCAGTGCCTCCGGTGCAGGAAATGTATAGTAAACCTGACCATTCTCCATCACTTTTCTTTCACCATATTGTTCACAAATATTCCGGATACAGCGACGGATACGAATAATATTATTCTGCTGGGATATAAGAAAAGATACGATCATTTCCCACAGATCCTGTCTCAGAATCCTGATGCCTGCCCCCAACTCTGCTGCCTGCATTAAATAGAGATCCTTTGGATTGATTCTGTCAATATACATACCGTAATCTGTATCAAGGTCAAAATATCCCTTCCAGAATCCTTCATATTCCTTTTCAGAACAGTAAAAAGTACATATATCTTCCTGCTGCATGATTTCAAGATAACGCCCCGAAGCAATCACACTCCATGTATTCTCATTTACCTGTTCCATCCGGAAACACTGCCCCGAATCACAGATCTGAGCCAAATTGAAATAGCCAAAAGTCTTCTTAATCATGTTTTCATTATCCTCAAAAAAAGGCTGCCCGGATACTGTGGCAGCCCTTTTGCACATTTTAGTAATTTTCTTTTCTTACTTCGAAGTAGCTCTGTGGGTGTTTGCATACAGGACATACTTCAGGAGCTTTTGTACCCACAACGATATGACCGCAGTTACGGCATTCCCAGATCTGTACTTCGCTCTTTTCGAATACCTTTGCTGTCTCCACATTGTTAAGCAGTGCTCTGTAGCGTTCCTCATGGGATTTCTCAATGGCAGCCACACCGCGGAACTACTCAGCCAGTTCTGTAAAGCCTTCCTCCTCGGCATCCTTAGCCATACGCACATACATATCTGTCCATTCTGCATTCTCACCTTCTGCTGCATGAAGAAGGTTTTCTGCTGTGTCACCGATCTCGCCAAGCGCCTTGAACCAGAGCTTTGCATGCTCTTTCTCATTCTCAGCTGTCTGAAGGAACAGAGCTGCAATCTGCTCAAAGCCCTGCTTCTTGGCAACAGAAGCAAAATATGTATATTTATTTCTTGCCTGTGATTCACCGGCAAAAGCTTCCCAGAGATTCTTCTCTGTCTTGGTTCCTGCATAAGGATTCTTCTTAACAGGTGCCTCCTCAATCTTTACAAACTTACTGGCCGGCTGTTTACATTTAGGACATTTAAAATCCTCTGTCATCGGGCCTTCATGAATATAACCACAAATACTGCATTTCCATTTTTCCATGGTAATTACCTCCTGTATACTAATTGTGGCACAATTTCCGACATATGTCAAATATTATTTTATCGCCATTTCATTAATCCGAACTATAACTTTAATCAAGAAATGCCGCAAAATCACTTATTTCATCTATATCCCGCAGCAGATTCTGTCTTTTCTCATCAAAGAGCAGGGACCGATTATAGCGGTCATATTTCACCGAACCGTTGTCTCTGATGAATCTTGCACAATATCTGTTCGTATTCAGCTCTGTAATGAATATAACCATTTCCTGGCTCTCTCCAAAAGCAGACTCCATAAATAAGAAAGCATTTTCCAGATAAGCCGCAGCTGTTTCGATCAGATTCTTTCTCTCAGCCGTATCTTCAGCAAAGGCTGTTTTAATATAGCAAAAAGCTTCCTCCGGATTCAGCTTTTCATCTTTAATAAGCTGCAGCCTGTATTGATCCAGTGTCTTCAGGATATTTTTTATACTCCTAAGCTTCGGTGCGTCATATAAGCCTCTCTCCTTATTCAGTTCCAGATCAGCTTCAACCTGCTCAGCCTTCTCAGAAAGAAGTCTTGCCGTCCCCGAACCGTCTGCAGGCGCATGGGAAAATGTGAATTTCAGTTCCTTTAAAATCTCATAAAGATCACGTACATATAGATCCTTATCATAAACCTCAGAAAAAACAGCCGTCAACCTACTTATCAGAATACTGATGACACTGAGCTTTTCATCAAAGGATGCCTTCTGGATCCTGTCTATGGCAGAAGGTTTGACCTTGCCCTGAACAACCGCTTCCACATCGTAATCCGTCTGATATTTCTTGTACAGATCCAGGTAATTGGCAAAATCCTTGGCAATCCGACGATTCTGAATATACTGAAGCACCACAGATTCATCCACGGTGATTCCCAGCTGATCATAAACCTGCATCAGTTTCGACAGATCCTCCCAGCCTCTGGCTGTAACAATCTCTTTGCCATCAACTGTGGTCTCCACCTGATAAAAATTCTCCTTTTTAATATCCAGATAGGATAAAATAGCGCTGTGGATATGATTCTCATAAGCATAAGCTTTCCATACAGGATAATCCTCCTCCACAGTAATCCTCTTTACACGGTCAAGGGTAACAATATCAAAATCTCTCACAGACTGATTGTATTCCGGCGGATTACCTGCAGTCACAATGACCCATCCCTCAGGAATCTTATGATTACCAAAGGTCTTGCCCTGCAGGAACTGCAGCATGGTCGGTGCCAGAGTCTCCGACACACAGTTGATCTCATCAATGAACAGAATACCTTCCTTCAGTCCCGTTGCCTCCATCTTCTCGTAAATGGAAGCCACGATCTCACTCATTGTATATTCTGTAATAGCATATTCTTTCCCGCCGAAAATTTTCTTTTCTATATAAGGCAGACCAATGGCACTCTGTCTTGTATGATGAGTGATCGTATAGGACACCAGGGCCACCTGGCATTCTCTTGCCACCTGCGACATGATGGCCGTCTTGCCGATACCCGGCGGTCCAATAAGCAGGATTGGTCTCTGTCTGATGACCGGAATTGCATAATCACCCAATGCATCCTTTGTCAGATAAGCCTGCACGGTATGCCTGATCTCATCCTTTGCCTGTTTAATGTTCATTCTCTATTCCTCCCATTCGTATGTCATCCGGTCCAAGTATCAGCTTAATGGCCCATGGCGGCACATGCCTGTCATTATAACTTTCTTCAAGAAATATGAAAGCCACGTCATAGTCAGGCCGTCTCTCAGGATAAGTTCCGTACCCATCTGTAAAATACAACATTCCTTTCAGATGTTTGAATATCTTCTTTCTGCACAGCTCATTGACATATTCAAAAGCTGGTCTGAAATCGGTTCCGCCAAAACCGATCAGTCTGAAATTTTCCATATACCGTTTCATATCATCCTCACAGGTGATCACATCGTCCACCTGAGCCTTTGCATCACATTGAATAATATGAACATTCATCTTCCTGAAAAAATTCTCGTGGTTGGAGAGAATAGCGAATGTTTCCTCCAGAAAACGTCTCACATAATCACCTGAACATGATTCTGATGTATCAATAACAATGGCCAGTTCCTCAATCTTCTTAACTTCTTTATATTCCAGCGACTCGATTAATGGCATATTCCCGTAGTGAGTCAATCCGTAAGTATAATAAATATAATCGTAACTGTCCAGGTCCAGACGTATCTCCTCCCGAAGTGTCGTAAACTTTTTCAAAAATCTCCGATAATCATAACGTTCCCGGGTGGCTATTTTAATATAGTCATAAAGGCTTCCAGCCATCTCCGCAGCATCTTTGGAGCAGGTCTCCATATTCGTGCGCATCTTTTCACTGATCTCCTGCCACTGTTTTTCCCTCTCACTCTGCTTCTGGTCGCTGGAATTATCCTTTTGATTATTGTTCTGATTCTGCTGATCATTTTCCTGATTATCCTCATTGTTATTTTGATTGTCGGAATTGCTGTCCTTCTGATCTTCCTGCTCAGAATCCCAGAATACATGATCATCCACTGTAAACTGCTTCCTGGCCGACTCCATTTCCAGCCAGGTCATCGGCCGCTTCTTCAGGGACTTATAGATCCCCTCCGCCGTCAGTACTTTCATCTCCCCATGAAGCCTGTCATACATGGCCTGCCGCTCATCGGGCACCGTCAGTCTGATACATCGATATTCCATATCATCAATAATGGCCGTCACCGCAATGTCGCAGCTCAGATTCCATACATCCTGATCCTTGTCTTTATTGTGGAACATATGACGAAATACACAGTGGAGGATCATATGCAGATAAGCACGGTTGACCAGCACACTGTCATTCTGATAATTCTCTATGAGATATCTGGGATTGAAACGTATCTTCTGGCTGTCAGTGCCGATGGTCTTCATAGACAAATCCATCTCATAATCCAGGCTGTTCAGCGCAATATCCAGAAAACGCATGGCTACATACAATTCCGTCCTTGATGCATTGAGAATACCCGTTCCGGCTCTGATCAGTTTTTCCTTCATTTCATGCATCCCGTCACCTCCCGCTTCTATAAATCAAATGACATCTCTGCCATGCTAAAATGTTGATGCTTATAATCCATCAAAAATGCCGTATATTCTGTCTTGTCCAATGTCAGAGCCAGATCGATGGCCTGATCCACCGTCTCACTGTCCATTACATCGAGACCAGCCAAAAATATCAGCTTGTCCATATCATCATCCCGGATAAACTTCTCCGCCGCCTCACTGCAGTGAGTGTGAATATACTCCCGGTATGTCTCCCGCGCATCCATGGTCAGCGCATAAGGATACATCAGTCTCTCCATGGCAACCGTGATAATTGTATCAAAAGTATCACCTCTCAGCAATACATGAAACATGCCGTCATATTTATTATAATCGATATCACGAATA
>JBJEJD010000077.1:0-4103 GCA_051877705.1 Coprococcus sp. | reverse complement strand
ATTGGCGAAGGCAAGTGAAGCCGGTTATTATGCGGAGATGCTGGATGTTATTCGAAATATGCTGGGGAAGGCGCTGAAATCAAATGATTTTCTTAAATTTTCTGTGATTACCGGTTGTTTGAAGATAGCTAAAGAGAGTATATTTACGGGTACCAACAATCTGGTATCTGATACAATCACCAGTGACAGGTTTGATGAATATCTGGGTTTTACAGAAGGAGATGTGGCTCAGCTGCTGAAGGATACGGGATTTACGGAGCACGCATATGAGATGAGGCAGTGGTACGATGGATATAGATTTGGGTCAGTAGATGTTTATTGTCCCTGGGATGTGCTGAATCATGTAGCGGCTCTACAGGTTAATCCAACCAGGAAACCGCAGAATTATTGGGAAGCAACCAGCCATAACGGAATTATTTATCGGTTTATCAGCAGGGAAGATCTGGATGTCAATAATAAGTTCGAAATATTGATGGCGGGTGGATATCTGATTGAGACAATAACGGAGAATCTAACCTATGATACTCTGGCTTCAACAGAAGAGAATTTTTGGAGCCTTCTGTATCTGACAGGATATTTGACTAAGGCCAGTGTACCGGAATTAAATCAGGATGGCCAGGAGAGGCAGGTGGCTCTTTGCATTCCTAATGAGGAAGTAAAGTCCATCTTTAAATCAGCCATTGTTGACTGGTTTAATGCTTCTATGAAGACGGCAGACAGAAGAGAGTTGTTTAATGCGATGTGGAGCGGCGATGCCGTAAAAGCAGCGGCATTGATTTCGGATCTTTTATTTACAACGATTAGTTATTATGATTATAGTGAAAGTTATTATCATGCTTTCATTGCAGGAATCTTTGTGGGGGCCGGATATATTGTAGAGTCTAATTACGAGAGGGGTATTGGCAGGCCGGATGTGGTGGTCAAGGATAAACGCAGCCGCAGTATGCTGATATTTGAAGTGAAGCATGCACGTTCGCAAAGCAATTTAGCAGTAAAGTGTGATGAGGCTGTCAGACAGATTCATGATAAGAAATATGATTCTGGATCAGAGCGGGGTTATAGCCGGATCATCTGTTATGGCATTTCATTTTTTGAAAAAGAATGTATGCTGAGGAAAGCATAACTGAGTGCTGGAAAGATGAACGGGAAAGGAAGATGATTTATGAATAAATATCAACGGGTTTTTCTGATTGTTCTGGATTCTCTTGGCATCGGTGCCATGCCCGATGCGGATAGATTTGGTGATGCGGGGACGGATACGCTGGGACATATTGATGGCGCTGTATCCCATCTGAATATTCCGAATCTGCAGAGACTGGGGCTTGCCAATCTGCATCCTCTGAAGCTGGCTGCGCCTGTGGAGAGGCCTTTGGCTTACTATGCCAGATTATATGAGAAGAGCAATGGCAAGGATACCATGACAGGCCATTGGGAGATGATGGGCCTGGAGACGAAGAAGCCTTTTATTACTTTTACGGAGACGGGCTTTCCTCCGGAGCTGATTGCGGAGCTTGAGCGGCGTACAGGCCATAAGGTTATTGGCAATAAGAGTGCCAGCGGTACGGTGATCCTGGATGAGCTGGGCGAGGAAGAGATTGCCACAGGTCATATGATCGTTTATACATCTGCGGATTCAGTATTGCAGATCTGCGGCAATGAGGAGACTTTTGGACTGCAGGAGCTGTATCGCTGCTGTGAGATCGCCCGGGAACTGACTCTGAAGGATGAATGGCGTGTGGGACGTGTTATTGCCCGGCCTTATGTGGGCAGGAAGAAGGGAGAATTTGTCAGGACCAGCAACCGTCATGACTATGCACTGAAGCCAACGGGAAGGACTGTATTGAATGCGCTGAAGGATGCAGGGTATGACTGTATCTCTGTCGGAAAAATCTATGATATATTTGACGGAGAAGGACTGACAGAATCCAATAAGTCTAAAAGCTCTGTGCATGGCATGGAACAGACCATCGCCATTGCCGGACGGGAGTTTAAGGGGCTTTGTTTTACCAATCTGGTGGACTTTGACGCACTGTGGGGACATCGCCGCAATCCTGTAGGGTATGGTGAGGAAATAGAGCGATTTGATGTAAAGCTTGGAGAACTCATGCAGGTGCTGCGTGACGATGATCTTTTGATACTGACGGCAGATCATGGCAATGATCCGACCCACAGCGGAACGGATCATACAAGGGAGACAGTTCCGATGCTGGCTTATTCACCTTCCATGAAAGGCTCCGGGATGCTGGAGCCGGAAGAGGCACTGAATTCCTTCGCCGTATTGGGGGCTACCATTGCAGAGAACTTCGGCGTGGCCATGCCGGAGGGAACCATCGGAACGTCCATTCTGGCACAGCTGCAATAAAACGAAAAAATTTTTGAAAGGGAATATAGAAAGATGATAGTGATAAAAAACGGCCGCATCCATGATGCGGTTCATGAGGAACCTTATACAGGAGATATACTGGTTGAAGATAAAATGATTCAGGCTGTTGGCAGCCATTTGGATATACCTGAAGATGCGGAGATTATAGACGCTGAAGGCATGGATGTTTATCCGGGATTCGTGGAGGCTCACTGCCATCTGGGACTGGAAGAATATGGCATCGGTTATGAGGGCATGGACATCAATGAACTGAATGATGCGGTGACACCGCAGATGAGAGGCATCGATGGTATCAATCCCCTGGATCCAACATTTGAAAAGGCAGTCATGGCCGGTGTGACCTGTGTCGGAACGGGACCGGGAAGCGCCAATGTACTGGGCGGCACCTTTACCGCCATCAAGACAGTGGGGCACTGTGTGGATGACATGATCGTCAGGGATCCTGTGGCCATGAAGTGTGCCTTTGGAGAGAATCCCAAAAACTGTTATAAGGACAAGAGCATTTATACACGTATGACAACGGCCTCGAAGCTTCGGGAGGCCCTGTTCAAAGCCAGGGATTATCGGGCACGAAAGGAAGCTGCCGGCGGAGATGTGCTGAAGATGCCTGCCTATGATTTTAAGATGGAATCCCTGCTGCCGGTCATCAACGGGGAGATGCCGCTGAAGGCCCATGCCCACCGTGCCGATGATATTCTCACCGCCATCCGCATTGCAAAGGAATTCAATGTGAAGCTGACGCTGGAGCACTGCACGGAAGGCCATCTCATTGCAGATAAGCTGGCTGCGGAGAATTATCCTCTGGCTGTCGGTCCCACACTGACCCATGCAACCAAATTCGAACTCCGGAATAAAAGCTTTAAGACGCCGGGAATTCTGGCCAATGCAGGCTGTCAGGTATCCATCATCACCGATTCACCGGTCATCCCGCAGGAATATCTGCCAATGGTGGCAGGGCTGGCTGTCAAAGCAGGCATGAAGCCATTTGACGCATTGAAGGCCATCACCATCAATCCGGCCAGACATCTGGGAATCGAAGACCGCGTAGGTTCTCTGGAGGCAGGGAAGGATGCTGACATCGTCATCATGAACGGATCAGCCTTTGATTCACTGACCGAGGCTGTACATGTCATGGTGAACGGGAAACTGGTTAAATAAGCAATTAAGCGAAAACGGCAAAATAAAAAAGCAGATAAGGGGAATCGAACCCCCCTCTCCAGCTTGGGAAGCTGGCATTCTACCGATGAACCATATCTGCATGTGTCTATTCTACCGTAAATGCTTCAAAAATTCAATCCTTATTTTTATTCTTTTTCAATTACCTGACCGGATTTATATCCGTACATCTTTATTTAACTATCCTTCCATCCACCATGACATGCACGGCCTTCGTCAGAGAGTCAAAGGCCGACCCATTCATGATAACGATATCCGCATCATGAATACGGCCATTAATAATCGCTATCATATGTGTTCTCTACCTTTTCCAAAACTACTGCAGCTGCTCCAGCACAGAATTCCCAATAGTCCCCTCCGGCATGGCCACGCCAAAGTTCTCCGCTATAGTAGCCCCCAGCACCGCAAATGTATCAAAGGCCTCCTGTGGCTTCAGCAGACCGGACCCCTCCATGGACGGTGAATAAGCCAGCATCGGCACAGTCTCCCTTGTATGGTCCGTTCCTGTATGGGTCGGGTCATTGCCGTGATCTGCCGTCAGTAT
>JBJEJD010000076.1:0-4138 GCA_051877705.1 Coprococcus sp. | reverse complement strand
TAATCGGCTGTTTTGCTTTTGCTTTGACAGCTTTTGTAATGGCCTCTACCGCCTTTGGATCCTGTCCGAAGGCAATACCACCTTCTTTGACATTCGGGCAGGAAATATTGATCTCAAGCATATCCACTGTCGTCTCGTCAGCCAGGCGTTCCACTACTTCCAGATACTCTTCTGTAGAATGACCACATACATTGACAATTACCCTTGTATCAAATTGTTCCAAAAATGGAAGATCTCTTTTTGTAAAAAGATCAATACCCGGATTCTGCAGTCCAATGGCATTGAGCATTCCGCTGGCCGTCTCCGCAATACGCGGTGTTGGATTTCCCGGCCACGGAACATTGGCTACCCCTTTTGTCACAACGGCACCCAAACGGTTCAGATCGACAAAATCACTGTATTCAGCGCCGGAACCGAAGGTCCCTGAAGCGACCATTACCGGATTCTTCAATTCAACTCCTGCAAGCTTCACTTTTGTGTTCATTACAGCTCCACCTCCTGTGCATTGAATACCGGTCCATCCTTACAGATACGTTTATTGTGTACATTCGTATGGTGATCCACCTCTTTTGATTTGCAGACACAGCCCAGGCAGGCTCCAATTCCACAGGCCATCTTCTCCTCAAGGGAGATCCATGTCTCTATCTGCTGCTCAGCAGCATAGGCCTTCAGCGCACGCAGCATCGGCATCGGACCACAACTGTAAATGATCTTCCCATCCACTGCTTCTGCCTTTATGGCATCCAGTACATTTCCTTTTGTACCACAACTTCCATCCTCTGTGGCTATGACTACTCTGCCGTAAGCCTCAAACTCCTTATTCAGGAAGAGCTCATCCCTGTATCCGAGAACAATGGTCTTCTCACAGTCCAGTTCTTTAGCCAGCTCCAACATAGGCGGGATGCCTATACCGCCTGCCACCAGAATAGCCTTTTCATTCTTTAATGTGTAACCATTGCCCAAAGGCCCCATGACTTCCAGGACATCTCCTGCCCTGCAGCCGGAAAATTCCTTTGTACCGTAGCCTACAACACGGTAAACAATTCTCAGACGTCCATTTTCCCTGTCAATCTCACAGATACTAATGGGTCTGGGCAGCAATTTGCTGTCATCCGATGAATAAACTGAAATAAACTGTCCCGGCTTCGCTTCCAGCACCATATCTCCCACTTCAAGCCACATGCTGAAAACGTCTGAGGCCAGCCTGTCCTGCGATACGACTGTCGCGTTTATCTTTTTAATACCCATAATATTTTTCCACCTGACTTATTCAAAATATGTTTCGCCCTGTTACAGGACAGAAGCTATATCTTTCTGCATATCGATGACCGCTTCACGGGAAGCATCCGCAAAATGCTCTGGTCCAAACTTGGCATATTTCTCCTGCTTATAAGCGGCAATAATACCTCTGGAAGAATTGACAATGGCTCCAAGACCATTCTCATCAAAATTCGGCAGAAGATCCTTTGCCGTAGCTCCCTGGGCACCATAACCCGGTACAAGAATATAAGCCTTCGGCATCAGCTTTCTGGTAATTCTGGCCTGCTCCGGATATGTCGCACCCACTACTGCGCCGATATAGCTATAACCGCATTCACCCACATAATCACTGCCCCATTCATTAACCTTCTCAGCCACATACTCAAAAAGAGGGCGTCCGTCAATAAGTCTATCCTGAAACTCACCACTGGATGGATTAGATGTCTTGACCAGGATAAAAGCTCCTTTTTTCACTTTCTTCGCCATATTGATAAAAGGATTCACACTGTCTGATCCCATATACGGATTCAACGTAACAAAATCTTCATTAAATCCATATAAAGACTGATTGCCTACCTGTACCGGACCAAGATGACCTCTTGCATAGGCCTCTGATGTAGAGCCGATATCGCCGCGCTTAATATCCCCAATAATGACCAGATCTTTAGAACGACAATATTCTACAGTCTTGTGGAAAGCTTCCAATCCCGGAAGTCCGAACTGCTCATACATGGCAATCTGAGGTTTCACAGCAGGAATCAGGTCATAAACTGCATCCACGATGGCTTTGTTGAACTGCCAGATTGCTTCTGCAGCTCCCTCCAATGTTTCACCATACTCTCCAAAGGCTTTAGACTGAATGTGTTCCGGCACAAATGCCAGATTCGGATCCAGACCAACCACGATCGGAGCATTCAGCTTCTTAATCTTTCCTACCAGTTTGTCAATCATTATCTATATCCTCCTTGTACGTATTTCCTATATATCAGTGTTCATTTTAA
Organism: Coprococcus sp.; assembly: GCA_051877705.1. Lineage (GTDB taxonomy): Bacteria > Bacillota > Clostridia > Lachnospirales > Lachnospiraceae > Coprococcus_A. Next base: position 1,877 of record JBJEJD010000076.1, on the reverse strand, counting down.
CATATTGATTTATCCCCTGCAAGTCTATCTCTTTCAAACATATGGAAGATATTAGAATTATATTTATTCGAATCAGAGACAGCAAATTTTTGATTATAACTTAATTATCAGAAATTAGCATGTTCTTTTTTTAATAATCTTGAATTTTGTAATATTTTTCTTAAAACTCTTATATTAAAACGAATTTTTTTGTGAAATACTTTCCCATTATTTGGGTTGACATTCAGATTTTCAAGTGTATAATGTTAAACATAAAGTTTTTCCACAGCAATGTGGTAAATCAATTGAATAATGTTCTGATACAGATTATATCGAAGGAGATATGGATGAAAGACCGGTTATTTCATCTGCATCTCCTTTTTTGATTGTACAGAACATAAAACAGGAGGAGTAAGTTATGGAATCTAATGAAATTTTAGAAGCGGTCAATAGTGTTATTTTTGGCGGTCACGGAGTATGGTTCTTAATCGGTGCCGCACTGGTATTCTTTATGCAGGCTGGTTTTGCAATGTGTGAGGCAGGCTTCACAAGAGCAAAAAACGTTGGTAACATCATCATGAAAAACCTCATGGATTTCTGTCTTGGTACAGTTGCTTTCATCTTTGTCGGCTATAATATTCTCTGTGGTGATGCAGGCAAATTCATCGGCGGTTTTACCATGAATCCTTTTGATTTTGGAAGCATGGACTGCTACAGCTTCGTATTTAACCTTGTATTCTGTGCAACAGCTGCCACTATCGTATCCGGTGCCATGGCAGAACGTACAAAATTCATTACATACTGTATTTACAGTTTTATTATCAGCCTTTTCATTTATCCTGTTGAAGCCCATTGGGTATGGGGCGGTACAGCCTGGCTGACAGATCTCGGTTTTGTTGATTTCGCAGGTTCCTGTGTTATCCATATGGTTGGTGGTATCACTGGTTTCATCGGTGCTTCCTTCCTCGGACCTCGTATTGGCAAATATGACAAAGATGGTCATTCAAGACCTATCCTGGGCCACAGCATCTCCATTGCAGCCCTTGGTGTATTTATTCTCTGGTTTGGCTGGTATGGTTTCAACGGTGCCGCCGCTGCAGACGGTACCCATCTTGGACAGATCTTCGCTACAACAACACTGGCACCGGCCTTTGCAACAGTTACAGCAATGATCTACACATGGATTCGTTTTGGCAAGCCTGATGTATCTCTTTCTCTGAATGGTTCCCTTGCCGGTCTGGTTGCCATCACAGCCGGCTGTGACAATGTGGATAATATTGGTGCCATCATTATTGGTATTGTTGCAGGTCTCCTGCTCTGTATCTTTGTTCCATTTATTGACAGTGTCCTTAAAGTTGACGATCCTGTTGGTGCATGTACAGTACATGGTATTTGCGGTATGTTCGGTACAATCGCAGTTGGTTTCTTTGATTACAATACCGGCCTCTTCTATGGCGGCGGTGTTCATCAGCTGCTCATTCAGCTGCTCGGTGTTGTTTGTATTGCAGGCTGGGCTATCGTATGCGACCTGATTCTCTTTACTGTTCTTAAGAAGACAATTGGTATCAGAGTATCCGAAAGAGAAGAAATTGAAGGTCTGGACGCAACAGAACATGGTCTTGAAACAGGCTATGCCGGATTCTTAATGGATAAAGATAACTAACAAACAATTAAAAGCCATAAAAAGATTCCTTTAAGTAAAGAGCCTCTCATATTGAGAGGTTCTTTATTATTGTCTTAATAGAATATATTATTTGAACATATTTAAATTTTTTGTCTTTTTTCTGTTGACAAATACCTTCGATTATAGTATAGTATACCTGTGCTTGTGAAGAGCATCATCTATGCGCGAGTGGCTCAGTTGGTGGAGCACGACCTTGCCAAGGTCGGGGTCGCGG
>JBJEJD010000075.1:0-4212 GCA_051877705.1 Coprococcus sp. | reverse complement strand
TCAGGCACTGGAGGAGTCCGGTTACAGGCCAAAACAGATCAGACCGAATCTGTAGATTGAATGAACAAGAGCAGGCGGCTGTCGCATCAGATATGGTTCGGCAGCTGCTTTTTGTTTATTTTTGTAAATGTATGTGATATACTGGAAAATACTTCTATGACAGGACTGAGGGTGAACGGAATGAAGATTTTGCTGGCAGCAATCAACGCCAAGTATATACATGCCAATCTGGCTGTCTACAGTCTGAGAGCCTATGCTGATATGTATAGGGAACAAATACAGATCAAAGAATATACGATCAACCAGTATGTGGAGGATATACTGGCGGATATTTACAGAGAAAAGGCCGATGTGATAGCCTTTTCCTGTTATATATGGAATATCGGGATGGTGGAGGAGCTGGTATCTCTTCTGCATCAGCTGCGGCCGGAGCTTCCTGTCTGGCTGGGAGGACCGGAGGTATCCTATGATGCGGCTGATTGTATGGCACGCAATCCGGGTGTGACGGGTATTATGCGTGGGGAAGGAGAGGCTATTTTCCGGGAAGTGGCGGCCCATTATGTGAATGGATCTGTGGAGCTGGCGGATATCCGGGGAATTATTTACCGGGAAAATGGCCGTCTGGCAGATAAGGGCTGGCGTGAGGTCATGGATATCAATCAGGTGCCTTTTGTCTATGAGGATATGAGTGATTTTGAGCATAAGATCATTTATTATGAAACAAGCAGAGGCTGTCCTTTTTCCTGCAGTTACTGTCTGTCCTCCATTGATAAAAAGGTGCGGGTGCGGGATATGCGTCTGGTGGAGCGGGAACTGCAGTTTTTTATTGATCACCGGGTGCCGCAGGTGAAGTTTGTCGATCGTACCTTTAACTGTAATAAGCAGCATGCTCTGGCTATCTGGGAATATATTAAGGAACATGACAGGGGTGTGACGAATTTTCATTTTGAGATCGGGGCGGATCTTCTGGATGAAGAGGAACTGGCGCTGCTGTCTTCATTAAGACCGGGGCTGGTACAGCTTGAGATCGGTGTTCAGTCCACCTATGGGCCGACCATTAAAGAAGTGTCAAGGACAATGAAACTGGAGAAACTGGCAGAGGCTGTCCGACGGGTCAATGCAGGACATAATATTCATCAGCATCTGGATCTGATTGCCGGTCTGCCTTATGAGAATTATGAAAGATTCAGAAAGTCCTTTGATGATGTTTATGCTATGGAACCGGAGCAGCTGCAGCTGGGTTTTCTAAAGGTGCTGAAGGGGTCGCGGATGCACGAAAAGGCACAGGCGTATGGGATTGTTTACAGACAAAAGGCACCATATGAAGTGCTGAAAACGAACTGGATGAGCTATGACGAATTGCGGCAGCTCAAGGGTGTTGAAGAAATGGTGGAGGTGTACTATAATAGTCATCAGTTTGAGAAGTCTTTGCAGTATCTCATGCATGATTATCATTCGCCGTTTACGTTTTTTGAAGAACTGGCGGGATTCTATGAGGAAGGCGGTTATGGAAAAGTACAGCATGGACGGATGCAGCGCTATGATCTGCTGCTGCAGTTTGCAGAGGAGCGGCACCATGGAGAGCCGGATATACTGAAGGAAGCCATGCTCTATGATCTGTATGCCAGGGAGAATCTGAAGTCGAGACCGGCCTGGGCCGGTGAACATACAATATATCGGTCATTTTGTGAGGATTTTTACCGGCAGTCAGAGATGACGGAGAAATATCTGCCGGCTTATAAGGGATATACCAGCCGCCAGATGAAACGCATGACCCATATGGAAGGATTTTCCATAGACATTGCGGCCACAGCGGCAAAAGGTGTTCGAACCGGCGGTCCACAGGTGATATTGTTCGATTATTTAGAAAGGGATCCATTGACCTACGCGGCCAGGACTGTCTGTTTGAACCTGTCCGGTAAACTGAATGGCACAGATGGAGGAAATACAGATGATTAAAGATTATGTGGTATTTGACCTGGAGACGACGGGATTATCGCCGGATACGGATACCATTATTGAGATAGGGGCCTTAAAAGTGATACAGGGTAAAGTGTCAGATCGCTTTTCTGAATTTATCAATCCGCATCAGCCGTTGACAGCGCAGATATCGGAGCTGACGGGGATAACGGACGATATGCTGGCGGGAGCCCGTGATCTGCAGCCTGTTGTCAGGGATTTTGTTGAATTCAGTGAAGGCTTTGTCGTCATTGGACATAATCTGAGCTTTGATTATCGTTTTACAAAAAATGCCGCTGAAAAATCCGGCCTTTCTTTTGACAGAGAAGGTATTGATACGCTGAAGATTGCAAAAACTGTACATAAAGATCTTCCGTCAAGAAGTCTTGGTGCATTGTGTGAACATTACGGTATCATCAACAGTTCTGCTCACAGGGCTTATCATGATGCGCTGGCCACGGCAAAGCTGTATCAGACCCTGGGACATTATTTTGAGGAGAGCAATCCGGGATTGTTCGTGCCGGAAAAAATGAATTTTAAGCCCAAAAAACAGCAGCCTATGACAAAAAAACAAAAAGCCTACTTGAAGGATCTATGTAAATATCATAAAATAGAATTTAACGATTCTATGGAACAGATGACAATGAGCGAGGCATCCCGCTGGATCGATCAGACGATATCTAAATATGGTCGTATGAAGCGGTTTTGACAGGAGTGATAGTTATGAATAGAAAGACGACGAAGATTATTTCAATGATTATTGTTGCATTAATCGTGGTATCTATGGTTCTGGGTATGGTGATACAGTTCGTATAAGGAAAGGACCATTGGGGGAGTACAGGATGAGAAAATCAGGATTGAGAATACTTTATATTGGACTACTGGTATTTTTTCTGGCATTGTCAGGGGGACGGCAGACATATGCTGAAACTGTAAAAGAAACGTCAGAAGCGGCGGCTGTGTCAGAAACGAAAGAGGGACCGGAAGATCGTAAGATACCGGAAGGTGTCAGGGTGAATGGACTTGAGCTTAGCGGCATGTCTGTGCAGGATGCGGAAGAGAGACTGGAGCAGTATGTAAATGAAGCGTGCAGCGGTACGCTGACTTTAACCTGCAGCGGCGAAGAAGTCAGTATACCGTATAAAGACTTTGATTTGAAAGTATCGGACAGTACGGTTATTCAGGAAATCTGTGAGATTGGTACGAGCGGCAATCTGATTAAACGTTATAAAGAACTGGCTGATGTGAAGAATAATAAGGCGGATTATCAGCTGCCTTTTGAATATGATCAGGATAAACTCAATACGTTGATTGAAGAGGGAACAGCCTCTTATAACAGAGAAGCCAGGGATGCCATACTGGTGCGGCATTCCGGAGAATTCCAGATTACTGATGAAGTGACGGGGATTAAGGTAGATGTGGCGGCTACAGCATTGTTGGTGGAGAAGGCCCTGGGAGAGGGATGGGATGGTACCAGCCAGAAGCTTGCCGTGGTTGCTGAGGAAACTCAGGCTGAACATACAAGGGAAGAACTTGAAGCTGTTACGGATCTGCTGGGTTCCTATTCGACCAATTATTCATCATCCAGCAGCAATCGAATCGCCAATATTGCCAATGGTGCCTCTTTAATTGATGAGACGATCGTTTATCCGGGAGAGACATTTTCATTTTTGGAGCATGTGGTGCCGTTTACAGCAGCTAATGGTTATTATCAGGCTACAGGCTATTCCGGCGGCAAGGTTGTACCAAGTACCGGCGGCGGAATCTGTCAGGTATCTTCAACGATGTATAATGCTGTGCTGAGAGCGGAGCTTGAGGTCGTGGAGCGGGCCAATCACGGGCTGACGGTAGGTTATGTGCCTCTGGGAGCTGATGCAACGGTGGCGGAAGGCAGTGTGGATTTCAAGTTTAAAAATAATCTCGAGAATCCTGTCTATATTGAAGCCTACACATGGCAGGGAAATGTCTACGTAAGTATTTACGGTCATGAGACGAGACCTGCCAACAGAACAATTGAATTTTACAGTGTGACAGAGCAGACGATTTCACCGGGTAAAGATGTGGTCACTGAAGATGATACGCAGCCGGAAGGCTGGCAGGAGGTCACACAGAGCGCACATAACGGTTATGTGGCTTCTTTTTATAAATATGTTTATGTAGATGGTGAACTGGAGGATACCATTCTGATCAATACCAGCAGTTATAGTGCGACACCGCGTTATGTGACTGTGGGAACGAAGAAAAAAGAAACGG
>JBJEJD010000074.1:0-4219 GCA_051877705.1 Coprococcus sp. | reverse complement strand
CAGTAAAGAAAAATAAAGCTGAAAATATGAACAGATTTCCATTATAATGACAAATGCACCTACAATGAATATATAATAGGGCATCACCGCCATATCAGAAAGGCGATTGCTCCCTGCACCTGCATAGATCATCCAGAGCACAGCGGCAGTTACAAGTGTTATGCCCAGATATCCCAGAACTTCCCTGCCCCAGAATCTGATATTTGCTTTTAACATACCCGATCTAAGCCTCCTCTCCGCAGAGAGCCACAAACACCTTCTGAAGGCTGAGCTTCTGAAGACTGATATCGTACCCCTCCGGAATACACTGTCCCGGCTCCAGAATTACCGTCACTCCCTTGCTGCGTCCAAGTGTCTCCACATGGTGAACCTTCAGCCCCTCTGTGGCCTTGTCCACCTCATCCATATGGCCGCTTATATGAACAGATCGGTCAAGCAGCTCCTGGGTCTTCTCCTTCAGAAGGATCCGTCCTTTGTCCACAATAATCACTTCCTCAAACACATCGGCTGCTTCCTCGATGATATGGGTGGACACCACAAAAGTCCTCCCCGTCTCCATATATTCATCAATCAGTATCCTGTAAAACTGCTCCCTGGCCACCACATCAAGACCGGCCACCGGCTCATCCAGAAATGTGAACTTAGCCTTGCTGGCCAAAGCCACAATAATTGTCACCATAGAAAGCATACCCTTCGACAATTTGCCGATCTTCTTTTTGACATCCAGCTGGAAATCCTTCACCAGCTTCGCTTCCATCTCTTTGTCCCAATAAGGAAAAAATGTAGATGCAATTCTCAGATATTCCTTCACCTTCATGGCATTGCCATAGGTACTGCCCACCAGCTGATTCAGTTCTCTGGAAAAACAGATTTTACCGAGTACCTCCCGGTTCTCCCATACCGGCTGCCCGTCAATGACAACATTCCCCTCTGTTGCCGGATTCTGAGCACTTAATATGGACAGCAATGTCGTCTTGCCGGCTCCATTGCGCCCGATCAATCCATAGATCTTCCCGGATTCAAGCTCCAGATCAACATTCTGAAGTACTTCTTTATCACCATATTTTTTTACAATTCCCGTTCCTGTCAGCTTACTCATCCTGCACTCCCCCGTCTTTTGATTCATTAATCATATCTATCAGTTCTTTTTTGCTGATTCCGATGCTCACCGCCTCTGCAATGAGCTTTTTTACATAATTATCATAAAATTCTTCCCGACGCTTTTTCATAATCCTCTCCTTCGCCCCTCCGGCAACAAACATCCCGATCCCCCGCTTTTTATACAGGATATCCTCATCCACCAGAAGGTTGACACCCTTGGCCGCCGTAGCCGGATTAATGGCATATAATCTCGCCAGCTCATTGGTACTTGGCACCCGTTCCTCCTCAAGAAGAACGTCCCTGAGAATATCATTCTCAATCATCTCTTTGATCTGGATATAAATTGATTTCTCCTGATTCAAAATCTCATTCACACACGATCACTTCCTCATCCTTCCTTTACTAATATCGTTTCTACCCTCTTGTTAATTGGTTCATTACTTATGTAATTAACCATATCACCAACGAGGCTATTTGTCAATACCTCCATTTGCATTTCTATTAAATAAAAATAACCGAAAACTGACAGAACAGAAGACGTTCTCTCTGTTCTGTCAGTTTTCGGTTGCTAAAAATCCTTAAATTAAGTAATTTTAATTAACAATAGAATTTAATTTCATCAATCACGAAAGCCTGTTTCCATTTTGCACAGATAAGAAAAAACTGAGCTGATATAAATTCCATTAATTCATTTAGCTCTTTATTTGAAATCTTACTGCCATTACTTGCCAAAATACAGCCTCCTGACCTTGTAATCCAAAGTTTTGTTGCATTAGGTGTAGGTTTTCCCTTTGAAATATGGACATGGATTGGTTCATCATTTTCATTAGACCAAAAATATACTGTATAACCACTTACCATAAATAATTTAGGCAATTTGAATTCCTCCATTTTCCGCATACTTGTATAACAAATGTGCATTGCTGTGCAAGAGTTCTTCAAACATAGCTATTTCTTCATCCGAATAACCTTCTCTGTCTGTCCACCTATAATCAGGTAATTCACATCTTGCAGAATCAAATCCATTATCCGTAGGACGCTCAAAATTTACAATTACCTTTTTCTGTCCATCTTTTTCAATTATCTGAGAATGAACAATTTCCGTTTCATCTGCTAGTATCATATACGGATACATCATATCTTTCCACCTCGTTTCTTACTGTCTCAGTACAGCTACATTATAACATTCTTATATATTGTTGTCATGCAATTGTAATAATAAAAAGACCCTGAAAGACTGTATTTCTACAATCCTCCAGGATCATTTCCTTCTTCTCTCAATTATTCAATGGCTGCCAATGCCTGAGCCAGATCGGCGATCAGATCCTCCTTATCCTCAAGACCGCAGGACATTCTCACCAGACCTGCCGGTACGCCAGCTGCAGCCAGCTGCTCATCCGTCATCTGGCGATGGGTGGATGTGGCCGGATTCAGGCAGCATGTTCTGGCATCGGCCACATGAGTCTCAATGGCCGCCAGCTTCAGATGCTTCATAAATGTCTCTGCCGCTTTACGCCCGCCCTTCAATTCAAAGGATACAACACCGCAGCCGCCGTTTGGCATATATTTCTTTGCAACTTCATAATATTTATCGCCAGGAAGCCCGGAGTAATTGACATAGGCTACCTGCGGATGATTCTGCAGGAACTCAGCCACAGCCTGCCCATTCTCCACATGGCGCGGCATACGTACATGGAGAGATTCCAGTCCAAGATTCAGCAAAAAGGCATTCTGCGGAGACTGGATGCAACCGAAATCACGCATCAGCTGAGAGGTACATTTTGTAATAAAAGCTCCCTCCTTGCCAAACTTTTCAGCATATGTAACACCATGATAGGATTCATCCGGTGTACAAAGTCCCGGAAACTTATCAGCATGGGCCATCCAGTCAAAATTACCGGAATCGACAATGGCACCGCCCACGGCTGCTCCATGTCCGTCCATATATTTTGTTGTTGAATGGGTAACGATATCAGCACCCCACTCAATCGGACGGCAGTTCACAGGGGTCGGGAATGTATTATCAACCACCAGCGGCACACCATGGGCATGAGCTGCCTTCGCAAATTTCTCGATATCCAGAACTGTCAGCGCCGGATTGGCAATGGTCTCACCGAATACCACCTTCGTATTATCCTGGAATGCCGCATTCAACTCTGCTTCCGTACAATCCGGCGAAACAAAGGTTACCTGAATCCCCATCTTTGCCATGGTAACGGAAATCAGATTGAATGTACCGCCATAAATGGATGAGGATGCGACGATGTGATCACCGCACTCACAAATGTTGAACAGCGCAAAGAAATTGGCTGCCTGACCTGAGGATGTCAGCATGGCTGCTGTACCGCCTTCCAGATCGGCAATCTTGGCAGCCACATAATCATTAGTCGGGTTTTGCAGACGGGTATAAAAATAACCGGATGCTTCCAGATCAAATAACTTACCCATATCCTCACTGGTTGCATATCTAAAAGTTGTAGACTGGATAATCGGAATCTGTCTCGGCTCACCATTACCTGGTGTATACCCGGACTGGACACATTTTGTATTCATTTTGTAATCACTCATTATACTTTACCTCTCATATGTAAATTCATTCTGTGCTTCAGCACAATTTTAAACTGTTATTTTATCACTATACCACTTTATCAACAGACAGACAATCTTTATTTATTTCATATAGCATTTTTCTCATAATATATTCCGTATTTGCTCAAGCGCCGTCACAACATAATCCGCTTTTGGAGAATCAGGCACGGCAGCACCATCATGATTATACCAGCAGGTTTTCATGCCGTACTCTATACCGCCGGCTATATCTGCGGTCATAGAATCTCCTATTATGATTGCTTCCTTCGGCTGAATAGTTTTCAACCGAGAAAAACAGTAATCAAAAAACCTCCGTCCCGGTTTCGGATATCCAACTTTCTCCGATATAAAAAGATACTGTATGTATGGCAGCATTCCTGCCTGTTTCAGCCGGTGAAGCTGCTGGTCATAGGGTGCGTTGCTGGCAATACAGACCGTATACTTCCCCGACAAATAGCTTAACAGTTCCATGGCCCCATCCACCGACTCATGGGCATCCCGCAGATATTTCAAAAAAATCCGTTCAAAC
>JBJEJD010000073.1:0-4227 GCA_051877705.1 Coprococcus sp. | reverse complement strand
CCTTCCAGTGTCATACGTCTGGCCATGATCAGACCGATATCTCCGGAACCGAGGATCACGACCTCACGGCCCGGCATATAGCCTTCCATATTAACAAGGCGCTGTGCTGTACCTGCGGAATAGATACCTGCCGGACGATAACCCGGAATATTCAGAGCGCCTCGGGAGCGCTCACGGCATCCCATGGCAAGGATGACAGCTTTTGCCTGGAGGAGTATCATACCCTCTTCACGATTCATGGCAGTCACTACCTTATCCTCAGAAATATCCATAACCATTGTATTTAATTTATATTCAATATTTCTCTCTTTTACCTGCGCAATAAATCTTGCCGCATATTCAGGGCCTGTCAGTTCTTCTTTAAATGTATGAAGACCAAATCCATTGTGGATGCACTGGTTCAGAATACCTCCCAGGTCCTTATCTCTTTCCAGGATCAGAATACTGTCGATACCATTATCTCTTGCAGCAACGGCAGCTGCCAGACCTGCAGGACCACCGCCAATAATAATCAGATCATATGCTTTCATGATGCGCCCTCCTATATCTCTTTATTGGTACCGATGACGATATTGGAACCGACACCGTTCTTTGTAATATCAAACATGCTCATTGGTACTTCACGTTCCAGGATCTCCATGGTCCTCGGAGAACAGAAGCCTGCCTGGCACCGGCCCATACCTGCCCTCGTCCGGCGCTTCACACCATCAAGAGAACGGGCACCCAGCGGACGGTGAATGGCATCAAGGATCTCGCCCTCTGTAACCATTTCACAACGGCAGATGATATTACCATAAGCCGGATTCTTCTTAATCAGCTCATTTCTCTCCTCAAGGCTCAATGTATCCGGATCAAGAATTCCCTTACGGATCGGATTGAAATCAGGATTCACTTCCGGATTCAGCATCTCCTTCACCATATCGGCAACCATAACACCGATGGCCGGTGCGGATGAAAGACCCGGAGACTCAATACCTGCTACATTGATAAAGCCCTTTGCATCCGGTGCCTCACCAATGATAAAGTCATCACTATCCTCATGGGCACGCAGACCTGCAAAGGAAGTGATCACCTGACGGAGCGGTACATTTTTCACGCTCAGGGAAGCTGTTCTTCCAAGGGCATCCAGACCATCCTGTGTTGTATTGACACTTTCCTTGTTCTCCACATCCACAGCTGTCGGTCCCACCAGCAGATTGCCGTGAACAGTCGGCGTAACAAGAACACCCTTGCCCATTTTGGACGGCAGCTGGAAAATGGTGCTGGATACATGCTTGCCTGCATCCTTGTCCAGCAGCATATATTCGCCCTTTCTGGCTGTAATATGCAGCTTATGTTCGCTGACCATATTGTTAAATACATCGGCATAAACACCCGCCGCATTGATCACGATCTTTGCTTCCTTCTCCTCGGAAACCTTTGTATCTGTATGGGTCACGGAAAGGCTGTAGCCCGCCTCTGTCTTCGCAATGGCATCCACCCGGGTATTCAGGAAGAACTCCACACCATTGCTGCATGCATTTTCCGCATAGCCCATGGTCAGATGGAACGGACATACAATGCCGCCCGTCGGAGCAAAAAGAGCACATACCACATCATCACTGATATTCGGTTCCTTTTCCAGCAGTTCCTCCCTGCTCAATATACGAAGGCCCGGAACACCATTGACTCTGCCTCTCTCCAGCAATGCCTCAAGACCTGCCGGATCCTGATCCTTCGTACAGACAACCACGGATCCATTCCTTCTGAAAGGAACATCCAGTTCCTCTGCAATCTGATCCATCATTGCATTGCCCTCAACATTGACCTTCGCCTTCATGCTGCCCGGTACAGCATCGAAACCCGCATGGATAATGGCACTGTTGGCCTTGGATGTACCGCAGCAAACATCCTCCTCCCTTTCAATCACACAAACCTTCAGCTGATACCTCGACAGCTCCCTTGCGACAGCACTGCCCGCAACACCTGCGCCAATAATCGCTACATCATACATAAATCCAATCTCCTTTCTCCTGAAATTATTCCCCATACCGTCCTACAGGACAAAAAAATGCAAGGAAAATAAAGCGATTATATCGCTCTACTTACCTTGCTCTTCTCTCCTGGTAATCACAATATTGTTGTATAGGAATATGTTACCACCGAAATAACAAAAAAGCAACCACTTTTTCATAATTCTTCTCACATATTTTATTCGTTCTTACTGTTCACCCGGTGACTACTCAGCCTCCCGGTCTTTCTCTGCACAATACGGACGGTTTACACCCCTTCATACACGTTCCCACTCGATAGAAAACAATTTTCAGGGGAAACATCACAGGAACAGCCCCATATTCTTTCATTTTCCCCTTTTACAAACAAATTTTTCCTGCTAAAATAAACGTATCCTAATTCTGCATCGACAGACATCTGTCGATGACGATCATGAACATCAGGGGAGTGTTATGAAATGACTGTCAATTATCAATGTCTGCGTGAACTTGAAAATCAGGATTTATTCGAGAACAGCGACCATCGTGCCCGCTTCTCGGAGCTGATGAGCTGCTACTGTAATTACCCTTTCTTCAATAAGGGCCTGTGCAAATGCATGTATCTGTCCAGCTGGGATATGGAACATTTCATTCAGATGCTGGATATTCTCAACAATATGACACTGGATAAAAGCCGAGATGTAGAACTGATGAAGGACAACGGCAAAGCCCTGGAATACGCCTCCGCAGGGTACGAAAAATATGTCTTCCAGATGTGTGATACATTTCTCAACGATGAACCTTACGAAATACCGGATGCCCCTATTGCAGAAGCAGGCCTCTACATCATGCGCCGGGGTCTTCAGGCCGCACAGATCATCGACCGGGTGTTTGAAGAAAATAAAAATGACGAAGACGAATAATCAATGAGCTGCCACATGAAAGACGTACGAGATTCTCTTTCATATGGCAGCTCAAAAATAATCAGATCCGCAGACCTGCTCAAAGTATCATACAGCGGTCAGCTACTGCTGCAGCAGTTTTAGCAGCTTTAATCCAGGAATCTGATGGCAGTGCCGTATGCCAGCACCTCAGCAGCTCCCTGCATGATGGCCGACGAACCAAAACGAACACCGATGATGGCATCAGCACCAAGGGCTTCCGCATCATCCACCATTCTCTTGGTGGCAATGGCTCTGGCTTCATTCAGCATCTCTGTATAACCAACGATCTCACCGCCCACCAGCGTCTTCATACCAGCCATAAAATCACGGCCAATGTTCTTGCTCTCAACAACGGTACCTCTCACCAGCCCCAATACTTCAAAATCCTTTCCCGGATAATTCTCAATACTTACTAGCTTCATCCCATTCTCCCCCTTCAATTTCTTGCATTCTCTCTCTGCAGGCATAGACAACTCCGAGAATCACCACTATCGGTATTGCAATCACAACAACCAGCACACCATCAGCCAACGGATCCTCTCCACCCATGAAAACAATGCCCAGCAAAAGCGCAATATACAGAAGCATTATCACGACGGTGATAAAGGTAAAAACAACAGCTCCCGCCTTCCGCCTGCCCCTGTCTGCCTTCCGCACCGGATCATCTGATCTCTGCATCAGATCCCGTCTGTCCGGATTCGAGTCCATTGGCTGTTCTTCATATGGTCTTCTCTCTTCCATGAGCTGTCCCTCCTCCTCAAATATGTTCTCTGTCCGGAGACTTCTTCCGAACAGTCATCGTCAGCTGCTTCACTTACTATATTACAGGTTATAATATGGAAAAACAACTGTTTTGGGGGAATGTCAGGAAATCTTAATATTCACTATGTCAGATACTTCAGCAGTGCCTGACAGCCCTCATAAACATCATCATAGGTCTCATCAAAATTGCCCGTATACCACGGATCCGCAATCTCATCATTGCGGCCGGCAAAGCTCAGCAGCGTATAAACCTTCTTCTCCGGATCACTGCCGATGATCCGCATGATATTGCGGATGTTCCACTTGTCCATGCCAATCAGATAATCATAGTGGGCATAATCTCCCTTCGTCATCTGGCGGGCATATTTCCCTGAAACGGAAATACCGTACTGGGCCAGCTTCCGCCTGGTGCCCGGATGCACCGGATTCCCGATCTCCTCCGTGCTCGTCGCCGCGGAAGCAATCTCAAACTTGTCCGAAAGGTAGGCCTTTCGGACCATGTCCTTAAAAACAAACTCTGCCATAGGGGAACGGCAGATATTGCCGTGGCA
>JBJEJD010000072.1:5362-18011 GCA_051877705.1 Coprococcus sp. | reverse complement strand
ATGGATATGACACCACGTATGAAGCAGATTTTCCGGGTGCTGTTGAGAGAAAACGGACCGATTTCTGTGAAAGAGCTGGCAGCGAGGATCTCTGTCAGCAAAAGGACGGTTCAGCGGGAAATGGAATATATCAACAGCTCCCTCAGGGGTTATGATATACACTTCGTTTCAAAAACAGGTGTCGGCATCTGGCTGGAGGGAAGTCAGGAAGAGAAGAATCGTCTGTTGGAGGATATCAGTGGCGGGGATAATTATGACGTCAGCAACCGGGAAGAAAGGCGCAAACGGCTGATTCTTGAAATTCTAAAGGAAAAAGGGCTGAAAAAGCTGTTTTATTACAGTGTCAGTGCCGGAGTCAGCGAGGCCACAGTCAGCACTGACCTGGAGGCTGTGGAGAAATGGCTGAACAGGTACGGCCTGCAGGTGGTGAGAAAGCCGGGAAGCGGTGTTCTGGTGGACGGGACGGAGGAAAACTACCGCCGGGCCATCCGGGCATTTATTAATGAAAATATTGATACAAAGGTTATTCGTGAAGCCTATGAGGGAGAAATCTCTGGAGAAAATGGGCGTTTTGATATGCTCAAGAAGAGTAATATCGGCCAGATCCTCAACGATGATATTATGCGGCGTGTCATGGATTGTATTGTGGGGATGGATGATGCCCGTGTGTTGACTCTGACGGAGAATTCCTATGTGGGTCTGGTTATTCATATTTCCATTGCCATCAATAGAATCCTGAAAAATGAAGTTATAGAGGATGACGGACGATGGAGCAGTAACGGGAAGAAGGATGAGGATTATCAGCTGGCACAGAGCATTGTCAGGGAGCTGGAGGAGGAGTTTGAGATAGAGATCCCGGATGTGGAGGTGGCTTATATCTGCCTTCATATCAAAGGCGCCAAGCACGAGAAGATTCAATGGGGCGGTAAAAATTCTGCATCCCTGGAAAACAGGGAGCTGCAGCAGCTGGTTAATGCCATGATCGATGCCTATGACAGTGAGAAAGCCTATCTGCTGAAACAGGATGATGAATTTATACAGGGGCTTCTGGCTCATCTCCAGCCGACATTGATCCGTCTGATGCATGGCATGCAGATAGAAAATCCGGTACTCATGGAGATACAGAGGGATTATCCGGATATGTATGACCGCTGCATTCATGTAGCAGGTGTCATCGAAGCAAGCATAGGCAAGCCGGTACCTCCGGAGGAGATTGGCTTTCTGACTGTTCATTTCGGGGCGGCCATGGTCAGGCTTCAGGGACGCAGTGAGCAGGTTCGCCGTGTGCATGCGGGTGTTATCTGTTCCAGCGGTATTGGTGTGTCCAGACTTATGACTTCAAAACTTGAACGGGTATTCAGAGACAGGATGGATCTGACGACCTTTGGGAAAAATGATATTACGCCTTATGTTATCGGAAAAATGGATTTCTTTATATCCAGTATTCCCATGGAACAATTGGAGGTTCCGGTCATTTTCGTGAATCCGCTGCTTGGAGATGATGATATGGAGCATATCCGGAATATGATCTACCAGTACGCGAGAACCCCTGAAAAACATAAGGCGGCGGATACATTTTCCATGCAGCTGGAAGAAATCAACCTCATGGCAGCGCAGATCAATATGGTGATTAAATATATGGATTTTTTCAAGGTGGATAACCGAATCAGTTTCGATGAGCTGCTCATTGCCGTCAGTGAAAAATTATCACCTTATTCGGACAGGCGGGAGATGATCCGGGAGGACATCCGGAGAAGAGAACAGATTGCAAGCCAGATTTTTGCTGAATTTGGTTTTGCGCTGCTCCATACAAGGACAAAGGGGGTTATCCGGCCGGTGTTCAACGTCTGTATGACCAAGGATCTGGGGCCTTTTGAGGATCCGTATTTCAAGGGGATATCCATGGTATTCGTCATGCTGGTACCGATGGATGATCATGTACAGGTCAATAACGATATCCTTGGTTATATCAGCAGCGTCCTCATAGAAGAGTATGAATTTCTGGATATCGTATCCAGAGGACAAAAAGAAGAAATCAGAAGTGCCTTGTCAGGATACCTGAAAAAGTATTTCAACAAATATCTGGCGGGATTACATTAAAAAATGAACGGTTCTGTCTGAAAGCTGTTTTTCACCGGGTGCAAGGTCATTTAGTTCGTGTCTTATAAAAAGAATTCCCGTCCATCTGCGTTAATGGGCAGGAATTCTCTTTATATGTTAATCACTTTAATCTTATTCTGATAAATTTATTTTTCTTGTATATCAGCAAATTCTGGATTTTTTATATATGTTCTATCTTCATATCTGACTTCTGAATTCAATTTAGCTTCATCAATACATACTAATACCATTTCTTCTTTCTTCCCAAGTTGTTTTCTTCATACAATGCAAAATCATGGTATTCTCCCTCATCAAATCCTGAGTTGGCTGATTATTTATCTTTTTGAATTATACTATACTGTATCTTTGGCAGCAATAAATCTTTTTGTAATTTGCCAGGAAAGTACAAATAGCAGTGCCTATTCATTAAAATTATGGCACTATTTGATGATGCCAAATCCCATGTTCTTTGAATTGAAAAACAGGTGAACCCTGACCTATAATAGGTTCATAAGGAAAGCAGAGATAAGGGAAAACAGTACAGATAATCAACAGGAGGTCAGGTATGTTTTTTAAGAAGAAGGAAAAGAAGGAAGAGAAAAAAGAACTGCTGTATCGGGAAAATATCCGTGTGAACTGTCAGGCTGCTCCTCAGGAGACGGTCATTCGCCAGGTTGGACAGATGCTGGTTGACAGCGGTTATGTAGATCAGCCATATGTGGATGCAATGCTTGAACGTGAAAAGTCATTTTCGACTTTTATGGGAAATGGGCTGGCGCTGCCCCATGGTGTGGAAGCGGCCAAGAAAGCAATTAAGGCTTCCGGTATTGCGGTTATGACATTTCCACAGGGTATTGACTGGGACGGCAATGAAGTGAACGTTGTCATCGGTATTGCCGGTGTTGGAGAGGAACATTTACAGATTCTTTCAATTATTGCTGAGAAGATGTTGGATGAATCCGCTTCGAAGAGACTGGCCGAGGGTGATGTTGATACAGTCTACAGCATTCTGACGGGAAAGGAGTAATGAAACGATGATCGTAACAGTAACAATGAATCCGGCTATCGACAAAACTGTTGAGATTGATTCTCTTTTGCCGGGTGGCCTGAACAGAATCCAGAAGGTAGAGTATGATGCCGGCGGTAAAGGTATCAATGTTTCCAAGACGATCTGTGAACTGGGCGGTATAAGTATTGCTACCGGATTCCTCGGCGGTAATTCAGGTAAGACCATTGAGCGTGTTCTGAATGCCAGGAATATTCAGAATGATTTTATATGGGTGGAAGGCGAGACAAGAACCAATACAAAGGTTTTTGAATCAAACGGAGCAGTAACGGAACTGAATGAACCGGGACCTGTGATCGGTCAGGTACAGCTTGATGAGTTGTTGAGTAAGTTGGATCACTATGCAGGAAAAGATACGTTGTTTATTCTTGCAGGCAGTATTCCAAGCGGTGTGGATAAAAATATATACGCGCAGATTATTCGTATGGTACATGCCAAAGGTGCAAAGGTGCTTCTTGATGCGGATGGTGAACTGTTCCGCAATGCTCTTGAAGCCGCACCGGATATTATCAAACCAAATCGTGTGGAGCTGGAGGAATATGCAGGTATTGATTACAGAGCATCGGAAACTGAACTTTTAGGCATGGCAAAAAAACTGATGGAAAAAGGCATTGAAACGGTTGCTGTATCCATGGGAAAAAGCGGAGCAATGTTCGTACGAGGGGGATATGAGGTGAAGTGCCCGGCACTTTCGGTGAAGGCCCATTCAACAGTTGGCGCCGGAGATGCCATGGTAGCGGCTCTGGCATATGCCTGGAATGAAAAACTGGACAATGATGAGACTGTCCGTCTGTGTATGGCGACCTCTGCCGGTGCAGTAACCACGGTCGGTACAAAACCGCCTTCAAGAGAGATTGTAGACACATTGAAGCAACAGGTAATCATTGAAAGAATAGGAGAATAGATATCATGAAAACAAAAGCAGTTAGAATGTATGGTACAAGGGATCTGAGACTTGAAGAATTTGAACTTCCTGCTATCAAAGATGATGAGATCCTGGTAAAGATTATGAGTGACAGCATCTGTATGTCCACTTACAAGCTGGCAGAGCAGGGTAAGAAGCACAAACGCGCACCTCAGAATATCGATACCAATCCTATTATCATTGGCCATGAATTTGCAGGTGTGATTGTCGAAGTTGGTAAGAAATGGAAAGATCAGTTTAAGCCGGGGATGAAATTTGCACAGCAGCCGGCATTGAATTATAAGGGCAGCCTTGCTTCACCGGGTTATTCCTATGAATATTTCGGCGGTGCCTGTACTTACTGTATTATTCCTCATGAGGTAATGGAACTGGGATGCCTGATGCCATACGACGGCGACAGCTTTTTTGAAGCTTCTCTTGGTGAACCGATGAGCTGTATTATCGGCGGATATCACGGCAATTATCATACAAATAAGAGGAATCATGATCTGGCCGGCGGTACAAAAGAAGGTGGCGATATCATTATCCTCGGTGGGTGTGGGCCGATGGGTCTTGGCGCTGTCAGCTATGGTATCCAGTTTGAAAATAAACCGAAACGTATTGTTGTTACAGATATTGACGATGCAAAACTTCAGCGTGCAAGTGAGGTCATCACAAAAGAATATGCGGCAAGTCATGGCGTTGAGCTGCTGTATGTCAATACAGCTAAAATGGCGGATCCGATTAAAGAATTAAAGGATATTACGGGCGGTAAAGGTTACGATGATGTATTCGTTTATATTCCGAACCGCGCAGTCGCTGAAATGGGTGATAAGCTGCTGGCCTTCGACGGATGTCTGAACTTCTTTGCCGGACCGACAGATAATCAGTTTAGTGCAGAATTGAATCTGTACAATGTACATTATACAAGCTCACATATTCTTGGTACAACGGGCGGCAACAATGATGACCTGATCGAGGCCAATACACTGGCTGCACAGGGTAAAATTGAACCGGCTGTTATGGTTACACATGTGGGCGGTATTGACAGTATCATCGATGCGACACTGAATCTTCCAAAAATCCCAGGCGGCAAGAAACTGACCTATACACAGTTTGATATGCCTCTGACAGCGATTGAGGATTTTGGCAGACTGGGTGAGACAGATCCGTTATTTGCAAAGCTGGATGCATCCTGCAAGGCTCACAGGGGTCTTTGGAATGCAGAGGCAGAAAAGATTTTATTTGAACATTTTGGTGTAGAAGTGTAATATAGGGAATATAAGGGGGATATTGATTATGGTATCAAAGAAAGTTGTTATTTCAAATCCATCAGGTCTTCATGCAAGACCGGCATCTGTTCTGGCTTTGGCAGCAGGTAAATGCAGGTCGAATGTTGTTATGATCTATGGGGAAAAGGAAATTCAGATAAAGAGTGTTTTGAATATTATGGCAGCAGCCGTTAAAACCGGATCTGAGGTTGAGGTGAGATGCACGGGAGCAACTGAGGAAGAGGATTTAAAGACGATCGTTGATCTGATTGAAAGTGGATTAGGAGAATAAAGGATGGAGAAGGTATATGTTGAAAAGACATCTTCCAGGGGTGTAGCTGTTGCGCCTGTCTATATGTACCTGGAACCGGATCTGAGTCCTGAGGCATATACAGTGGCAGAGGACCGGATTGAGGAGGAAAAGCATAAATTTGATGAGGCCAGAGATGCAGTTATAGAAGAACTGACAATTCTGGCTGCGGAGAATGAGATTTTTGCTGCTCATCTGGGAATCGCGTCAGATTATACACTGAAGGATGGCGTGGATAATAAGATTGCCGGGGACGGGAAAAATGCTCAGCAGGCCCTTCAGGAGACCATAGATGAAATTGCAGCTATTTTTGCAATGATGGATGATCCGTATATGAGAGAACGCGGAGCGGACATCAGGGATATCGGAAACCGTATGATGGCAAAGCTGAAGAATGTGAAGCTGCCTGATCTGGGGAATATGCAGGAAGAAGTGATTGTTGCTGCCAGAGATCTTTATCCGTCGGATACGGTGAAGATTCAGCCGGATAAAGTAAAGGGAATTATTACGGAGGAAGGCGGTGTGACCAGTCACGTATCCATTCTTGCGAAAAGTATGAATATACCGACGCTGGTGGGGGTTAAAGGTATTCTTGCAAAGCTGGAGGAAGGTCATGTGGTCTGCATGGATGCGGAAAACGGCATCATTATTGTGGAACCTGACAGTCCAACAGTGGATGAATACAGAGCTAAGAAAGAGGCCTGCGAGCGGGAAAGGATCCGGCTGGAGCAGCTTCGGAACACACCGGCAGTGACCCCGGACGGAAAGAGGATTTCCCTGTGCGTTAATGTGGGAAATGCCGAAGGACTGCGTCAGGCTCTGGCAATGAATATTGATGGTGTGGGTCTTTTCCGCAGTGAATTCCTCTATATGGAAAATACTCATTTCCCGACAGAGGAAGAGCAGTATGCTGTTTATAGAGAAGCGGCAGAACTTTGCCCGCAGGAGCTGACGATCAGGACATTGGATATTGGCGGAGATAAGGAATTACCTTATTTTGAATTTGAGAAAGAGGAAAATCCGTTCCTCGGCTGGAGGGCAATCCGTATCTCTCTGGATATGAGGGATATGTTCAAAACTCAGCTTCGGGCCATTTTAAGGGCCAGTGCATTCGGTCATGTGAGGATTATGTTCCCGATGATTATATCTCCGGAGGAATTGATCGAGGCAAAGGCAATTGTGACAGAGTGTAAGAGCGAACTGGCTGCAGAAGGTATTGCTTATGATGAGAATATCGAATGTGGTATGATGATAGAGACACCGGCAAGCGTATTTTTGGCAGATGAATTTGCCAGAGAGGCAGATTTCTTCAGCATCGGGACCAATGATCTGACCCAGTATCTGCTGGCTGTTGACAGGGGAAATAAAAAGATCGCGGATAAGTATGACTATTTCCATCCTGCTGTCATCCGTGCCATTGGACATGTCATCCGTGCCGGCCATCAGGAAGGTATTAAAGTCGGTATGTGCGGTGAGATGGCCGGTGATCCGAAGGCCACAGCAAAACTGCTCGAGCTGGGACTGGACGAGTTCAGCATGTCCGCAGGCAGTATCGACTATGTAAGAGAACAAATCATCAAAGGGTAGTTACAATAAAAAGGCATCTCTAAAAAGGAGATGCCTTTTGCTAGTCCTCATTTCCTATTGACAAAGTATGAAATATATGCTATTATGCCGGTAAAGAATAGAACGGGAAATTTATTTGGTTTGAGGGAGGGAGAAGAATGAACGTTATTTTCATTTCACCAAATTTTCCACTGCATTTTTTTAATTTTTGTGACAGACTGAAAAGGCTGGGAGTGAATGTGCTGGGTATTGGGGACTGCCCGTATAATGATCTCAGCGATAATTGTCGGAATGCATTGGCAGAGTACTATTATGTGCCGAGTCTGGAGGATTATGGAGCTGTTTACCGTGCTGTCGCGTTTTTTTCTTTTAAATACGGCCGGATCGACTACATAGACAGCCAGAATGAGTACTGGCTGGAACTGGAGGCCATGCTTCGTACTGATTTTAATATTACAACGGGGTTCCAGGCAAAAGATATGGATGCGGTGAAGAGAAAATCCCGTATGAAAGAAGGCTATGCTGCTGCAGGTGTGAAAACGGCCAGATATTATCTGGTAGATAATGCGGCGGGATGCAGGCGGTTTATAGAAGAAGTCGGATATCCGGTTATTGTAAAGCCAGATAATGGCGTAGGTGCCTCCAATACATGGAAGCTGAATTCGGATAAGGAATTGAATGATTTTATTTGGACGAAGCCGAATCAGCAATTTATCATGGAGGAGTTTGTGCCGGGCCATATCGAGACCTTTGATGGCATCACCGACGGCAATGGCGATGTTATTTTTGCCGCTGGTCAGGTGATGGCAAGGACGCCGATGGATATGCTGCATGGTGCAGGAGAGAATGTCAGCTATACCCAGAATGTGCAGGAAACGGATCTTCTGGACATTGGGACACGGGTCGTGAAGGCATTTAATGTGAAAAACCGTTTCTTCCATTTTGAGTTTTTCCGGCTGGATGAAGACAAGGCAGGGCTGGGACAGAAGGATGATGTTATCGGTCTGGAAGTTAATATGCGGGCGCCGGGCGGCTATATTCCGGATAAAATGAATTATGCCTACAATGTGGATGTCTATCAGATATGGGCGGAGAGTCTGGTTTATAATGAGAATCGTTCTTTCCGGGATTACAGATTCCAGCGCTATGTGACCCATGTGGGCAGAAGCGGGAGAGAGGCTTATCTGCATTCTCCTGAGGATATCAGGGAGCGTTTTGGAGAAAAGATCCTGCTGGAGAACCGTCCGCCGGAATCTATTTCCGGTGGAATGGGAAGTTATGTATTTATGCTGTATGCTGCGTCAAAAGAAGAATTGCAGGAACAGGCTTCGTATATACTGAAACATGCGGATGGCACAGACTGGCTTATGTAGCTGATGCAGGGGAGATGATATTATGTTACAGGCAAGTAATCCAAAAGTCAGAGAATTGTTGCTGAAAGGCGAATTTGGTCTGGAAAAGGAGAGTCTGCGGGTGGATGAGAATGGATTTCTGGCCCATACACAGCATCCGTTCCCAGGGAGCCAGCATATTGTGCGGGATTTTTGTGAGAATCAGACGGAGATCAATACGTCTGTCACCTATTCGCCCCATGAAGCGGTGGAGGCGTTGGGTAAATATTATCAAAAGATTGAGCGTACCCTCAGAGAATTGCCGCAGAGGGAATATTTGTGGCCGTTTTCCAATCCGCCTTACATACGGGATGAGGACGATATT
The DNA here is from genome assembly GCA_051877705.1 of Coprococcus sp. Classification (GTDB taxonomy): domain Bacteria; phylum Bacillota; class Clostridia; order Lachnospirales; family Lachnospiraceae; genus Coprococcus_A. The sequence goes on along the minus strand of JBJEJD010000072.1, from coordinate 9,078 downwards.
CCAATTGCCAGATACGGTGGGCAGGAAACATCCAAGACTGTTTACAGGCAGTATCTTTCCGATCGATATGGCAGATATAAGATGACATTTTCCGGAATCCATGTCAATTACTCATTCAGCGAGGAGCTTTTAAAGACGGACTTTGAGCTCAGCGGTGAATCGGATTTTCAGGAATATAAGAATGAGCTCTATGTAACACTGGCAGAGCGGGTGATGGAGTATGGATGGCTGCTGGTGGCTGTGACGGCGGCAAGTCCGCTGTTGGACAGCTCTTTTGTGGAAAAGGGCAGATTTGATGAAGATTATTTTGCAGGTCTGGCATCGGTGCGCTGCAGTGAACTTGGCTATTGGAATTATTTTGTTCCTATTTTTGATTATTCAAATCTCAGGGCCTATGCGGACAGTATACAGCACTATGTGGATGGCGGATGGCTGCGTGCGGCTTCGGAACTGTACTATCCTGTTCGTCTGAAGCCGAAGGGTGAGAACAATCTGGAGAATCTGAGGGAAAAGGGGGTCAATCATATTGAACTGCGCATGTTTGATCTCAATCCACTGACAGCGGTGGGGGTTGACGAAAGGGATATTGCTTTTGCTCAATTGCTGCTGGTATGGCTGGCAGGGACACCGCGACAGGAGTTTTCCAAAAAGGCTCAGATCCAGGCGGTTCAGAATTTTAAGAATGCTGCCCATTATGATCTGAAAACGGTGAAAATTCTGGTGCCGAATGGAGAAGTTTATACAGTCGTGCAGGCGGCAAAAAATGTATTTTCCTTTATGAGGGAATTTTATGAGGGCTTTCCAAAGGAAGTCATCGATATTCTGGATTTTGAAGAGGCGAAGTTTGATGATGCCGAGAATCGGTATGCCTGGAAAATCCGAAAAATATATGGCGGGGGCTATGTAAAAAAGGGATTGGCTCTGGCCAAACGGAAACAGGAAGAGGCAAATGTGTGAATTGTTTGGTGTGAGTGCCGCAAGCAAGGTGAAAGTGAATAACCTTTTAAAGGAGTTTTTTTCCCACAGTGTTCATCATCCCCATGGCTGGGGAATGGCATTCCTTTATGGGAATGCGGCATCTTTGGAGAAGGAACCGATTCAGGCTATTAAAAGCAGATACCTGAAGGAGAGGCTTCGTTATAAGATAGAGGTAAAGACCATGATTGCCCATATCAGGCTGGCAACCATGGGACAGATGGATTATGAGAACTGCCATCCATTTGTCAAAAAAGATAATTCTGGAAGAAGGTGGACATTGGCTCATAATGGTACCATGTTCCGCTGTCCGCAGCTGGATCCGTATTTTTATAAGCAGGAAGGCCGCACGGACAGTGAGAGAGTGCTCTATTATCTGATTGACCGGATGAATGAGAAGCAGGATGCAGCAGGGCGTCCGTTAAATGCCAAAGAGCGTTTTGAACTTCTGGATGAGCAGGTATGTGCGCTGTCTGAAGGCAATAAGCTGAATTTTCTCCTTTATGATGGAGAGCAGATGTATGTTCATACGAATTATGCCAACTCCCTCAATGTATGCAGGATATCTGACGGCCTGCTTTTTGCGACAACACCATTGGGGAGGGAACATTGGGAACCACATCCGTTCACACAACTCTGCGCTTACAAAAAAGGCCAAAGAGTATTTGAAGGTACAGTACATCATCATGAATATAAAGATAATGAGGAAGATCAGAGATATCTGTTCCTGGACAGTGCAGCATTATGATGGCTGATTATGGTATAAGGGGCAGTTTGGAGAATGATGGATATAATCCTTTTCTTCAAACTGCCTCTTATTTTATTTTTGTACTTTTGTAATTATTTTACAATTCCGATATTTCATATGGGAAATTGACAAAAACTATTGACTTTTTTGAAATTATATCATATAATTCCTACTAACAAACAGGAGTTATGTGAGCGCAGAATTTTTACTGAAAAGAAGTGAGTTAATTGATAAGATTTGAGCATGTCTGTAAAACATTTACAAATGAAGGACGGGAGTTTGCAGCAGTGGATGATGTCAGCCTGGAAATAGAGGAAGGTGAGATTTTTGGAATTATTGGATTCTCGGGGGCCGGCAAGTCAACACTTGTACGATGTATTAATTTATTGGAAAGACCTACATCCGGAAAAGTATTTATTGGCAATGAAGAGTTGACGGCTATGCCGCCGGCGGAACTCAGACAGCACAGGAAAAAAATCGGTATGATCTTCCAGCAGTTTAATTTGTTTGCATCCCGCACTGTTTATGATAACGTAGCATTTCCGCTGAAGGGCAGCGGCCTCACCAGACAGGAAAAAGATGAAAAGGTGAGGAAGCTTCTGCAGCTGGTGGAGCTCGAGGAAAAGGCGTCGGCTTATCCGTCTCAGCTTTCCGGCGGGCAGAAGCAGAGGGTGGCTATTGCCAGAGCACTGGCCAATGACCCTGAAATTATTCTCAGTGATGAATCAACCAGCGCTCTGGATCCGAGGACAACCAGATCTATTCTGGATCTTCTGAAAAAGGTTAATCGGGAGATGGGTATTACCATTGTGGTGATTACCCATGAGATGCAGGTCATTAAGGATATTTGTGACAGGGTGGCTGTTATGAAGGACGGGCGGGTTGTAGAGACAGGTTCTGTTTTTGATATTTTTGCCAATCCAAAGGAACAGATCACGAGAGAATTCGTGGAGAATACATCGAATATGTCCAGGATTTATGAACTGGTGGATTCAGACAACAATGTGATAGCGTTAGAGCCGGGAGAAGCGATCCTGCGGTTCCGATATCTGGAACGCAATGTGTCGGAGGCCCTTGTATCGCAGCTGTCGAGAAAGTTTGATCTGGATTTGAATATTATTTTTGGAAGTATTGAACTGATTGGGGCTAATCCTATAGGAGGATTGGTGGTCATCGCCCACGGGAAAGCGGAGTCTATTGAACAGGCCATTGTTTACCTTAAAAATAAAAATGTTGGTGTGGAGGTGATTTTGGATGGAAGAACTGCTTAGCACGTGGCTGCCGAATCTGATGGACCGGCCGGATGTTTTTTTGAAAAGTATTCAGGAAACATTCATTATGGTTGGATGGTCAGGCTCCATTTCATTTATTATCGGATTATTTCTGGGGATTCTCATAACTGTGACCAGGCCGGGTAATATTCTTGAAAATCATGCCATTTATCAGGTGATTGATAAAATAGTCAATCTATTCAGATCTATACCATTTATTATCCTTCTTGCCTGTCTGGTTCCGCTCAGCCGTCTGGTGATGGGAACGGCCATAGGCGTAAGGGGGGCCATTGTCCCGCTGGTATTCGGATGTGCGCCTTTTTTTACGCGGCAGATGGAAACGGCGCTGGCAGAGGTGGATCCTGGTCTGATCGAGGCAGCTCAGTCCATGGGACTGGATAACAGAGATATTATTATCAGGGTCTATCTCAAGGAAAGCATTGCAGGTATTGCCCGCGGTACGACCATTACTATTATCAGTCTGATTGGTCTCACAGCCATGGCGGGTGCCATCGGCGCCGGCGGTCTTGGCAATTTTGCCATTATGTACGGGCATCAGCGGAATATGCCGGATATCACATATACAACGGTAGTTGTGCTGGTAATCATTGTAACGGTTATACAGATTATCGGCAATTACATAGCAAAAAAGAATACGCATTAATAATAATACGGAGGGAAAAATCATGAAAAAGAAAAGTATTCTGGCACTTATTTTAACA
>JBJEJD010000072.1:1647-5262 GCA_051877705.1 Coprococcus sp. | reverse complement strand
CTGCGTCAGGTGAGACAAGGGTGGTCAAGCTGGGCCTGACAGGCGTTATTTATGAAGAAATCTGGAATCCAATCAAGGAACAGCTGGCTGCAGAGGGCATTGATCTTGAATTTGTTCAGTTCTCCGATTTTTCTCTGCCAAATGAAGCTCTGAATTCTGGAGATATTGATATTAACGCTTTCCAGCATCACGCATATTTTAATAATGATGTGGGACAGAACGGTTATGATCTGACACCGATCGGTGATACTTTTATTATTGCCATGAATCTTTATTCAGACAAAATCAGTTCTGTAGATGAACTTAAGGATGGCGATGTGGTTGCTATTCCTGATGATGCCTCCAATGGCGGCCGTGCGTTAAAACTTCTTGAATCTGCCGGTGTGATCACGATCAATGAAGCTGCAGGATCCAATCCAACAGTGGCTGATATCGAGAATTATAATGTGGGAATTGAAATCAAAGAAGTGGGTGCTGCTGATGCGCCATCTATTATTCCTGATGTAACAGCAGCTGTAGTTAATGGCAATTATGCCCTTGATTATGGGATTGATCCTCAAACAGCAATCTTCCATGAGACAGAATATGACGATGACAGCTATTTCTGCCTGATTGCTGTCAGAAGTGATGAAGTTGATGACCCGGTATTTGCAAGAATCGTGGAGCTGTTCCAGTCAGAAGGAACCAAACAGATTTTCCTGGATGTTTTTGACGGATATTTTGTACCAGCCTGGGAAGTAGAAAAATAAATTGGACAAGACAGGGGAGTGTGGACATATGAAAAAGGCACTTTTGTCCATTCTAAAGGATGACAGCAGAGTTATTACAGATCATATAGATGAAAAATACCTTTCCGATAATCTGGGGAGAAAAAAAGGGACGGCTAAAGCTGTTGTATTTCCGGTTTCAACGGAAGAAGTCAGTCAGGTGATGCGTTATGCATGGGAGCATGATGTTCCTGTGACACCAAGGGGTGCGGGGACGAACCTCGTGGGATCAACGGTTCCGTCAGGAGACGGAATCGTCCTTGATGTGTCACGCATGAATCATATTCTTGAAGTGGACGAGGAAACCTTTACGGCTATTGTTGAGCCGGGAGTCATATTGGAAGATTTTCAGGCATTTGTAGAGGCACGCGGTCTGTTCTATCCGCCGGATCCGGGTGAGAAAAAGGCGACCATTGGCGGCAATATCAGTACCAATGCAGGCGGTATGCGGGCGGTCAAATATGGTGTTACAAGGGATTATGTCATGGGTCTGGAGATGGTACTGGCAGACGGCACAGTTCTGACGGTCGGCAGCAAAAACAGAAAGGATACATCGGGTCTGGATCTGAAGGAAATCGTCATCGGTTCCGAAGGAACGCTGGCTGTTATAACTAAATGTATATTAAAACTGATTCCAAAGCCTGAGGAATCCCTGAGTGTCCTGCTCAGTTATGGCAGTCTGAAGGATGGCATTGAGAGTGTCAGAAAAATCATACAGGCGAATCTGAATCCGACAGCCGTTGAGTTTATTGAGAGAAAGGTTATTCAGCTGGGAGAGGATTATCTGCAGATACAGTTTCCTGAACCGGATGCAAAAGCTTATCTTTTATTGACATTTGATGGCAGCCGGAAGGAAATCGAAGAACATCTCGGCGCATTGAAGGAACTGGCCATAAAAAATGGTGCCATATCCGTACTGCCTTTGGAGGATAAAGAGCAGGCAGCAGAAATATGGAAGGTGCGGGGAATACTGGTGAAGGCTGTGGAGGCTGTTTCGGAGCAGGAACCACTGGATATTGTCGTGCCGATTAATCAAATTGATCAGTTTGTAAATTTTGTCAATCAATTTGAGAAGCAGTGCGGCATGAGAATGATCAGTTTTGGCCATGCCGGCGATGGCAATGTACATCTCTGTGTCGTCAGAGGGGACAGGGATGATGATACGTGGGAGAGGGAATTGGATGAGAACCTGACGGTTCTCTATGATAAAGCCTATGCTCTTGGCGGTCTTGCCAGCGGTGAACACGGTATTGGACTCAGCAAGCAGAAATACATGCTCAGGGCCGCTGCGCCGGAAAATATTGTCCTGATGAAACGCATAAAGAACGCATTTGATGAAAAACATATTTTAAATGCCGGCATCTCATATGATGCATAACCGGAGGTAAGAATGAAACCATTAAGTCAGAAAACAGCAGGATTCACAGATTCTGTGATCCGGAGAATGACAAGAGTCTCCAATCAATATGGTGCAATTAATCTGTCCCAGGGTTTTCCGGATTTTGATCCGCCAAGGGAAATTACAGACCGATTGAGAGAAATCGCACCTCACGGTCCCCATCAGTATGCTTTGACATGGGGGGCACAGAATTTCAGGGAGGCACTGTCCAGGAAACATGAACATTTTTCAGGAATGAAGTTTGATCCTGATCAGGAGATTGTTGTTACCTGCGGCAGCACGGAGGCCATGATGGCATCCATGATGACTGTGTGTGATCCAGGGGATAAGGTAGTTGTTTTTTCTCCTTTTTATGAGAACTATGGCGCTGATGCCATATTGTCAGGTGCAGAACCGATCTATGTGCCATTGAATCCTCCGGAATTCGGTTTTGATGCCAATGTACTGGAAGCTGCTGTGAAGCAGGAAGGTGTAAAGGCTCTGATTCTTTGTAATCCGTCCAATCCCTGCGGTAAGGTCTTCACCCGGGAAGAACTGTCGGTCATTGCGGATCTGGCTATCCGCTATGATATATATGTGATAACGGATGAAGTATATGAACATATTCTCTACAAGCCTCATGAACATGTATATATTGCCACGCTTCCGGGAATGAGGGAAAGGACAATTATGTGTAATTCACTCTCCAAGACCTACTCCATCACCGGATGGCGGCTCGGCTATGTGATGGCACCACTGGAGGTCATTGACCGGGTCAAGAAGGTTCATGATTTTCTGACCGTAGGTGCAGCAGCGCCTCTGATGGAAGCTGTTGTGGTGGGATTGAATTTTGGAGATGATTATTACATAGAACTTCAGAATCATTATACACATATGAAAAATATATTTGTCAATGGTTTGAAGAATATCGGACTGGATTTTGTAGAACCCCAGGGGGCTTATTATATCATGGTGGATATCAGTGAGTTCGGCTATAAAGATGACTATCAGTTCTGTCTTGATCTGGCAGAAAAGGTTGGTGTGGGGGCGGTGCCGGGATCAAGCTTCTTCCGTGAGAACGTTAACCGTTATGTCCGGCTGCATTTTGCTAAAAAGGATGAGACGCTTTATAGTGCACTGGACAGATTGGCAGATATTCGTAAAAAACTATTGTAAGCCATATAAAGAAAGTGTATGCTTTTACGGGAAATTCCCGGAAAAGCATACACTTTTTAAAATAGATATCTCATTTTACAGAATCGGATAGGATCAACAATGGGATTTCAGAAGCTGACAGATAACTTCGTCCGATTGATCGGAATTGGCCAGGATACAATCATATATGAACTGAATCGTATCTGGTTCTTCCTCCAGTTCTTCGGATATCATTAGAGAATCTTTATTTTTGAGTAATTTTTTTCGTACCTGAGAAATAAGAAACAGCATACGCCCCTCAGCGCGCCCCTCAGC
>JBJEJD010000072.1:0-1547 GCA_051877705.1 Coprococcus sp. | reverse complement strand
CGCCCCTCAGCGCGCCCCTCAGCACGACCCTCAGCAAGTCCGGCTTCAAGTCCATCCGCACGTCCTTCTGCAAATCCCTCTTCCCGGGCTTCTTTTTTCCACATCATTTCTTCGTATAAACGATCCATATATTTTACCCCCATTTCATGACTGGATTTAATCTTTTGTATGTAGGTATCAATGGCTTGTATTTTGGGACTTTTTATTGGCAGGTTATCAGATGGCCGGCAGTCGATATAGTGCAGGAATTCCACCAGCTCGTCGGGGACTTCGTCATCATTGGTGCCCTTTGTGTTGAGAAATATCCGGACAGTACCATCATCCAGTCTGAGTGAATCTGTTTCATCGCATCTGGGACGAAATACATAGCGATATTTATTTTCATTAAACAGGTCAAAAGGGCAGATAAATATGATGCAGGTATCTTTTAACTGGTCAAAGTCCGGCTCGCCGGGTTCCAGCATGGATATATCGATTTGTGCCTGATAGTAGCGGGAACGGCGGGGGAGATTGGCCTTTTTCTTTTCCTGCATTTCCAGATCATAGATCCCGCAGTCTTCATCAAGAGCCAGGATATCTAATCGGATGCCGCGCAGGCCGTAGAAAGGTTCTATGGTCTTTTCCTTGGTGGCAATCTGTATATCACCGATTTCTCGGCTGATGGCAAGTTCGATCATTGCTTTGCATACATCGGGATTCTGTGTTGCCTGATCAAATAAAAAGCGATCCAAAAGTGTTAATTCAGTCAGTGATTTCATTCTGTTGACATCCCCATTCTAACATGATTTTCACAGGTAATCAATGCTGCGCAACATCTATTGTTGGTGTAATTTTGCTCCGGAATACGACAATAGTAACATTGATGCCGCTGACTTTCACTTATCATTTTACGCAAAATTCTTGTTAATTCGACATATCTTATTATGTAGCGATAAGATTCGACACCTGTAATCAGAATCTATCGACAATTTATGATTTTAAAATTATTAAGGGTATCTTGATATAATATTTGTGATATAGTATGCTTATGATTGAATGCAGAAAAAATCTTTACAGATACATTTTGAAAGGAAGATAAAGATGGATTACAACAAAGCAGCACTGAAGATGCACGAAGATAATAAAGGTAAGATTGAGGTCATTTCCAAGGTGACCGTTAAGGACAGGGATGATCTGAGTACCGCCTATACACCCGGCGTTGCGGAGCCTTGCCGGAAGATCAGGGATAATAAAGAGGATGTTTATCGTTATACCGCCAAAGGGAATCTTGTGGCTGTCGTGTCCGATGGTACGGCAGTACTTGGTCTGGGGGATATCGGCCCTTATGCGGCGATGCCTGTTATGGAAGGAAAGGCTATTTTATTCAAGGAGTTCGGCAATGTGGATGCATTTCCAATTTGTCTGGATACAAAGGATGTGGATGAGATCGTTGAGACGGTCAAGAGGATTGCGCCGACTTTCGGCGGTATCAATCTGGAGGATATTTCCGCGCCGAGATGCTTTGAGATCGAGCGTCGTCTGAAAGAGGAACTGGACATTCCGGTATT
>JBJEJD010000071.1:0-18365 GCA_051877705.1 Coprococcus sp. | reverse complement strand
TCCTTGCGAAGCACTAGTTTGTTTTTAAACTATTTGTTTAAAACTTATTATAGCATGATATTTTCTTATGTCAACCACTTTATATTTTTTTTATAATTGAAATATAACAGTTCAGCTCATGTTCATCTGGCAGGACAGTTATGACAGATTTCTACCTGAAAACCGTTTGAAAAACGCCGGTACTTGGATTTTTCAAGCTCTGTGCAGAAAAATTCTTAGTACCGCTGCGTTTTTCGTCGAGCAAAAGCGTATTTGAAGTTAGAAACTGTTCATACTTTTTCAGCTCTATTGAGTTCTTCAGTCCCTTCATCTGCAGGACTCAAATATTTTTACAATATCTTCTTTTTGCAGCGGATAATAAGCTTTGACTGCAATGCCGCTCGTCCTGACAGCCTCCTCTGCCATCTCATCGAATTTTTCAGAACCAATGGCCACATCCGACAATCTTGAAGGCAATCCAAGCCCGCAAAAGAATTCTTCTGTTCTGTCAATACCGGCCTTTGCCGCCCTCCAGGGGTCATCCTTCGTAATATTCCAGACATTACGTGCATACATGGCAAACCGTCCAACGGTTCGTTCACACAGAACATACCGCATCCAGGCCGGCGTCAGAATAGCAAGGCCCACACCATGGGTGATATCATAGTAGGCACTCAGCTCATGTTCAATTGGATGTACGGACCATGCACCACCCTTACCCACTGTCAGCAGATGGTTCAATCCAATGGTACTTGCCCACATCAGATTAGATCTCGCCTCATAATTACCCGGATTTTCCATCGCAATCGGGCCATAATGAAAGCAGGTTTTTAAAACGCTTTCAGATAATCGATCTGTCAGATAGGCACCATCATTTGGCTGAAAATACTGTTCCAGCACATGGGATATAATATCTGCCGTACCTGCAGCCGTCTGTTGTTTCGGCAATGTAAACAAATAGGTGGGATCACAGACGGAGAGTACCGGGTAAAGCAGCGGAGAATTGATCTCCAGCTTTTCATTGGTGCTTTCATTACTGATGACAGCGCCTGAATTCATCTCGGATCCTGTGGCACATATGGTCAGAACCACCGCCACCGGAAGGGCCTTCTTTACCTTGCTTCTGTCCAGTACCAGATCCCATGGATCCCCATCGTAACAGGATGCGCAGGCAATATGCTTGGAAGCATCGATACAGCTTCCTCCTCCAACAGCAAGAATCACCTGGATGCCTTCTCTTTTACAGATTTCGACCCCTCTGCGTACAGAAGACAGTTTGGGATTGTGTTCAATACCGGACAGTTCAAACAATTCAAAGTCCTTCATCAAGGCAGTAATTTTATCATATAGCCCTGTTTTTCTGATACTGCCGCCCCCATACACAAGCAATATCTTTTTCCCATACCTCTTCAGTTCTTCAGGCAAACAGTCGATCTGGCCTTTTCCGAACCTGATATCTGTGGGTACACAGAAATTAAAATTATTCATGATTCATCTTCACTCCCGGAATTAAATTTTCGCTTTAAATCGATCATATCTCAGTTCCGTCAGATCGATATCCGTCTGTCCTGTCACGATCAGTTTTGCCAGCTGTTCACCGGCTGCCGGAGCGATACCGAAACCATGACCGTTAAAAGCACAGGCGACATATAATCCCGGAACCTCATCGATTTTACCAAGGGCAGGAACCCCATCAGCTGATTTATCCATCCACCCGCCCCAGGTTCGGACAATTTTTGCATCTGCCAGATCAGGAAAATATTTCATGATACCGCGGCAGATGCATGGTGCCGTTTTACTGCTGGTCACCGGCGTGCCATTGTCCTTATTAAAAGGCTCAAGCCCCGAAGAACCACCGAACACAAAGGAACCATGCTTTGTCTGATGCCCGTAAAAATCTGCTTCTGCCGTTCCCAGCATCTGGTCAAACATATGCGGTTCCGCTTCCGTCACCAGTGCCTCAAGCAGTGAGGAGGACATCGGTATGTCAATACCGACACTGGTCAGTATCGGACGACTGTCCAGGCCGGCAGCCACAAGCACATTTTCTCCCTCATAAATACTATTCTCAGTGATGACCTGCCTGATCTTTCCTCTGATGGTACGCAGCCCGATTACCTTTTCGCCCGATATAAAATGTGCTCCCAGTCTTCGTGCCATTTTATAGTATCCCAATGTCGTTGTCAGTGGATTCGCATGGCCATCCGTCGGACACCAGCTGGCTACCGTCACTTCATGGGACAGGTAAGGATTAATCTGACGTACTTCATCCCCGTCAATCATCCGAACATCCAGCCCCACTGCCTTTGCATTATTGGCAAGTCTGGTCAGAATCTCCCTGTGCTTCTCATTTTTTCCAAGACGCAGATTGCCATCCTGATGATATTCACAATCCACTTCCAGTTCTTCTGACAAATGGGGCCACAGATTCCTAATACCATACATCACCAGCGGAAGTTCTCTCACATCACGCCCTGACTGACGGACACCACCGCCATTTCTGGATGAACCACCATTACCAATATGATCACTTCCTTCCAGAACGATCACACTGACACCCTGCTTCACAAGATAGTAGGCGGCAGCACATCCGATAATGCCACCCCCGACAATGACAACCTCTGCACAATTATTCATCCATTACGCCCTCCTTTGCCTCTTCTGCAAATATACGCATCTCAATTGGACGCATCGGCACACGGGATGTGGCCGGTTCCAGCTCTGCAGGGGATATGCCCAGTTCTCCGGCAACAATACTTTTAACCAGTCGGGAACAGGTTTGTCCCTGACACAGACCCATTCCCGTTCTCAGATATCTTCGAATCTCTGTCAGGGTAAACATGCCATCATGTACCGCACGTCTGATCTCTCCTTTGGTAATTTCCTCACAACGGCAGATAATCAAATGATCATCCGCCGCCGGAACAAATTCTCCGATATCTCTTGATCTGTCGTTGACCTGATTCATAATTAAGCCTCCCTGAAAAATCTTGCTGTCATTGCATATTTCTTTGGTACACGCATGGTCAGCAGATTGGTTTTATCATATGCTTTAATATTTTTCACACTCACAATCTCTGCTTCACATACCTTTTGTCCGTTTCTCCCAAGAGCAATTCCCTTTGTTCCCACTACAGGAAGCGGCAGAAATTCATAAGGCAATGTGACAAGCGCCGTTCCATCGCCGCAATCTTCATCCACCAGGAAAATTGCCTGGCCGGAACAGGATGCAACACACATGCCACAATTAATACATTCACATTCTTCCGTCACCACCGGAAGGGAGGTCATCTGTTTTCCGATACTGATACATCCCTTCGGGCATGCATCCTGGCAGGGATTACATGGAATATTCTGCGTACATTCCATGACCGGATGTATACCCATTCTATGAGTCACACCCGGATATCGTTCAATTTCATCATCTGACACAAAGCCATGCCGCAGCAGATTCATGGAAATCGGAATGCCCTCTTCCGTCTCCCTGATCTCCCTGCCCCGATTAACAGGTGCAAACATTCCCTGTCTGAGTTCTTCCAGGGCCTGTTTCAACGCATTCAGTTCCCCGTTCATCTCTTTTTCATCCATATAGCCCAGATATTCTGAAGCCGCAATACCGGCGATTCTGCCCTCGATCATGGCAGAACTGGCTTCCTCTATTCCAGAAACATCACCTGCGGCAAATATTCCCGGAATAGATGTCTGCCCCCACTGATCACAGACAGGCACCTGTCCTCCGCGCTTAGGATCATCCTCCATTTTACAGCCTGCCATCTTAAGCAGCTGGGACATAGGAGAAAGTCCCACAGCCAGACAGATGGTATCCACATCAAAATGTTTTTCCGTTCCCGGAATAAACCGGAACTTTTCATCCACTTCCGCAATGATAACACCCTCTACACAGGATTCTCCTTCAGCTCTGACGATCGTATGAGACAGATAAAACGGTACACCTGTCCGTGCAATCTTAGCCGCGTGGACACCATATCCACCAACCTTCGGTGCAGCATCCACAAGAGCCACCACATCACAGCCACATTGCAGTAACTGAAAACTGACCACCAGACCAACATTGCCTGATCCAAGCATCAACACACGCTTTCCAGGTCGAATCCCATGCAGATTCATCATCGTCTGGGCTGCCCCTGCGCCAATAACACCCGGAAGCGTCCACCCGTCAAATGTTACCATATTTTCAGCTGCTCCTGTAGCAACGATGATTGCATTGGCCTTATAATGCCGGATCTCCTCTCCGATTTTCACCACTATTTCCTTATCCTGATACAGACCAATGACAACCGCATTCAGAACTACCTCCACACCGGCTCTGTCTGCTTCTTCCAAAAGCTGCTGTCCGATGACATATCCTCTGATCCTGGCTTTATGCTCCTTAGAGCCGAAAAATTTATGTATCTGTTTGAAAAGCTGGCCTCCGGGCTTCTCATTCTCATCAAATACAACGACCTTTAATCCACTTTTTGCCGCCTCTACGGCCGCTGAAAGTCCTGAAGGACCGGCACCCGCTATGATTAAATCATACCGTTTCATAACTATGGCCTCCTTTTATCCGTTTTTCCTTTACTTTTTGTCAAATGGCTGCACACCGACACCATACTGGGTCTGCACACACATGCCTTCTCTGAGCGGAGTCACGCAGGTTCTGATATTCGGTTTTCCATCAACCACCATGACACAATCTGTACATCTGCCAATGGCACAGAAAATTCCCCTCGGCTTATGCTCCTTTTTGGTATAACGGTGTACCATCACGCCTGCAGCCTTCAGTGCCGCGGCAACAGGTTCCCCTTCATATCCTGTAAGATTCTGCCCGTCACAGGTAAAATTCACCAATTTTCCCTTCTGCGGCTGCCCCAGTATCGGATGATTTTCAATTCTATTTGCCATATATAGTCCTCTTTTCCAAGCTTTTTTATCGCATATCCGGCTGTTCCCACAGTCTTAATTTCGTTCCCAGTCCCATGGATCTGGCTCTGTCATAACAGATTTTGCCCCATGCCACATCCTCCACCGGCATACCGCCGACAGAATAAACGAATATCTGGTCATCACTGACTCTTCCCGGGCGCTTACCAAAAATGATATCTCCCAGATCATAGATGTCATCTCTTGTAATAATTCCGTCGTGCACCATATCCGTAAACTTTGAGCCGATAATATTATTAGCTCCAAAAGACGGGTAAGGGAATTCCTCCGCCCAGGCATCATAAAGCTGCATATTATCCACAACCAATGTCGTATGATCCCTCATAAATGCCGGATCCATATCAAAACAGCTGAGACCGATCAGAAGGGCTCCGGGCTTAATCCATTCACCCCGGACAAAAGGGTAAGTCGATGGATCCGTACCGCCGGAATTTGAAAAACAGATAACATCTGTATCTCTTATCAGCTCCTCCACAGTTTCCACTGCCTCCACATATTGAAGCTGCGGATAAGTCTCCCTGACATAAATCATGAACTGTTCCAGAGATTTTCGTCCTCTGCCCTTTATTTTTACTGTCCTGATTCCCGGGCAGGTGGCAAGAATTGCTTCCAATGCCGTTTTTCCCATAACTCCCGGTCCGCATATACCACATACGGATGCATTCTTTCCTGCCAGATATTTGGCTCCTACTCCGGGAATCGCACCCGTTCTGTAAGCACTTAAAAGATTGGCACTCATCAGACAGAGCGGAGCTCCTGTGTCCTTATCATTGAGCATGACTGTCAGAATAGATCTCGGAAGGCCAAGGGCTTTATTGGCCATATTCGAACCATACCATTTCATCCCCATCAGATCAAACGGACCTCCGATATAAGCCGGCATAGCCATAAATCGTCGGTCATCCCCTTCATCTTTCGGCATATTCGGAAAAGGTGATACCTTCGGAAAAGAAACCTGACTTCCATGAGAATTATGATTTTCTCCTCCCATCACATAATCACCGGTATTCAAACATTTGACCACCTCTTCCATGGCTTCTATGCAGGCCGGCATATCCTTTACACCCGCTTTGATCATATCCTCCTCACTTAAAAAAATAAAATCAATCGTCGGATAACCCATAACCACTGCCTCCTGCTCTTTTTTTATTTCATATAGGGTTCATTCCAGAGATTTAACTTTGTGCCGATTCCCTTTTCCAGGGCTCTCTGATAACAGTCATATCCCCATGACAGATCCTCCAGCGGCATTCCGCCGATACTGCACATGACGATTTCATCCTTTGACCGGCGGCCTTTGGCCCTGCCATTGACAATATCACATAGATTCACGACATTTTCCCGTTTTGTCCTGCCTGTTTTCACCAGATGAACAAAATGAATGCCCATAATACACCACTCACGCTTATTCCCCAGTTCATCTACAGGTCCCCGGGCGATAAAATTACTCAGATATTTCTCATACATACCATAATTATCAACTACCATGGTCGTATTCAGGAAATCATCAAACTTCCGGTAAAGAAAGGATCCCATGGAAAATACAGTGGCTCCTTTTTTGAACCATTCCAGATGAAATTCTTCCATATCCTGTTTCGTCACCGACATGGCTTCACTGACCACATCCGCATCCCTGCAGGCTTCCTCCAGACTATTACAAATGATAATTTCTCTGACCTGTGGATATTTTTCTTCAATAAATGCTTTCATGACTGCAGCGGTTCTGGAACCGGCTGAACTGCCTCTGATTTTGATTGTCTCAATATCCGGAAGAACCTGCATAAAACACATCAGAGCACATTTATTGATCACACCGGGACCGATGAGAGAAAGAACCTTCGCATCTTTATTGGCAAGATAATCTGCCGCCATTGCCGGCATCGCTCCTGTTCTCATAGCACTCAGAAGATTGGCAGACATAATTGCCTTCGGCGCTCCTGTATCCACATCGGACAGTGTTACCATCAAAATGGAACGGGGCAATCCCAGTTCACTATTGTGACTGTTGGATCCATAATATTTCTGTCCCGCAATATGGAACCTTCCCCCCAGATAAGCCGGCATGGCCATAAAACGTCTGTCAGGTCCATCATCCAGCGGGAATCCTTCTATATCCGATTTCTGCGGAAAATTCATCTGAAGTCCGTGTTCATCTGCCTTTGGCCCTCCCAGAAGAAAATCCTTTTTTCCAAAAAGTGACAGCGTATCCCGCATTGTTTCTATGCAGCCGGCGGCATCCAGCACGCCGGCATCAATCATATCTTCTTCATTTAAATATAAAAAATCAATTTTCATTTCTATTTCATCACTGTTTCAGCTTGGTCCACATCCCGTTATAGATTTCAAGTGTATCATTATCCAGGTTTTGTACATATTCTCCGGCCGCGATCACATCCGCCGGCGGATTCTTAGCCGCATTATCACTGTACTCACTGCCCATGGCCTCCACTGCTGCCGTATTCGGGCACAGATACGGGAACTCTTCAGATACCATCTGAGCGGTCTCCGGATCCAGCATAAAATTAATAAACTGCATTGCGCCATCATAATTTTTACATCCCTTTAAAATGGCCCAGTTATCCATAAACAGATAGGCACCCTCACTCGGATAAACAACCTTAATATCCGGAACCTCTTCCATTGCAAGGGCGATCTCCGCACTCCAGATCATACCGGCCGCACAATCGCCTGATATCAGCGCACTCTTTGGGCTGTCCGAATCATAAAGGGCTATATTTTCTTTCAGTGTCAGCAATTTATCCTCTATTTCAGCCAGCACTTCAGGATCTGTCTCATTCATACTGTAACCCATACTGCGGGCTGTCATTCCAATAACAGCTCTGTAATCATCCAGTACAACCAGCTGTCCTTTGAGAGCCGGGTCGAACAGATCATCATAACTGTCTATCTCTGTGTTCACCATGGATGTATTAACTGCTATGGCAGCCACACCACCCTGATAAGGCACCGAATATACATTACCCGGATCATAGGATGGATTCAGATAGGCCTCTCCGATATTTGACAGATTGGTCAGTGCCTCCTGATCCAGTTCTTCCAGCATGCCCTGCGCAATCAGCAACTGAATCATATAATCACTTGGCAGGACAATATCATAGGTCCCTTCTGATTCTGATTTCACTTTCGATAACATGTCCTCGTTGGATGAATAAGTAGATACATTCACCTTAATGCCGGTTTCTTCTTCAAATTTACTGAATACAGAATCCGGAACATATTCCGTCCAGACAAATACATTCAATTCTCCATTCTCAGCCTTATTGCCCGCAGAAGAACCGCATCCGCTTAATAATCCCATTGCCAGTACAATTACCATTACAAAACCGAATAATTTTCTTTTCATTATCTGTACCTCCTCTTATTAGATTCATGATTAAAAATATTGCTCTGTGTCAAAACGACAAGAAGTATTGTAGCCAGTAAAATCAATGTAGAAAGTGCATTGACATCGGGGGCTACACCGCTCTTAATGCTTTCCATTACCTTCAATGGATAGGTTTTTGTCTGACCATTGACAAAATAACTGATGATGACATCATCGATGGATAGGGTGAAAGCAAGTAAAGCGCCTCCACAGATCCCCGGCGACAGAACAGGAAGCGTTATCTCAAAAAAGGTCCGCACTCTGTTCGCTCCCAGATCCATACTGGCTTCCTCTATAGAATTGTCATATCCGTTGAGTCTGGCCCGGACATTAAAAATCACAAAAGGAACACTGAAGGTAACATGGGATAAAATCAAGGTGATCATCCCCCTCGGAATATCCACTTTGGCAAAAATCGTCAACAACGCAATACCCAGTACGATCTCCGGTATCACCACCGGAACATACAGCAATCCATTAATAATACTTTTTCCCTTAAACTTGTATTTGTACATGCCGACAGCACCCAGGGTCCCGATGATCGTTGCCAGCAATGTACTTACAGCCGCAATAATGATCGTATTCTCAAAAGAACTTAATAGTGCTGTATTGTCAAACAGCTTTACATACCAGTCAAGGGTAAAACCTTTCCATGACAGGTATGGTTTTGTCGTCGTTGCGTTCATTGAATTAACAACGATGACCGATATGGGCAAAAATAAAAAGATATAGACCAATGTACAAAACACGACATTTATCACGCTGTGTATTTTTGCTCTTCTCTGCCTTTTCATATCATACCCCCTTCTCTACACACCAAGACTATCCATATCCCCGCCTGCTTTCTGATAGAGCCTGACCAGGATAAGAGTAACTATAATTAAAGTAATGGATAATGCGGCTCCTAACGGCCAGTTATTGCCGCTTTTGAACTGTCTCTCAATCAGATTGCCTATGACATCCGAATTACCGCCGCCCAATATATTGGATACGAAGAAATAGCCCAGACAAGGAATAAATACCATGATGCTTCCGGAAAAAATACCACCGGAAGTCAACGGCAGGATAACTTCAAAAAAAGTAGCAGCAGGTTTTGCGCCCAGATCCAGTGACGCCTCCAGAAGGCTTCCATCCAGCTTCTCAATGGCTGTATAAAGCGGCAGTATCATAAACGGAATCAGACAATATACCATACCGAGAATCGTCGTTCCCCGATGATACAAAAAATCTGCCGGTCCATTTGTAATATGCAGAAATTGAAGGGCCGTATTCAGCCATCCGTTAGTTCCAAGAAAAGTTCTCCACCCATAGATCCGGATCAGAGAATTGGTCCAGAACGGTATAATGACCAGCATATAAAAAAGCTGCTTTTTCTTACTTTTTGTTCTCGCAATTATATAAGAAAAAGGATATCCGATGAGAATACACAAAATGGTCGTAACCAGAGCAATGATAATGGACTGACCATATATTTTCACATATTCAACACTGACAAGCTTCTTATAATTCTCAAATGTAAATTCAAATACAACATTGTAATATTGATCCAGTGAACAGAAGCTCATCACACCGACATAGATCAGCGGAATTGCCACCAGCAAAATGAGCAGTAAAGTTACCGGCCCTACCATCACCAGTGCAGGTAATGTGTTGGATTTCCACTCATGTTTTGAATGTCTATTTACCATACGCAGCCTCCCTATGCCAGAGCAATTTTATCTATTGCCTCAAAAATATCATTTTCCCGACTGTGAATCAGCACCGCGTCCTCTTTATTCCAATAAGGATAAATCGGAGTACCGATTTCCGGAAGTTCCTGTCCTGCCAGCCTCTCGATTTTAAGTTCACTGCCGTTTGGAAGCACCACAATACATTTAATCACCGAACCTACATAAACATAATCCTTCACCAAAGCCGTAATACCAAAGCCTTCTACCGGCATACCGGAATATTTCATTTTCTCCGGTCTGACAGATACAGTAATATATTCTCCAAAACGAAAATCACTTCCAATGCCAGTTATGAATCCATTTTCAACCATGACCTGCACATCGTTTTCTCTTACATAACTGACACATCCATCAAATATATTCGTCTCTCCAATAAAAGTAGCAACGAATTTTGTGGCGGGATGTTCATAAATCTCTGTGGGCGTTCCCAGCTGATCCAGAATGCCATCGTGCATAATAGCAATTCTGTCACTCATGGTCAGCGCCTCCTCCTGATCATGGGTCACATAGATAAACGTAATATTCATCTTTCTCTGAAGACGTTTCAACTCCAGCTGCATCTGCTTCCTCAGCTTCAGATCCAGAGCACCAAGGGGTTCATCCAGTAAAAGTACCCTCGGCCGGTTAATAAGTGCCCTGGCAATGGCAACTCTCTGCTTTTGTCCTCCCGAAAGCTGTCCGGGATATCTGCTTTCAAAGCCTTCCAGCTGAACCAGTTCCATCATTTCCTTTACCCGCTGTCTGATTTCGGCTTTTGGAACCTTTTTCATCTTCAGGCCATAGGCAATATTGTCATAAATGGTCTTATGCGGAAATAAGGCATAACTTTGAAAAACCGTATTGACATTTCGTTCATAAGGTTCCTTCTCTTCTATCGACTCACCTTCCACCCGGATATTGCCGCTTGTCGGTTCTTCAAAACCGGCAATCATTCTCAATGTAGTTGTTTTTCCACAACCGGAAGAACCAAGAAGTGTCAGGAACTCTCCTTCCTCAATCTTAAGATTCAGATTTTTCACAACATGATTGGTGCCGTACATTTTATTGACACCCTCCAGTTCAACAATATGTCCCACGAACTCACCTCAATTCTGAATAATTCATCTTTAAAGGGCTTTGCTTCCCCGCTCACCTGTACGTATTCTGATAGCTTCTTCAATATTTCGAATAAAGATTTTTCCATCACCCACATGATCCGTAGCACACACTTCTCTGACTTTCATGATGACAGGTTCTACATTCTTATCATCCACCACAACTTCCACTCTGATTTTCGGCAGCAGATTAATCGTTGTCTTAAACCCTCTGATCTCATTGACACCCTCTTCCTGCGGAATTCCTTTTTGGGCACCGCACCCCATGACTGTTGATAAAGTCATACCGCCGCAGTTTACTTCATCTAAAATCTTTTTAATATCCTCAAGCTTTTCCGGTCTGATAATCATTACTAGTTCTTTCATTCCATATCCTCCTTCTCGGCACATATCACAAAAAGGGGCTGTCAGATCTGACAGCCCCTTTGCTTGCGCTCAGTTAATACATCAATCATAATGCAGCCCGCAAAGAGATTCAATTCACAAAAAGAACCGTTTTTCTACTACTTTTTAAGTATTTTTACTCCTTTTCCTTCACCATTTTAAATAATTGAACCCGATTGTTGATTCCCATTTTTCTGTATATATTCAAGATATGCTTTT
This sequence comes from Coprococcus sp., assembly GCA_051877705.1. Classification (GTDB taxonomy): domain Bacteria; phylum Bacillota; class Clostridia; order Lachnospirales; family Lachnospiraceae; genus Coprococcus_A. Next base: position 6,630 of record JBJEJD010000071.1, on the reverse strand, counting down.
TCAGCGTATTATTGGTAATGGCCAGGGCATCACAAATGTCATAATTATCCTGTCCATTCATCAGTGCCTTTAAAATAGTATGTTCCCTTCTGGTCAGCTGATATTTTTCAACAGCTACCGATACCGTTATTTTTTCTTCCAGAGGACTGCCGTTCTTTTTATTCTGATACAGACGGTAGGCCATATGATCCTTCAGCATATCCAGAATAAAAATATCATCATATTCAAAATCAGCTTTCCCGGTTATTCTGTAAAGTGTGACGACACCTACAAACTCTTTTTTCATTGCCATCACCATCTGAAGCGCAAAATGCCAGTGATTAGGCTTATATACCTTCTGATAATACTCCGTCTCAATCCGCGCCTCATCTGAAATAATATCTGTTTCCCTGTAGACAAGAGAGTTGCCCCCATAAAGAATTCCTCTGCTGTAATCAATGGCGTCGTATTTTTCTGACATATCTTCATCTTCTGTGCAGTTATACAGAACAGGCGATACCAGTGTATGACTGCCATCCTTAGATGCAAGATAAAAATCCGCTTCATCAAAATCAATCAGCATTCGAATATCTTCCAGGAACTGTCTGCGCATAAGATTTAATTTTTCCGTGGTATGAATTTTATATATTATATTGTTCAGCATGATCCAGTTATTTGTCTCAAATGATCTCATATATATCTCCCCATTTTCTGACACTTGCAAAAAAGGCGCCCGAGTCACTCGAACGCCTTTGTCATACCGACATTATAAACATTCATTTTCAGAAAAACAAGCCCCAATCAAATTTTTAATTCTTTCTTGAATCTTGAATACATGGAATTGGCTGTATATAATGCCGCTACCGGATTATGGCCCAGTACACGGTCCTTGACGATCATGACGGTTGTCGGTGCCTCTGAATGTTTTAAAAACAAGGTATCATGGCCGACACAAAGTCCGATGACAATATTAAAATCTGTTTTCTGCGCAGCCAGTGCCTTTGCCTGCATGATTGGATTACACATGGACTCATGTCCGCATCCGCGATTCAGCTTCTTCTCAGCCGGAATACCAATCTCCGTCTTGTCAACAGCACCAATCTTACATCCCACCGTGTAATATTTGATTTTGTTTGCTTTTAATATTTTTGCAAAAATTCTCGTTTCATTCATCAGTCCGACGCAGGAGGCAATGCCGATTTTTTTATATCCCATACGCTTGATGAACTCGATCGTCTCCTCCACACGGGTCAGCCGTCCATAAAACTCGCCTTCAATACAAGCCGACACACGGGCAATATTTCCAAGTTCCTCATCATCCTTATAAATCTGTACAACCTGATCAAGCAATGCCTGATCCACATGCTCCGTCAGACAGAATGACGGATATTTCTCTTCATTTTTACCCCTGCAGGCCAGCACGGAGCAGTCCGAGCAGGTATGTTCGCATTTTGAAGCCATTGATTTTCCTCCTGTTATTCTTTATCAGCAATATCTTCCCTGGTGTAAGAATCCGGCACATCGTCATAGAAAACATAGACATTATCCGTAAATGTCTGAGGATCTGTGCCTTCTTTTAAGATACCGATGGCGGAAAGCTGTTCTACACTCAATTTGATTGCATCATAACCCCCCTGGACAGACGGAATATAATTATAGGATTTCAGAAGCTCTGCATTAAAATCCACGTCACCGGTCACATAGTTATTATCTATCTGAATCCGGGCAGTCTCTTCCGGATGCTCCTCCACATAAACAGAAGCTTTAAGAACAGCTCTTGTGAAAGCTGCCGCAATCTCCGGATGTTCTTCTGCCAGTTTTGCACTGACGAAAGAAGCGCAGCAGTATTCACTGGCAAACATATCTGTTGTAGCCGTATCGATCAATATGTTCAGATTATACTGCTGAACAAACTGTGCGGCTGTCGGATCACCGATGGCAATGACATCAATGGCACCGTTTTCAAGGGCCTGTCCAAGGTCATTCTTGGAAAATACGACAAATTCTACTTCCGGATTTTGCTCATCAAAGCTGATGCCTGCATCAGCCAGCGCACGTTTGGTAATAATTGTCTCAGCACCGGCCAGGCCTGATACACCTATCCTTTTGCCCTTCAGATCTTCCACATTATCAATACCTGAATCCTTTGGAACAATGATCTTAATACATCCTGTATGAATACCTGCCGTGAATTTGATTGGCAAACCATTTTCCACCGGCTGCAGGAATTTGCCTATCAGACCAAATCCGGCATCTACCTGATCTGCACCTATAGCCTCCTGAACATGGGCTGCATCGATCTGAATATTCTCCGCATCGATCCCTTCATCTTCAAAGAAACCCTTCTCTACTGCAATATGAAGCGGTGCCTGGCATAAGGAAGGCGAATAGGCAATTCTCAAATGGAATAACTCCCCATCTCCTGTTTCCTCCCCACCCGCAGCTGCATTGTCTGCAGACACTGCCTGTGAATTTGAAGCAGCATCCTCACTGACGCAGCAATCCGGTACAGACTCCGTTTCCTTCGATGCTTTTTTGCTTTTGCAGCCGGCAAGAGCAGATAATGCCAGGATCAAAACAAGTAATAAAGCCAAAATTTTCTTTTTCATCAATTCATACTCCTTTTCATATTTTTTATTTTACAGATAATAATCCGGCTCCTGAATAGTACCGCCATAATTCAGCAGTCGAAGCACCTCTGCATGATACTTTAAAAATTCCGGTCCGCTTCGGGCCCTTGGATGACTCATTTCAACATCCACCACTTTCGTAATCTTTCCCGGTCTTGGTGTCATGACCACGATCTGATCAGAAAGATAGACCGCCTCATCCACATCATGGGTCACCATGACCATCGTCATATTGTGTTCCTTCCAAATACGGAGGATTTCATCCTGCATATTCATTCTCGTAAAGGCATCCAGAGCCCCCAGTGGCTCATCCAGAAGCAGAACCTTCGGATGCCCCACCAGAGCACGGGCCAGAGAAGCCCTCTGGCACATCCCACCGGACAGTTGGTGAGGATAATATTTTTCAAAGCCTTTCAGACCCACAAGCTCTATGAATTCCTGGACACTTGCTGCCTTTTCTCTGTAAATTCCCCGGGCCCTCAGACCAAAGGCAACATTATCATAAATGTTCATCCACGGGAACAGCGTATGCTCCTGAAACATAAAGCCGCGATCGCTTCCCGGTTTGGTAATAACTATGCCATCCAGTTCCAGCTTCCCCTCATCCGGACTGATCAGTCCCGCTATCAGCCGCAGAAGTGTCGATTTGCCGCAGCCGGAAGGCCCGATCAGAGATACAAAAGAACCCGGATTAATCTGAAGGCTGATATCAGAAAGTGCAGTAATTGTTTCATTCTGCGGATTCGTAAACTGCTTTCCGACACCAGTAACAGAGATACCGCCTACCATTTAATCACTCCCTTCTGCCATACAAGAATCTTATCTCTCATTTTAAATAATAATGTAATAATACAGTAACAGGTTATACTCATCACAATGAGTCCCGCATACACATTGGCATAGGCCATCATATCCTTCTGCCAGTTAATATACCAGCCAATTCCGTATTTGGCCCCCAGCATTTCAGCCGTAACAAGAGTTATGAAAGAGGAGGTAGTGCCATTAAACAGCCCGATGAACATATGGGGCATGGCTGCCGGTATTCCTACCTTAAAAATGGTGTATCTGCCTGATGCACCGAGGGTAGCTGCCGCTTCAAAATAGGCATTGGATATACTGGCAATGCCGCTGGAGGTCAATACGGTAGTCGGAAACCAGACTGCAATGGCAATCAAAAAAGCACTGGCCGATACGACCGTAGGAAAACTAATCAAAACAAGAGGAATCCACGCCGTAGATGGAATAGGTCCCAGTACCCGCACCAGAGGATAGACCCAGTACTTTACCCTTTTACTGAAGCCTATGGCAACCCCGGTAAAAATCCCCGCTGCTGCGCCAAAAAACCAGCCTGTCAGCTGAAGCCGCAGCGAATACAGCAAACATTTACCTATAAAAGCCGAATCCTCCAGCAATACTCCGAATATACGATCCAGAGACGGAAAATACAGAACCGGAAGCTTTGCGGTTTTAACGGTAAGAATATTCAGCATACATAAGAATGCCAGCACCCCTGCATAAAATGGTGCCTTTATCGCATACCGCCGGCCAAACTCCGGTAATACCAGCGACACTAAAAACAAAAACGCCGCCGCTGCCAGCACAAACAAAATCACTATTGCAAAATAAGGCCTGTCAGCAGCCGGATGTTCTGCAGAATCCGGCATATACCATGCGACAGCCAATGTCACTGAAGCAGCCAGCACCGGCAACAACGTCTTTACAAATTTCATTCAATCTCCTCCCAGTCAGAAAAATAGTAAACATTACAACAAAAAACCAGAGAATCCAGGCATATCACCCGAACCTCTGGTTTTCCAGTCAGTTCTTTTTTATTTATTTTAATCGAAGCTTTTCATGCTTCTCGATCTGGACAATTCTTCCATCCTGCACAATGACAGTCACTGAACCAAATCTTATCTGTTCAATAAAATCTCTGATTTTATCCAAATCCTCCGTTTTCACTTTCGTTTCTTCCATAACTCTCCCTCTATAATTCATATTATATTGATATGATAAATATGTTTTATGCGTTTATTGGATTATACTCCCGGTTTTCATATATGTCAACTGTTTTTTTCTATATTTGTCTTATTTTATTCAATAAGCCCGGCCACCAGTGCAGCACCTTTAACCAGTTCCTCCACAAGAGTATATTCTTCCGTGGAATGAACCTGATACATACCGCAGGACAGCACGATCCCGTTGATTCCGTTCTTAACAAAATTATTATTATCACTTCCGCCAAATGTCCGCGTCAGCTCCGGCTCTATCCCAAGTTCCATGCAGCATCTCAGGAATCTTTTCACAGCAGGACTGTTTTCCTCTGTTTTGTAGGCAATGGTGTCTGCTTTCCATGTAAATTCACAGACAGCACCCGCTTTCTGCGCCTTTCCCTCAAAAATACATCTGGCCGCCTCTAAGGCTGCCAGTGCACGGCCATGGTCATAGCTGCGGACTTCTCCTGTGCAGGTACAGATATCCGGTACGATATTCAATGTCTCTCCGCCGGCAATGGTGCCTATATTTAATGTCGTCTCTTCATCCAGTCTTCCCTGCCGGATCTCTGCAACAGCGCTGCTCATAACCGCAATCGCATGAATCCCCTTTTCAGGTGCAAATCCGGCATGGGACGCCTTTCCATGCATGACCGCTTTAAAGGAAAGAATAGACGGAGCCTGGAGGACGGCTGTTCCCACAGGCCCACTCATATCCAGTACAAAAGCTTCTTTGGCTTTGATTGTGCTGTAGTCCAGCCTGTCTGTCCCTTTTACATAGGCTTCTTCTCCAATGGGAAACAATACCTCCACATCCCGGTGGGGAATCCCCGCCTCCTTCACATACCGGATTCCTTCAAGGATCTCCACAATGCCCGCCAGATCATCGGCTCCCAGAATAGTTGTGCCATCCGAAGTGACTCTTCCATCTTCATGGAAAATCGCCTGTTTTCCTTTACCCGGCTGCACAGTATCCATATGGGCGGATAATAAAACAGGGGTCCCCGGCAGCGTGCCTTTTAAAAAGCCATATACATTACCGGCATTGCCGCCATAATAGTTTCCCGCCGAATCCTCTGTCACCTCGAATCCCATCTTCTCCAGCTTTTCTTTCAGAATATCTGCCATCTGTCTTTCCCTGAATGTAACTGAATCAACGGTCACCAGTTCAGAAAATTCCTGTTTCAACCGTTCTGCATTTATTGAATCTGTCCTGTTCTCCATCATTTTCTCCAATTCTTCACAATTATCTAAATAAAATATTCAATAGTATCTTCCGCTGTCTTTTTCGTCTTTTCATTAAATATAATAACCGCTTCCCTGTTTTTCACCGGTCCCAGGGCATAAATCTCCGATGTTTCCCTGTTAAAACAGTTTTCGTCCACAATACGGTTATATTCAAAAGGATGATCCTTTACTATCCGGACTCCCGGATCCTTAAATGGCTCTTCCACATAATAAGGATCAAACATGAGCATCTTTCCATTCTGTATTCCTGTCAGCACGACATAATGATCACAGTCAAAAAACACACGGATAATGGCCACACCGCCCCTGTTCAATGCATCATTGATCAGACTGTCCTCACCAATACGGACAGTTTTTCCTGAAAGATAGGTACTGGATACCGCCAGCTGTCCCACTTCGCCAAAGCCATTCAGCCATTGACTGAGAAACATCATGGCGGCGTGAGAGGTCCCGCATTTCCCCATAACACCTTCGCTATTACAGCAGTCAAGACAATATAACATCACATTCCTGATAATAAGCGGTGAAATTTCTTCCCGCTCGAACAGAAAACTCAATGCATCCAGCATGGCCGTCGGTCCGCAGTCATACTCAGACAACTGATAATGAAGAGGATTTTTCATAATATACCTCCTATATTTATTATTTTTCCTATGGATTTAGTATATTATTTTTTATTAGTCGCGTCAATATTTTTCTTTTTTTAGTTGACAATACTCTTTTATAGTACTATAATAAAGCAAAACAGAGAACCGTTGAACAAGAGTAGTAGCCTTCAT
>JBJEJD010000070.1:0-18590 GCA_051877705.1 Coprococcus sp. | reverse complement strand
TCTTGATTATTTCCCAATGGAATATCCAACGGGAGGCATTGGTGATTATAGAGAGAGCTGCTTTAATGTGAGAAATACAATGGGCAGTATGGGGGCAGAATTATCATATGTATCTCATCGTATTGAGGAAGGAAAGCCGGCACTTACCGGGCTGCCGGCATCCTTTGGAGATAAAAATGAGACAGAGACGCTTTGCATTTTATGCGAAGACAAAATTCTTGGGTTGAAAGTTGAACTTATGTATTCTGTTTTTGCCAGAGAAGATGTTATTACGAGAAGCGTGAAGATCATCAATGACGGTGAACAGACGCTGTACCTGGAAAAAGTCTATAGTGCCTGTCTGGACATGGACAATCAGGATTTCGAAATGATCAATCTTTGCGGTGCATGGGCGAGGGAAAGACATATTAAGAGAGAAAAAATCCGTTATGGCAAACAGCTGGTTTCATCAATCAAAGGAGAACCGGGGCATCAGGAACATCCGTTTATGGCGCTGGTAACACCTGATACAACGCAGGAACATGGTGAAGTATTTGCCATGCATTTTGTATATTCGGGTAATTTTATAGCACAGGCTGAGAGAACACAATTTGATCAGGTACGTATGGTTATGGGAATCAATTCAGAAGAATTTTGCTGGAAACTGGATCCACAGGAGAGCTTTCAGGCACCCGAGACTGTATTGGTTTATTCAGCGGAAGGTCTTGGAAAAATGACAAGGTCGCTTCATGATTTTTACCGGAATCATATGATTCGCAGCCCATATAAATTCAAAAAGCGTCCGATCCTCATCAATAATTGGGAGGCTACATATTTTGATTTTAATACAGAGAAATTACTGGACATTGCAAGGGAAGCAAAAAAGAATGGCATAGAAATGCTGGTGATGGATGACGGATGGTTTGGAAAAAGAGATTGGGATGACAGTTCTCTTGGCGACTGGGAAGTCAATGAGGAAAAAATTACAGGAGGGCTGCCGGAACTGGTTAAAAAGGTCAATGAAATGGGGCTGGAATTTGGTATTTGGTTTGAACCGGAGATGATTTCTCCAAATTCCAGGTTATATCAGAAACATCCGGATTGGGCAATTCAGATCAGAGGAAGAGAAGTTACACAGAGCCGTGCTCAATATGTGCTGGACTTGTCCAGACAGGACGTTAGAGACTATGTCTATGATTGTATGGCTGAGATACTGCATAGTGCTCCGATTTCCTATGTTAAATGGGATATGAATCGTCAGCTCAGTGATATGGGAAGCTGCTGCCTCCCGGCAGACAGACAGCAGGAACTGTTTCATCGATATGTACTTGGGCTTTATGAGCTGCAGGAAAGACTGGTTACGGAATTCCCGAATCTTCTTCTTGAAAACTGTTCAGGAGGAGGTGCCAGATTTGATCCGGGAATGTTATATTACAGTCCGCAGATCTGGTGCTCAGATGATACAGATGCTATTGAGCGTTTACGTATTCAGGAAGGAACCGCTTTGATATATCCTATTTCAACAATGGGCGCTCATGTCAGTGACTGCCCGAATCATGTCATTGGTAGAAATACGCCTTTTTCCACGAGAGGGCATGTGGCTTTAGCTGGAACTTTTGGCTATGAACTTGATATAACAAAAATTTCTTCTGAGGACAGACTGCAGATAAGAGATCAGGTAAATATGTGCCACAAGTATCAGAGACTGATGCAGACGGGTGATTATTATCGAATTCTTTCCTGGACCGACGAAAAACCTTATGATTGCTGGATGGTTGCGGCAAAGGATCAGTCCGAGGCTCTGGTAACCTATGTGCAGGTTCTGGGCTCATCGAATGCTCATAGCAAAGTGATTTACCTGAAGGGTCTGGAAGCTGATGCGAAGTACAGACTTGAAGGAACAGATGAGGTGTTTTTCGGTGAGGAACTGCTCAATTGTGGTTTTATGGTAAGAGATATATGGGGAGATTTTCAGAGCAGGTTATACCATTTTATCCGTGAATAGGAAGTGAGTCATCATGTCAAAGGTAAGAATGGCAGATATTGCTGAAAAGCTGGGAGTCAGTACGGTAACGGTACATAATGCGCTCTGTGGAAGAAAAGGTGTCAGCAATGAAATGCGCACCCGGATACTGGAAGCAGCAAAAGAAATGGGCTATGAGTCTTCTTCTGTTAGAAAAAAAACAAAGGATGCAGAGTCCTGGAAGATTGGTGTTATTATTGCAGAGAATTATCTGGCACAATATGCAACCTATTACTGGAAAATGTATCAGGAGCTGGCTCTCGCGGCGGCTGATAAAAGATGCTATACAACGATAGAGGTTTTGAAAAAAACAGCCGAAAAGAAGACGATGGCTCTTCCGAATATGGTAAAAGAAAAAAATGTTGACGGCATCATTGTTATTGGTGAAATAGATATTAAATACATACGGGAATTAAAAGCTCATATTGATTTCCCAATCGTATTTCTTGATTTCTACAGTAATGAAATAGCGAAAGACTGTGTTATAGCGGACAATTTTAATGGAATGTATCAGATGACGGAGCTTCTGTTTACAAATGGCATTAAAAATCTTGCTTTTGTGGGATCGATTTATGCAACAAGCAGCATTATGGATCGTTATTGTGGGTTTATGAAATCAATGCTGGAACATCATCAGCCGTTACCTGATGAATGGCTGATAGAAGACAGAGATGAGTTTGGACAGGTGGGTTTTGAGTTGCCAAGGTGCATGCCGGAAGCCTTTGTTTGTAATTGTGATCTTGTCGCGGGAATACTGATACATAAGCTGGAAAAATCCGGATACAGAGTCCCTGAGGATATTTCCGTTATTGGTTTTGATAATTTTGCTTATCCTGGTTTCGATGATACCAAAATAACGACCTATGAGGTTAATACAAAAGCAATGACAAAAGTTGCGCTGGATAAGCTGATCAAGCAGCTGCATACGCCTGGAAAAGGGCGTACCCTGGAAGTGATCTCAGGTCATATAAAATTAAAAAAGAGTATAAAAATCAAATAAATAATAATAAAGATGGTAGCGCCATTTTTACTTAAGATTAAATTAATTGATTTCATAGATTTAATCTATATTTAAGTAAAAAATGGCGCTATTTTATACTAAATAGACAATTAAAAAGGATTTAAAAATCATATATATCGACGAAAATGCTAATAGATGCAATAAAAGGTTGAAAATATACTACTCATATTATAAAATTAAATTAGCTTAATATTAAGTTAAAAATAAGACGGAGGAGAAACTATGAAAAAGGGATTATTTAGCTTAATGATGACGGCAACAATGATTCTGTCTTTGACAGCATGCGGCGGAGGAAAAGGAGGAGAGGTGAGCCAGACAACAGCTTCTGTTCCGACCATTGACACAATTAATGGAGAGGATTATCAGGATCTGACGGCAGATATTAAAATCCTCACTAACAGAACGGATATTGTGGATACGGTATATCAGGGATATGCAGATCAATTTATGGAAAAATACCCGAACATCAAGGTTACATATGAAGCGATTACGGATTATGAAGAATCATTAACGCTTCGTCTGACTACAGGTGATTGGGGCGATATTTGCTTTATTCCTGCAACTGTTGAAAAGAGTGCCATGGGTGATTATTTCACACCAATGGGTGACTATGATACACTGAACGGCATCTACAATTTTATAACTGAAAAAACCTATAACGGTACAGTATATGGTATTCCGAATGGCGGAACGGCCGGCGGTGTCGCTTATAACAAGAGAATCTGGAAAGAAGCAGGAATTACAGAACTACCGACAACACCGGATGAGTTCCTGAATGATCTGAAATTGATCAAAGAAAAAACAGATGCAGTTCCATTATATACAAATTTCTCAGCAGGATGGACAATGGGCGCATGGAATGACTATGTAGGTATCGCTTCCAATGCTGATGCGGATTACAAGAATAATAAACTGCTTCATCAGAAAGATCCTTTTACAAAGAATGAAGAGATGAGCGGCCCATATGCAGTTTTCTACACATTGTATGAAGCTGTTGCCAATAAGCTTGTTGAAGAAGATCCGGCATCCAGTGACTGGGAGTCCTCAAAAGGGATGATCAATAGCGGAGAAGTGGCAACCATGGTGCTTGGCTCCTGGTGTGTTCAGCAGTTTAAAGATGCGGGACCAAATCCGGATGATATTGGCTATATGCCGTTCCCTATTACTGTCAATGGCGAAAGAGCAGCGGCATCAGGCGGCAACTATGCTTATGCTATTAACAATAAAGCCAGTGAAGAAAACCAGATTGCTTCTATGCTCTATGTAAAATGGCTGCTTGAAGAATCTCCAATCTTTGATGATGAAGGAAGTATTCCGGCTTTGAAGGGTGAACCTCTTCCGGATTCTCTTGCTGAATTTGAAGGTGTAGAGCTTTTGTCTGATAATGCTCCGCTGGAAGGCGAAGAAAGCCTGTATGACGATCTTCGTAATTCTGCGGAAGTATTAAGCGGAGACTACCCGGTAGGTGAAGTTCTGGAAGCTGCTCTGTACAACACAAAATCTCTGGATGATCTGATGGCAGAGTGGAATGCAAAGTGGACATCTGCACAGGAAACCTATGGTGTTGAAGTTACAGAGTAACAGATGAAAACGAGACTGTCGCATTGCCGCAGCAATGCGGCAGTTTCATGGAAAGGAGACTTTTATGAGTAAACCGAATGACAGTAAAAACGACAAAAAGTCCTTTAAGCAATGGTTTGGAACAAGAAAAGTCCAGAAGGTTCTGCTGATATGCACTTTTATGTTTATTCCTCTGTTGCTTCTTATGGTATTTACTTATATTCCTTTTATTAAGATGGTTGAATTCAGTTTCTATGATATGAAGTATCTGGGATCAAGAACCTTTGTCGGACTGAAGAACTATATTGAAGTGTTTAACCGTAAAGAGATTTTTGGTTCACTGTTTGTCAGCCTTTACTACATGGCCGGAGGCGTTGTTCAGCTGGCTTTGGCCCTGCTTTTTGCAACCATGATGGTATTTAAGGTAAAAGGGGAATCTTTCTTTAAAGCTACGATGTTCTTTCCTTACCTGATCTGTGGTATTGCTGTCGGCTTCATTTTCAAATTCTTCTATGCAAGAGGATATGTATTGGATACGATTCTTCAGATGTTTGGAATGAGTATCGATAATATTCCTTTATGGCTGCAGGATCAGAGAATTAATAATATTTCTCTGGCTGCAACCTCTGTTTGGAGATATACAGGACAAAATGTTGTTCTTTTCCTTGGAGCAATGATGTCAGTTGATACGGATCTTTTTGAAGCAGCTTCACTGGATGGTGCCAATAGATGGCATCAGTTCCTGTATATTATTCTGCCAAGTATCAAGTCCATCATTGTCTTGAATATCATTCTGTGCATCAGCGGCTGTTTAAGCGCATTTGAGCCGCCTTATGTCATTACAAATGGTATGATGGGAACAGGTACCTATTTTGTTATTATGAACCGTCTGGCTCATGAGAATCAGAAAGTAGGTCTCGCATGTGCGATGGCTATTGTACTTTTGGTTATTATTATCCTTTGTACTGTGGCTCAGAAATTATTCTTCAAATACGTATTTACTGATAAACCGAAAAGTGGATCAAAAACAAAAAGCCGTAAAACGAAAGTCGGCAGTCAGAATCAGCAGAGTATTGCAATGAAGGGAGGAACCGTACAATGAAATTAAAGAAAAGAAAAATCAGTGCGGTTATTTTCGGTATCATACAGTACGCAACACTGATTATAGCTTCTCTTGTTGCATTGACCCCTGTGTGTGTCTGTGTTTTGACGGCATTTAAGACAAATGAAGAATATGCAACAACATCTGTTTTGGCACTTCCAAAATCATTCCTGTATCTTGAAAATTTTAAGATTGCTTTTCAAAAGGCGAATATGCTCAGGGGATTCTTCAACACGGCGCTTGTACTGATCGTCGTTTTGACGATGTCTGTCCTGATCAGTTCCATGCTTGCCTATGTACTTAATCGATTTACATTCCCGGGCCGTGGTCTTATTGAAAATCTCTTCCTGTTTGCATCTATGCTTCCGGGTATTGCCATGCAGGTTACGATTTTTAAGATCATGCATTCTCTTGGGCTGATCAATCATTTATATGGATACATGATTGTATTAATGGGAACAGATATTATTTCGATTTATATCTTCCTTCAGTTTTTTGAAAATCTGTCGACCTCGTTGGATGAGTCAGCCATGATGGATGGATGTACTTATTTTGGTGTATTTTTCAAAATTCTTTTCCCGCTTCTTAAACCGGCGATTATGACATCACTGGTATTAAAAGGAGTCAGTGTGTATAACGAATATTATGCATCCAACCTGTATCTTCAGCTTCCTGAGCTGAAAACAATATCTACGGCGCTTTATACCTTTACCGGTCCTTATGGTAATCAGTATAACTATATATGTGCCGGGGTGATTATTACGATTATTCCTATACTGATTTTCTTCCTTGTATTTCAGAAACAGGTATACAGTGGAATGGCCTCAGGAGCAGTTAAAGGATAGTTTTTGTTATACTCAAAATAATTCAGATCAGACAGAAAGGAGGGCACAATGCAGGCTGAATTTTTGGCAATGCATTGTGCCTTGTGGTGAAATTTATGAGTGAAGTAAAAATCATTGGTTCTGCAGTACCGAATGTACCATGGCAGGAAAGACCGGACAACCTGAATGACGCACCGATATGGCGTTATTCGGAAAATCCGATTATTGGAAGAAATCCTGTTAAAGGGGTGGCACGTATTTTTAACAGTGCTGTTATTCCTTATGGAGATGCCTTTATCGGTGTGTTCAGAGGAGAGCAGACAAATGGGATACCGTATATTTATCTTGGCCGGAGCCAGAATGCCATTCACTGGAATTTTGATGAGAATAAGATAGAATTTGTTGATGAAGACGGACAGCCGTTTATGCCGGTTTATGCATACGATCCAAGACTCGTTAAAGTGGAAGATACTTACTATATCATATGGTGCCAGGATTTTTATGGAGCAGCGATCGGTGTGGCAAAAACAACAGATTTTAAAACTTTTGTGAGAATTGAAAATCCATTTCTTCCTTTTAACCGTAATGCGGTTCTGTTCCCAAGAAAGATTAACGGTAATTTTATGATGCTTTCCCGACCAAGTGATAGTGGTCATACACCATTTGGAGATATTTTTGTATCTGAAAGTCCGGATATGGTTTACTGGGGCAAACACAGACATGTGATGGGCAAGAGCAGTGAATGGTGGGAATCCCTTAAAATTGGAGGCGGTGCAGCTCCAATTGAAACGACAGAAGGCTGGCTTCTTTTTTATCACGGGGTGACGGGAACATGTAATGGTTATGTATACAGTATCGGCGGTGCCATCCTCGATATAGATAATCCGTCTATTGTAAAGTACCGTTGTGAAAACTTCCTCTTAACACCGGAAGAATGGTATGAGGAAAGAGGATTTGTACCGAATGTTACTTTCCCGTGTGCAACGATCCATGATGCGGAGACTGGAAAAATCGCGATTTATTACGGTGCTGCAGATACCTATGTGGGTCTTGCCTTTACAACGGTGGATGAGATTGTGGCTTACATTAAAGACAACAGCGTGACAAGAGAATCTGACACGGAACCGGGCAAAAGGTAAAGGATTATGCAGACATTTGTAAAAGAAATCAGGGCACATCTGGAGGAAAAACTGATCCCGTTCTGGGAAGGACTTAGGGATGAAGAATATGGTGGATTTTACGGATACATGGGATATGATCTGAAGGTTGATTCAAAATATGAAAAAAGCTGTATTCTAAACAGTCGGATCATGTGGTTTTTTTCCAATGCCTATATGCTGCTTGGAGAGGAACATTTAAAGGATGCTGCTGCGCATGCATGGCATTTTATGCGGAAGTACTGTGTGGATGAACAGTATGGCGGTGTTTTCTGGTCGGTTAATTATGACGGTACAATTAAAGATGACACAAAGCATACCTATAATCAGGCTTTTGCCATTTATGCTCTTTCTTCTTATTATGATGCGACAAAGGATGAAGAAGCCCTTCGTCTGGCATTTACTCTTCAAAAGCTCATTGAAGATAAATGCACAGACTCAGAGGGATATCTGGAAGCGTTCAGCAGAGATTTTGAGCCGGAAGATAACGAGAAGCTTTCTGAAAATGGCGTTCTGGCAGAGAAAACAATGAATACGCTGCTTCATGTGTTTGAAGCCTATACGGAGCTGTATAGGGTGAGCCATGATAAGAACACAGGTGACCGGCTTAGATTCATGCTGGATTTATTTGCGGACAAGGTCTATAACCATCAGCTTGGAAGACAGGAAGTATTCTTTGACAGGAATTGGAATACGCTGATTGATCTTTACTCTTATGGGCATGATATCGAGACGGCCTGGCTTGTGGACAGGGGGATTGAAATACTGGATGATGCAGCATATACTGCCAGATTGGCGCCGATTACAGCAGAAATAACCAGGAATATTTATGAACGTGCCCTGGTAGATCACTCTTTGCTTAATGAGGCAGAAAACGGTGTTCAGAATACCACCAGAGTCTGGTGGGTGCAGGCGGAGACGATCGTAGGATTTGTCAACGCATGGCAGAAGAATCCTGAGGAGTATTTCTGGCTTCAGTCTGCAAAAGAAGTATGGGAATATATCAAAACATATTTAATAGATAAAAGAAATGGATCCGAATGGTTCTGGGCAGTAGATGAAAATGGACAGCCGCTTAAAAAGCCAATTGTGGAGCCATGGAAATGTCCATACCATAACGGAAGAATGTGCATGGAAGTAATCAGGAGGATAGGACAGTGATACATAACAGATATTATTCAGAATTGGAAAAATATGAGAAATTAATTGCCAGAAAGAATCAAAAGAGTGATTTTTATAATGGCATTTATGACAGATATCTTTATCCGGTGCTGACCAGAGAACATACCCCTATCCACTGGCGGTATGATCTGAATGCAGAAACCAATCCATATTTTGAAGAACGTCTTGGCATCAATGCAGTGATGAATTCCGGAGCCATTGAACTGAACGGTAAATTCTATCTTGTAGTAAGGGTAGAAGGAAATGACAGGAAATCATTTTTTGCTGTTGCTGAAAGTGATAATGGAATTGATGGCTTCCGTTTCTGGGATTATCCGGTGGTATTGCCTGATACCTGTCCTGAGGAGACCAACGTCTATGATATGCGTCTGACAAAACATGAGGATGGCTATATTTACGGTGTGTTCTGTTCGGAAAGCAAGGACACAACCACATCTGATCTGTCTGCCGCTGTGGCCCAGGCGGGAATCGTCCGAACAAAAGACCTGAAAAACTGGGAAAGACTGGATAATCTGAAAACTCTCCGATCGCCGCAGCAGAGGAATGTCGTTCTTCATCCGGAATTTGTCGATGGAAAATATGCCTTTTATACACGTCCCATGGATGGTTTTATTGATACCGGAAGCGGCGGCGGTATCGGATTTGGCACCTGTGATGACATTGAGCATGCTGTCATAGATGAGGAAATCATCACAAGCCGCAGAATCTATCATACGCTGACTGAGGCTAAAAATGGTGCCGGTGCGGTTCCAATCAAAGGAAAAAAATGCTGGATCCATATCGCTCATGGCGTAAGAAATACAGCGGCAGGTCTGAGATATGTTTTGTATGCTTTTGGAACAGATCTGAATGATCCATCGAAACTGGTGGCAGAGCCTTCGGGAGTCTTTCTGGTTCCGCTCGGCAAAGAGAGAGTCGGAGATGTTTCAAATGTAGTATTTACGAACGGGGCTATCGCCCGTGAAAACGGTGATGTCTATATTTACTATGCATCCTGTGATACAAGAATGCATGTGGCTGTTACAACGATTGATAAACTGGAGGATTATCTTTTTAACACCCCGAAGGATCCTTTAAGAAGTGCGGACTGTGTCAGACAGCGCTGTGAATTGATCGATAAAAACATGGATATTCTGAAAGAGGCTGAACAGACAACATGCTGAAAGCATGGAGAGAAGATATCAGAATAAAAACAAAAAATATGAACAGACGTGAAAAAGCAGAATATGTGCTGACATACTATTGGTATCATATTCTGCTTGCCACGCTGTTTTTTGGTCTGATTATTCTTCTGATCTATCATATTGGCTGGGGTGAAAAAAAGAAAGAATTTACACTTGTGATCGTCAATCAGGAGGTTGACTTTTCCAGGGACACAAAGATGGCAAAAGATTTTGCGCTGTATTCAGCCCTGGATGAAAAGAGAATTTTAGTGGATTCAGATTATCTGATTTCCTATGGTGACGTAAAGCTGGAAGGTATTAATGAAAGCTCTTATGAAAAATTTTTCCTGAACTGGGCGGCAGGTACATTGGATGCAGTGATTATGCCGGAGAGCTTTCTTCAGTATTGTAAGCAGCTGGATGCTGAAATAGTGGTTCTGGAAGAAATATTGGATCAGAAAGAACTGGAGAGCCGGAAGGACTGCATCATAGAGATTGACGGAAAATATGAATGTATTGATATAAATAAAACCAGACTCGGACAAATTCTGAAATGCGGCGGGGAAGACAGAGTCGTTCTGATATTCCCTCAGGAAATGAAGCATCCGGATGCATGCCGGAAGTTTCTTGAATATATACTGTATGAGTGATATGCCTTGAATCAACAAAGGAGAGTGCAATTACTGTGAAAAAGTTAAATATTGATAACCCGTTTTTTGACTTTATGGGGCTGCTGGCAGATATCGTGATAACGAATTTATTGTTTATCCTGTGTTCAGTTCCAATTATTACAATGGGAGCTTCTATGTCCGCCATGTATCAGACTTTCCGTGAAATGAAAGAAGAAACGTTTATTTCTGTGTTTCGCAGTTTTAAAAGAACATTTAAAGGTTCGCTGAAGAAAAGTCTTCCGGCCTGGCTGTTCCAGCTGCTTACGGGCATTTTACTGGTATTTGATCTCACATTTATTGTAAAGGCAGGTAATACTGTATTCTGGCATATATCAGGAATGATCCTTGGATGCCTGTTTCTGCTCTGGGCGATGGTATCTGCATGGCTCATACCGGCTGGAATATATGAAAATGGAAAGCTGGCAGAAGCATTAAAAAAGAGTCTTTATCTGGCCATAGGAAATCTTCCCTATACCATTGTAATGGTAATACTTAACAGTATTCCGGGTATTTGTCTGATATTGGGAGATTTTTTTACAGCGTTGCTGATGCCGGTTTATCTCGCTGCGGGTTTTGGAGTGTCTGCTTATCTGAACTCTATTTTGTTAGGGAAGTGTAAAGGGGTATAAGAATAAAATGAAAATTATGCCGGATGATAAAAGGCTTACATATAGCGGAAGAATTGACTGGAGCAATCCGAAGGCACCTGTGTTCGTCTTTCCCTGTACATCAGTGAAGATGAAATTCACAGGGGAGAGAATTAAAATATTTGTCAAAAACAAGAATGCCTACTGGGACAATTATCTGGGCTGTATACTGGATGGTATTCAGACAATGGTTGCTCTTCCAAAAGAGGGGGAGGTCGTTTTGGATATTCCTGTCAGTCAAACGGACCAGCAGATACATGATGTACTGCTGTTTAAAAGACAGGATGCCTGCCATGAGATGGCATTTCTTGGCGCAGAGATCGGTGAGAATGAACGACTGCTTCCGGCAGAAGAAAAAAACAATCGAAGGATTGAGGTATACGGAGATTCTGTTTCTGCGGGAGAGGTTTCGGAGGCTGTGGATTATACAGGTAAAGAGGATCCGGAACATAATGGCGAGTATTCCAACACCTGGTTCTGCTATGCATGGATGACAGCAAGAAAGCTGAATGCAGAGATTCACGATATTGCTCAGGGTGGCATTGCGCTGATGGATGAGACAGGCTGGTTCTGCGAACCCGATGCAGTGGGCATGGAAACCGCCTGGGATAAGATCCATTACAATCCCCTGTTGGGTTCTTCTTCTCGATGGAATTTCGATGGCTATACACCTCAGGTGGTGATCGTAGCCATCGGTCAGAACGACAGTCATCCTATGGATTATATGCAGACGGACTATAACGGAGCTATGGCAGAAAAATGGCGGCAGCATTATAAAAGTTTTCTGGAAAGGCTCAGGCAGAAATATCCGAAGGCCTGCATCGTCTGCTGTACTACACTTTTGATGCATGATGCTTCCTGGGACCGTTCCATAGGGCAGATCGTGGAAGAAATGAAGGATGAGAAAATCACCCAGTATCTGTTTAAGAGAAATGGTACAGGAACACCGGGACATTTAAGAATTCCTGAGGCAGAAGAGATGGCCTGCGAGCTGGCGGCTTATATAGAAACGCTGGAAATAGATGGATGGAATTGAGTATGTATAAAGTAAGTCTGGCAACGAAGCCGGAAAACACCTATGTGACACTATTTTATTTAATGGCATTGATCATTGCATAGATCAGGAAAGGCCGAAAAGGCAGAACAGGAGGATATGATGAACGCAAAGGAAACTTATGAATTTTGGCTGGCAAGTTCTTATTTCGATGAGGATACAAAGACAGAACTGAAGCAGATCGCAGGGGATGCAGATGAGATCGAAGAGAGATTTTACCGTGATCTTGAATTCGGAACGGGTGGTCTGCGCGGTATTTTGGGAGCAGGAACAAATCGTATGAATATTTACACAGTCAGAAAAGCAACTCAGGGCCTGGCCAATTTTATTTTAAAGGAAAAAGCAGAGAAAAAAGGCGTGGCCATTGCCTTTGATTCCAGAAATATGTCACCGGAATTTGCGGAAGAAGCGGCACTTTGCCTGGCAGCCAATGGTATTAAAGCGAATATTTTTCCATCCCTGCGTCCGACGCCAATGCTGTCCTTTGCTTTAAGGGAGCTTGGATGTACTGCAGGTATCGTTGTAACGGCCAGCCATAATCCACCGGAATACAATGGCTATAAGGTTTACTGGGAGGACGGTGCCCAGATTACAGCGCCAAAGGATAAGGAGATCATCGCTGAGGTCAATGCCATTACAGATTTTGCAGAAGTAAAGACCATGGACAAAGAAAAAGCTGCGGAGGCCGGACTCTATGAAGTCATCGGTCCGGATATGGATGATAAATACATGGCTGCCCTGAAAAAGCTGGTTATTCATCCGGAAATCATCCGTGAAGAAGCCTCCAATCTGAAAATCGTCTATACGCCCCTTCACGGCACAGGCAACCTTCCTGTGAGAAGAATACTGAAGGAACTGGGCTTTGAACAAGTGTATGTGGTGAAAGAACAAGAATTGCCGGATGGTAATTTCCCGACAGTGTCTTATCCGAACCCGGAGGACAAGAATGCATTTGTCCTGGCATTGAAACTGGCAGAGGAAGTGGATGCGGATATTGTATTGGCAACGGATCCTGATGCAGACCGTCTCGGTGTCTATGCCAGGGATACAAAGACAGGGGAATACAGGAGTTTTACAGGCAATATGTCCGGTATGCTGATTCTGGAATATATTCTGTCTCAGAAAAAGGCCATGGGTATTTTGCCGGAAAATGGTGCCGTTGTGACGACGATTGTATCCGGCAAGATGTCAAGGGAAATAACAAAAGCATACAATGTGGATCTGATCGAAACACTGACTGGTTTCAAATATATCGGTGAACAGATTAAATTCTTTGAACAGGATCACAGCCATGAGTATCTGTTCGGTTATGAAGAGAGCTACGGCTGTCTCGTGGGAACCCATGCCAGGGACAAGGATGCCGTTGTGGCTGTGATGGCTCTCTGCGAGGTGGCTGCATGGTGCAAGCATCAGGGGATTACCCTCTGTGATCAGATGGAAAAGCTCTTTAAAACATATGGTTTTTATAAAGAGGGGCTGTCCACTGTCACATTAAAGGGACAGGATGGTGCCAGAAAGATTCAGGAAATGATGGAAGGCATCCGCAAAGATGTACCAAAGCAGATTGGCGGTCTGAAAGTGACCCAGTTCAGAGATTATAAAGAGAATGTACTGCTTGACTGTGTAACTGGCGAAAAGACGGAGACAGGGCTTCCGGCATCCAATGTTCTCTATTTCGAGCTGGAAGGCGGTACATGGTGCTGCATCCGTCCATCGGGAACAGAGCCGAAGATCAAGTTTTATATAGGTGTCAGAGGAGCAGATGAAGAAGATGCTTCCGGAAAACTGCAGGAGATGATGGCAGCTGTAGAAAAACTGGCGGAATAGGAGGCGTTATTAGTGGCATTTGCAAAGAACTTTGTCTGGGGAGCTGCAACCAGTGCCTATCAGATTGAAGGTGCTGTTTCAGGCGAAGGAAAGGGAGAACATATCTGGGATATCTATACGAAGGAGCCGGGACATGTGCTTGGGGGACATACGGGAGAAATAGCCTGTGACCATTATCACAGATTCCGTGAAGATGTACAGATGATGGCAGAAATGGGATTGAAGGCCTATCGTTTTTCTATTGACTGGTCCCGTGTGCTGCCTGAAGGATTTGGTTATGTCAACGAAAAGGGTATTGATTTTTACAATGCATTGATTGATGAACTTCTGGACAATGGTATTGAACCTTATATTACATTGTATCACTGGGAACTGCCCTATGAGATCTACAAGCGTGGCGGCTGGATGAATCCGCAGATCGTGGAATGGTTTGGCGAGTACGCAAAGCTTGTGGCTCAAAGATTTAGTGACAGAGTCACTCATTATTCTACCTTAAATGAACCACAGTGTTTTGTTGGTCTTGGATTTTTGAACGGAGAACATGCGCCTGGCTTAAAATCTCCACTCAGAGATACTTTCGAAATGGCACATAATGCCCTGAAAGCCCATGGAAGAGCTGTACAGATGCTGCGGCAGTACGGGAAGCAGCCATTAGTGATCGGATATGCACCGACTTGCGGTATGTGTTACCCGGAGACGGAAAAGACGGAGGATATCGAAGCGGCAAGGCAGATGATGTTTTCTCTGCAGCCGGATGACAGTAACTGGACATGGAATATACCATGGTGGTCAGATCCGGTAATTTTGGGCCATTATCCGGAAGAAGGTCTTGTGAGGTATGAAAAATATCTTCCAAAGATCACAGATGAGGATATGAAACTGATCTCAGAGCCTATTGATGTGTATGGTCAGAATATCTATAACGGAAGATGTATTTGTATGGGGAAAGATGGGAAACCGGAAGATGTGAAACGGTATGGCGGATTTCCAAAGACGGCCATTGACTGGCCGGTAACACCGGAGGCGCTCTACTGGGGACCGAAATTCTTATATGAGCGATATCATAAGCCGATCTATATTACAGAAAATGGCCTTTCCTGCCACGATGTTATCTCCCTGGACGGTCAGGTTCATGACCCGAACAGAATCGATTTCCTGGCAAGGTATCTCCATGAATTGAAGCGGGCTGCGGGAGAAATCGATCTGCGGGGATATTTCCAGTGGTCTCTAATGGATAATTTCGAGTGGGCGAAAGGATATTCTGAACGTTTTGGACTGGTATATGTAGATTACCGGACACAGAAGCGGATTCTAAAGGATTCTGCATACTGGTATAGAGATGTAATCCGAACGAATGGGGAAGGATTATAGAAAGCAGGGAGATTAACATGAGTTTATTGAAATTAAAACCAAGCTGTAAAGACTATCTCTGGGGCGGAAGCAGGCTGAGAGAAGAATATGGCATTGACTATAACGGGGATGTGCTTGCCGAAGCATGGGAATTGTCCTGTCATCCGGATGGTCCGTCTTATATCATGAATGGTGCTTATTCAGGAAAGACACTGCAGCAGTATATTGAGGCAGAAGGCAGAGAGGTACTGGGAGTCAATTGCCGGAGATTTCGTGATTTCCCAATCTTGACAAAATTTATTGACGCAAAAGACAATCTGTCGATCCAGGTGCATCCGGACAATCGGTATGCTCTCAAAAATGAGGGCCAGTATGGCAAGACGGAGATGTGGTATGTGATGGATGCAGGGAAAGATGCATTCCTGTATTACGGTTTCAAAAAGGAAATCAGCAAAGAAGAGTTCGCGCAGAGAATCCAGGAGGATACACTTCTTGAAGTACTGAATGCAGTGCCTGTACAGAAGGGCGATGTACTTTTCATCGAATCCGGAACCATCCATGCCATCGGTAAGGATATCCTCATTGCGGAGATTCAGCAGAATTCCAATGTGACTTACCGTGTCTATGATTATGGAAGAGTCGGCAAGGATGGGAAAAAACGCGATTTACATATTGAAAAAGCACTGGCCGTGACCAATCGTGTGCCGATCATCAAAGATAAGAGCAGTTATCCTCATGTGGCAGACTGTGATTACTTTACAGTTGATAAGCTTAACCTTGACGGCAAGGTCATGAAGAAGATGGAAGGCAATGTATCGGATGAATCCTTTGCCAGCATTCTGATTCTGGATGGCCAGGGAACGATTTCGGATGCAGGAGAGACCTTGACATTTAGAAAGGGCGACAGCTTCTTCATATCTGCCGGCAGCGGCAATTATATGGTGGAAGGCTCCTGCGATGCATTGATTACAACAATTCGTGAGAAAGCGGCACCGGTTCGCATCGGCATCGATATCGGCGGTACGGATACGAAGATTGGACTGGTGGATATTCATCAGAAAATCATTACCAGTGTACAGATGAAGACCAATGCATCACGTTCAGCACTGGAAGTGATTGATGAGATTGGACAGAAGACGCTGGAACTGCTGGAACAGCAGGGGATTGCCATGGATCAGTGTGTGGGTGCCGGTATTGGTGTGCCTGGAACCATTGACAGGAAAAATGGTGTTGTACGTTATTCCAACAATATTAAATGGGAAAATGTCGAGATCGTCAAAGAAATGGGCAAATATCTGCCGATACCGATTAAGATCGCCAATGATGCAGACTGTGCGGCTCTTGGTGAAGCGGTTGCAGGTGCCGGAAAGGAATGCCAGGATGTGATCATGATCACCCTCGGAACCGGCGTTGGCGGCGGTATCATTCTGGACGGCAGCATTTACGAAGGCAAAGGCATTGGCGGCAGTGAGCTGGGCCATATGGTCATCGTAGAAAATGGTGAACCATGTACCTGCGGAAGGCGCGGCTGTCTGGAAGCCTATGCTTCGGCTACGGCCCTTATAAGAGATGCGAAGAGAGCTGTTGGCAGAGAGATGGCACCAGAAGCAATCTTTGCATCTGCTGCCCAGGGGGATACAGTGCTTAAAGAGGTCGTTGATGTATATATTCGCAGACTGGGTGTGGGCATCGTCAATATTGTGAATATATTCCGCCCTCAGCTTGTACTTCTGGGCGGCGGCATATCCGCACAGGGCAATACCCTTACGGAGCCTCTTTTTGACATCATGAAGAAAAACTGCTTCGGTGGAGAGAAAGGTGAGCTGCCGGAAATTACCATCGCAGCTCTGGGCAATGATGCCGGAATGATCGGCGCTGCCAGTCTGATATAACGGAGGGTGGACATGAATAATACAATGGAAAATCGAACAGAATCCGGCAATCCCTTTCAGACAATAAAATCAGAAAAAATACAGATGGGACGTTTTACGATTGTGTCCGATGAGGTCAGAGTCAATGAGAAGATGCATCCTTATGATTATCTTGAAATGAAAGAGGGCGTCTGCATTCTCCCATTTCATGAAGGGAATATACTCCTTTTACGGGAATACCGTTATCCGATTCGCTCCTGGCAGTGGGAGCTTCCCGGAGGCCTGATCGATCCCGGAGAAACACCTGCTGCCGCAGCAGGACGGGAACTGCAGGAAGAAACAGGATACCATGCGAAAAATTGGATGGATTTGGGGGCTTTCTATCCTTCCTTTGGCTCCACCAATGAAAAAATCCATCTTTTTGCAGCCTTCTGCAGTTTCTGTTCAGAAACAGAACTGGACCCGGCAGAATTACTGAACCTTCATGAAGTACCTGTTGAAGAATTCACAAAACTTATTGCTTCCGGCAAATTTATGCATGGGGCCGGTCTTGCTGCCTGGGTCAGATATTCTGCGTTAACAGAATAAATTATTGACTTTCCTTCCTGTTATGATAGAATAAAAACTAGCTGAAAACAGAGGGATAACCCTCTTTAAGGAGGAAAATAGAAACATATGAAGTATGATTTTGCGAAGATTGAGGCAAAGTGGCAGAAGAAATGGGCCGATGCGGATATTTTTGCCGCAGAAGATAAGAGCGACAAACCTAAATTTTACGGTCTTGTAGAGTTCCCTTATCCGAGTGGTGCAGGCATGCATGTAGGTCATATCAAGGCTTACGCAGGTCTGGAAGTGGTATCACGTAAGCGCCGTATGCAGGGGTATAATGTATTGTTCCCAATTGGTTTTGACGCATTTGGTCTGCCTGCGGAGAACTATGCCATCAAGACGAATACACATCCACGAATTGTAACAGATCAGAATATCAAGCATTTTTCTGATCAGCTGAAGCGTGTCGGTTTTTCATTTGACTGGAACCGTGTGATTGATACAACGGAAGAGGATTATTACAAATGGACACAGTGGATCTTCCTGAAGCTGTTTGAGAATGGTCTTGCATTCCGTGACAAAACTTTAGTTAACTACTGTCCATCCTGTA
>JBJEJD010000069.1:1441-4386 GCA_051877705.1 Coprococcus sp. | reverse complement strand
CAGGAGAGACCTCTTCCTTCCGTTCCAACCCACTGGGACTGGCAGAATTTACCCTGTCCAGAAAAGATCCG
This sequence comes from Coprococcus sp., assembly GCA_051877705.1. Taxonomy (GTDB): domain Bacteria; phylum Bacillota; class Clostridia; order Lachnospirales; family Lachnospiraceae; genus Coprococcus_A. The sequence goes on along the minus strand of JBJEJD010000069.1, from coordinate 4,315 downwards.
GCTTATGTGGGACGTGCCAAGGCTGTCCGTCAGCTGGAGACGATCCGTCAGACCGGTGCCTGCCCGTGTGAAGGCGATATGGAGATGCAGGATGAACTGACCCATGTGGTCGGAAAGATCAAGAAGGTATTTCCGGATATGCGTGCCAGAAAGACAGCCATCGGCAGCACGATCTATGCTGTGAAACCGGGTGACGGTTCTGCCCGTGAACAGGCTGCTTCCTGTCAGAAGGTTCTTGGCGGATGGGCCAATATCGCTAAAGGCTATGCAACGAAGCGTTATCGTTCCAATCTGATTAACTGGGGCATGCTGCCGTTCCTCTATCCGGAAGATGAGCTGCCATTTGCCAATGGCGACTATATCTTCATTCCGGGTATTAAGAAGGCCATTGAAGATAAACTGACAGATATTCCTGCTTATGTTGTAAAAGACGAGCTGGTGCCATTTACATTGAAGATGGGTGAACTGACAGATGACGAGAGAAAGATCATTCTGGCTGGCTGTCTGATCAATTACTATAAAGAATAACGGAACTATTGCAGTATTTTTTTGAGGCGGTACCCTTTTGGGTGTTTCACCGGAAAACAAAGCTTTCAGCTTAATCGTTTTCCTTGTGAAACACGCCAAAAATCCGCCTGAGAAGCAGGATGTTTTGCAATAGTTCCTGCGAATTGCGTATGGCATAGGAGAGACACAACTGATATATATATACAAGACATGGAGGAATATGGCATGGACAAGATAAGGATGACGACACCGCTGGTTGAGATGGATGGCGATGAGATGACAAGAATTCTCTGGAAGATAATCAAGGATGAACTGCTTCTGCCGTTTATCGATCTGAAGACAGAGTATTATGATCTTGGTCTGGAATACAGAGATCAGACGAATGATCAGGTAACGATAGATTCTGCGCTGGCAACAAAGAAATACGGTGTGGCTGTTAAATGTGCGACGATTACACCGAATGCAGCCCGTATGACAGAGTATAATCTGAAGGAAATGTGGAAGAGCCCGAACGGCACGATCCGTGCCATTCTGGATGGTACTGTTTTCAGAGCACCGATTATTGTAAAAGGCATCGAGCCGACTGTCAGAACATGGAAGAAGCCGATCACTATTGCAAGACATGCTTATGGTGATGTATATAAGGCAACAGAGATGAAGATTCCAGGGGCTGGAAAGGCTGAACTGGTTTATACCAATGAGGCCGGTGAGGAAGTTCGTGAACTGATTCATGAGTTTGACGGACCAGGTATCATCCAGGGACAGCACAATGTGAGTGCATCTATTGAAAGCTTTGCAAAGGCCTGCTTTAATTACGCCTTGGATACAAAACAGGATCTCTGGTTTGCAACGAAGGATACGATTTCCAAGAAATATGATCATACTTTCAAGGACATTTTCCAGGAAATCTTTGATGCAGAATATAAAGAAAAATTTGATGCGGCAGGTATCGAATATTTCTATACTTTGATCGATGATGCAGTTGCCCGTGTGATCCGTTCTGAAGGCGGTTATATCTGGGCATGTAAGAACTATGACGGAGACGTCATGAGTGATATGGTGGCTACAGCATTCGGTTCTCTGGCTATGATGACATCTGTTCTTGTAGCTCCGGACGGCACTTATGAGTACGAGGCTGCTCACGGTACTGTTCAGAGACATTATTATAAACATCTGAAGGGTGAAGAGACATCTACTAATTCTGTGGCAACGATTTTTGCATGGACCGGTGCTTTAAGAAAGCGCGGAGAGCTGGATCAGATTCCTGAACTGATGGCATTTGCAGATAAGTTGGAGAAAGCGACCATTGATACCATCGAGGGCGGTACCATGACCAAGGATCTGGCGCTGATTACAACATTGAAGGATGTCACTGTGGCTAACAGCGAGGAATTTATTAAGGCTATCAGAAAGACTTTAGAAGCTATATTATAATATGGGTTAAAATATCAGTGTGACCGGCTGATAATATGTGCTGAAAAATCCTCAGGAAGTTTGATGCTTCCGGAGGATTTCTTTGTTTTTCTGATGTGTTATGTTACAATAGATATGAAGTATGAAGGGGGGAATATGAAGATGATTAAAAATGTATGGGCAGTTTATTTCAGTCCTTCGGGCAGCACGGAGAAGGTGGTCAGGAGGGTTGCCCGGGCAGCAGCTGAGACGCTGGGCATTAAGACGTTTCAGATTTATGACTGGACACTGCCGGGGCAAAGGGAAAAAGAATTGACATTTTCGGAGGAAGACCTGGTTATACTGGCAAGTCCTACCTATGCCGGAAGAGTTCCCAATAAAATTATGCCGTTTGTCAGGGACAGCATAAAGGGAGGCGGTGCAGCGGGAGTGGCTGTTGCCGCATATGGAAATAGAAGTTATGATGATGCGTTAATGGAACTTTATCTGTTGATGAAGGACAATGGATTCCGAATGACCGGTGCAGGGGCTGTTGTTTGCCGACATGTTATGTCAGAAGTACTGGCCGCAGGCAGGCCTTCCGAAGAGGATCTGGAAGAGGCGGCTGCTTTTGGACGACATATTGCGGATAAATTTTTACAAAATGATGCTCCTTTTTCGAATTTGATGATTCCGGGAAATCTGCCGGTAGGACCTTATTACAAACCTCTGGAAGAAGATGGAAGACCGGCATCTTTCCTGAAGGCGAAACCGCAGCTGAATTCGGAGATATGCGATAAGTGCGGCGTATGCGCTTCAGTCTGTCCGATGGGCAGTATCAATCCGGAGGATGTTGAAGAAGTGACGGGGGTGTGCATCAAATGTCATGCATGTGTTCGGAAGTGCCCGCTGCATGCCAGATATTTCAGTGATCCGTCTCTGCTCAGCCACATCAGAATGCTGGAAAACAATTAT
>JBJEJD010000069.1:0-1341 GCA_051877705.1 Coprococcus sp. | reverse complement strand
GGTTTATCCCTTTGGCGTAGTAAATAAATAAAATCTCCGGTTGATTTTCCTCGAATGATTGGTTATAATAAATCACTATAGACTAAAAAAGACAGTTAGAAATGGAGACTGATTATGACAGAAGAGAGAATGCTGACCCTCGAGGCTTTTGAGGAAGCTTCCGAAGTGGTTAAACGTGTAACACAGGAGACGAAGCTTATCTATAGTAAGCATTTTAGTGATAAGACCGGCAACAAGGTTTATTTTAAACCGGAGAATATGCAGCTGACAGGCGCGTATAAGCTGAGAGGCGCTTATTATACCATCAGCACCCTGACGGATGAGGAGCGGTCCAGAGGACTTATTACGGCATCAGCGGGTAATCATGCCCAGGGTGTTGCCTATGCTGCCCAGTGCTACGGCGTGAAGGCTGTTATTGTTATGCCGACGACCACACCATTGATCAAAGTAGAAAGAACAAGAAGTTACGGTGCAGAAGTCATGCTGTATGGCGATGTTTATGACGAGGCCTGTGAAAAGGCTTACGAGCTGGCTGAAGAGAATGGCTATACATTCATCCATCCTTTTGATGATTTGAGGGTGGCTACGGGACAGGGGACCATAGCCATGGAGATCATTCAGGAACTGCCGCTGGTGGATTACATACTGGTACCGATTGGCGGCGGCGGTCTGGCTACAGGTGTGTCTACGCTGGCAAAGATGCTGAAGAATAATATCAGGGTCATTGGTGTGGAACCGGCGGGAGCTGCCTGTATGAAGGCGTCCATTGAAAACGGACATGTGACAACGGTATCGCCGGTCAATACCATTGCCGATGGTACGGCTGTGCAGACACCGGGTGAGAAGATCTTCCCGTATGTGCAGCAGAATCTGGATGATATCATTACCGTTGAAGATGAGGAACTGGTTGTAGCTTTCCTTGACATGGTTGAAAATCATAAAATGGTTGTGGAGAATTCGGGGCTGCTGACTGTAGCTGCTCTGAAGCATCTGAATGTGAAGGGGAAGAAGGTTGTATCCATCTTAAGCGGCGGCAATATGGATGTGATTACCATGTCTTCTGTGGTGCAGAATGGACTGATTGCAAGAGACAGGATATTTACCATATCGGTATTGCTGCCGGATAAGCCGGGTGAACTGGTTCGGGTATCGGAAGTTATTGCCAGAAAGAACGGTAATGTCATCAAGCTGGATCATAATCAGTTTTTCAGCACCAACCGCAATGCGGCAGTGGAACTGAAGATCACACTGGAGGCTTATGGAACAGCCCATAAGAATGAGATTATTCAGGCACTGGAGGAGTCCGGTTACAGGCCAAAACAGATCAGACCGAATCTGTAG
>JBJEJD010000068.1:0-4388 GCA_051877705.1 Coprococcus sp. | reverse complement strand
CGCTCCTTCTGCGTTCCCGTCACCATGCAGACATTCAGCTGCGGGGCAAAACGACTCAGTTCCTCCTGCCAGTTATAGACAAGGGATGCCGGCGACACAATCAGTGATGTGCCTTTACGGCCTTCATCCTTCCACGCCAGCAATACAGAAATCATCTGCAGCGTCTTGCCAAGACCCATATCATCCGCCAGAATACCGCCAAAATGGCAGGCTTCCAATGTCCGCAGCCATTTATAGCCGACGATCTGATAATTGCGCATAATATTCTGCAGTGACTCCGGTATCTCATAATCCGAATCATTGACCGTCTTGAATTCTTTCACCAATCGTCTGAAATGACTGTCCCTCTTCGAATAAATACCATTGCTCTGCTCCAGCATTTTATCCAGATACAGGGCCCGATAAACCGGGAAATGCATCTTTCCCTGGACAAATTCCCCTGGAGTGACATGCATCGCTTCCATCAGTTCTCCAAGTATCTCTATGCTGTCTCCCTCAATATTCACAAAACTGCCGTTTTTTAACCGAAAATATTTTTTCTTTCTGCGGTAGCTGTTCAATGCCTCCAGCAGCTCCTCCCGGCTCAGCTCCTCAGAACCGACAGTCAGCTGCAACAGATCACTCTCTATAGACACACCAACAGATATCTTCGGAATACGGCGAATATTCAGCCGTTTAAAACGTTCTGTGGTATGCACCTCACCAAATGCCATCAGATCATCCAGCCCCTGATTGAGCACCTGATAAATCTTCTCCTCCTCTCTTCCGCAGTGGAATACACCTGCCTGTATATCTATTTCCGGGAAATACCTGGTCACGCGATATACTGCCTCCGCTTCCCTGTTCATATCCCTGACAGCATCTCTGTAATCATCACCTTTTTCTTCCAGCGTATCTATAATAGAGTAGACCTTTTCCCCATATGCCGCATCTGCACGGCAGAGCAGATTCTCCTCCTCTGCATCCAGATAAAATCTGAAGCAGACCTCCGGCGGAAGATAATTGTCGAGCATGTCCCTGTTTTCTTCCACAACTGTTCCATATTGTCTGAAAATCGGAAGCACTGTATAGTAAAACTCGGACAGGGACTTTCTGCCCACATCAAAGGAAATGCTGCCATTTCCCGACATGCGGTACAGCGGAAGAATATCCTTCATCGCCTCACGGCCGACCCGCTCAAGACAATTGCCATCATCATCAACATAATAATAAGCCTCATTGCCTTCCATCAGTTTTTCCATGGTGCCATAAACATGTACTCCCTGAAAAATATCCCGATCATCCTTCCATGGCCGAATAGTCAGGCTGATCTCCGGTGTCTTCTCATCACAGCCAATCATCCTTTTTTGTTTGCCATCACCATTCCAGAAAGTATACTCTGTCTTTTCATCTTTGATCAGACGATAGAATTCATCCAGCCACGGTCCTGTCAGTGCAATACTGTCCTTAATCGCCGTACTGTCATAATAGCCGGCTCTGCCGTTCAATCTGTCCTGCCGCCGCAATTCATCATTCACTGCTTTCCGGATAAACTGAAAATACTTCTCCGACTTCTCATCCAGCCGGCAACCGGCAAAATTAATCCTGGTCTTCGTGCCAAAGACAGCCTCACTGCCATTCTCCACCTGCTCCACAAATTCTGTCAGATTCTTCACCACATAGAGCTTATCCGTTCCGGTTCTGAAGGACGCACTAAGAACATTGCCTCCCTCCAGGCGCGGCTCAATATGCAGCACCTGCGTTCTTTCATCCAGATTCGCCCTGACCAGGTTGGCATGTCTTGCCTGATAATGCTGGAACAATCTGCTCGCCGTCAGATCCGTTGCATCCCCCGGATTGTATGTCATCAGATAATCTTCCAGAAGATACAAAAGTGCCGTCTGATGGGCACAAACCTTATTATAATACTGGCTGTATCCCGTATCATACCGCCCGGAACATCCCGGACAACCACAGGATGCCGATCGGATTTTTTCTTTATCAAAATAAACACTAATGCCATATACTCTGTTTTTCTGTGTGACAGTCCCATAGACTGCTCCCACCAGCTCATTGCCATAATAGGCGGATGTATAGCCGATATCCACACGATCCAGCTGAATATCTCCCTGAACAGCTCCCTGCCGTCCCTTATCCCATACCCGTTTGGACACTTCCATGTCCCGCACCATATAATTCAGATCAAAATAGCCATAATCTTCTCTGTCTGCCATTTTAGAAAAAGGAAGCGAAACAGCCTTTTCCGGTTCAGCCACATCCAGCTGCAGCTGCTGTACCACCTCTTCCTGATCATCACTTTTTTGCCGTTCCTCAATGGCAATGAAAACAGCCGCCATATGCTTACAATTCTCACCACTATCTGCAAAAGGGCAATCGCAGGTCATTCTCCTTATCTCACCGTCTGCATCGAGACGGATCTTCACATTATAATGCCTGCTCCCCCTCACAAGAGCTGTCCATTGACCATTTTTGTAATGCAGACGCTTCACACGGCCCGTATTGTAATACTGCCTGCCTCTCTTTATCATCGTTTCATAAAAATATGATTTCCACTCCATAACCAATCTTCTATTCCTGTTCGTTCATTCTTTTGTTGGCGGGTTGACCGTAGGGACAGATTCCACCCGCTTTTTACACGACTTCTCTTATATTATACCTATACCCCCTTTAGAAAGCAACGAAGAAAAAAGAGCTTTCTGAAAAGACCGTGGGGACAGGTTCCCCGATTCATTAAATGAGTCGAGAAACCTGTCCCCACGGTCTTTACAATATTTTATTATACACTTAACACCGATGACATCAGCAGTCGGGTATATGGATGCTGTGCCTTCTCATACATAGCGCAGCCTCCCGGCAATTCCTCCACCAGATGACCATCCTTCATAACACATACACGATCACAGATGCCTCCCACCAATGCCAGATCATGAGATATGAAAAGATAAGCCATACCTGTATCCCTTTTAAGCTTTGCCAGAAGCTGCATGATCTGCGCCTGTATGGACACATCCAACGCGCTGGTGACCTCATCGCAGATCAGCAGCCTCGGCGCACGGACTATGGCCCGTCCAATGGCCGCCCGCTGGCATTCCCCACCGCTCAGTTCACGGCATTTCTTATTATAATAGCGTTCAGGAAGTCCCACCTGTTCCATGGTCTCACCTACTTTCTGCCTGACCTGTGTATCGCTAAGTCCCAATTCTTTCTGATAATAACGAAGACCTTCAGCAATCCCTTCTCCCACACGCATATGCGGCGGGAAAGACTGCCATGGATCCTGAAATACCATCTGTACATCCCGGTATATCCGATGTTTTTCAGCCCGCGATAATCCGGCCATATCCTGCTGCCTTCCCATAAGACAGATCTCACCGTCATATCCCGACATAAATCCGGCCAACAACGACCCTACCGTGCTTTTTCCGCTGCCGCTCTCCCCGATCAATCCCAAACATTCTCCTTCTTCAATTGAAAAAGAAACATCTGACACGGCCTTTTTCTGACCACAGGATTCCGTATAACTGTAACTCAGGTTTTTAATATCTGCCACTCTCATAACTGTTGTACCTACTCCATCAATGCCCAGTGAGTATCCGAAAACCATTCCATCCTCTGCCAGTGTTTCATCGGATGAAGGCCTTCATATACCGGCAGCTGTCCATTCATGGAAGGAATAGCCCGGCTCAGCTCCCTGGTATAAACATGTCTCGGATCTCTGAGTATTTCTTCTCTGGTTCCCCATTCCACCAGATGGCCATGATGCATAACACCTACTTTATCGGCCATATAAGCTACCACACCCATATTATGGGTCACCATCAGGATCGCCATATGGAGACTTTCTCTCATCTGACATAGCATATCAAGAGTCTGCTTCTGAACCACCACATCCAGCGCGCTGGTTGGTTCGTCAGCCAGAAGCAGTTCAGGCTCATTGGCTACAGAGAGCGCAATGGCTGCCCGCTGACACATACCTCCGCTCAGTTCAAAGGGATACTTTCCAAGCAGCTGCCCGGGCTCCTCAAAGCCCAGCCTCATCAGAAGCTGCCCGGCTTTTTCCGATGCCTGCTGCCTGGTGACCTTCCTGTGAACATCCATGGCCTCATGGAACTGCCGGCCAATAGTCATCGTCGGATCCAGTGACCTTTCAGGCTGCTGAAATACCATAGCAATCTGTGAGCCGCGAAGGCTTCTGTATTCCTTTCCCGTCAGATCATTCAGACGCTGTCCTTTAAAAACAATATCACCACCGCAAATGTGTCCTTCCTTTCCCAGAAGCCCCATGATACTGCGCACCAGCGTACTCTTACCACTGCCGCTCTCACCCACGATCAGAATGATTTCATCCGGATCTACCGTAAGGCTGATGTTTTTCAATATCTCTCTGC
>JBJEJD010000067.1:0-4394 GCA_051877705.1 Coprococcus sp. | reverse complement strand
TTATCTGCGCCAGTTCGATAAAAATCAGCTGCGGATGGACGGATTTTATCTGGAAGAGGACAATACGCTGGATGTGGTGATCCTGGGTGCCAGTGAGGTTTATACAGGTTTTTCATCAGCATTGGCCTATGACAGCTTTGGATTCACCAGCTATCCCTATTCCTTTGAATCCAATCCGGCCAGCCTGTGGAAAAGCGAACTGAAGGAAATATTGAATCATCAGACACCCCGGGTGCTGGTGGTGGAGATAAATGGAGCTCTTTATAATGAAAAAACTCTGTATAAAGAGGCTTCCAATCGTTATCTGATCGATAATATGCCCATGTCTCAAAATAAGATCGACACCATTCGTTCTCTGAAATCCGGGGAGGAGCCCCTGAGTTATTATTTTCCCATCATCAAATATCATGGTAAATGGATGCATGTGCGGACGAATATACTGGGAGCTATCGACACCATCACCATGCAGAGACGGGGATATTCACTGCTGAAGGGCATGACAAGCAATACAGGACATCCAAAGGAAGCTAAAGTGATGGATGTGTCATCGGATACATCGGAGCGGGAGCTTGATCCGGAAGCAGAAGCCTGCCTGAGGGAATTTCTTGAGGAATGTCAAAACAGCGGCATTCAGCAGGTACTCTTCGTAAGATTTCCCCACCGGATAACAACGGACAAAGAATATCAGCGATATCAGCGGTCGAACCGCGCAGGTCAGATAGTCACTGAGTACGGTTATGATTTTCTGAATATGGAGACGGTCAGGGATGAGATCGGTCTTGACATGGAAAATGATTTCTATAACGATGAGCATCTGAATGTGTACGGTCAGCAGAAGCTGACCGCCTGGCTGGGCAAATATCTGATGGATCATTACAGCCTGACTCCTTGTGAACTCACAGAAAAGGGGCAGCAGCAATGGGAAGAAAGTGTCCATTACACACAGCTTTTTTATGAGTATTTTGATCAATGCAAAAAAGAAAACAGTGATGAAGTGATCAAGCTCAAAGAATCGGCATCATTGCTCAAAAAACTTAAGAAAATGGAACAATAGAACAAAGAGGCTGCGGCATGATCTTTAGGATCGATCATGCCGCAGCCCGCTTAATATTGATATTATCGATTGTCAACCCGTTCCGGATAGAGGTCGTGATTGGCCAGCCGCATGGCAGCGATTTCTTCCCATCTGGTGCCCGGTTTGCCATAATTGCAGTACGGATCGATGGAAATGCCGCCCCTTGGAAGGAACTTGCCCCACACTTCGATATATTTCGGATCCATGAGTCTGATCAGGTCTTCCATAATAATATTCATACAATCCTCATGGAAATCGCCGTGGTTGCGGAAACTGAACAGATACAGCTTCAGTGATTTACTCTCCACCATCCGTTCACCCGGCACATAGGAAATCGTCACATTACCAAAATCAGGCTGCCCTGTCATCGGACAGAGGCTGGTAAACTCAGGACAATTAAACTTCACAAAATAATCATGATCAGGGTGCTTATTAATAAAAGTCTCAAGAACCTCCGGACAATAATTAAAATCATACTTCGTTCCCTTGCTGCCAAGATGCGTGATCCCCGCAGTCTCCTCCTTAGAACGTCCAGTCATTTCATATTCCTCCTTTAGATAGAAAAATAAAAATTATAGAATATAGTTGCGATACAAGCTATGAGGGGAACCGCTGCGCTTTCTGTTGAGCGGGAGCGCGTTCCGCATAAGATAGGAGTCACTTTATTGGCTCAAAGACCGGCTGGATCAGGAACCCCATTCGCTTCAAAAGCTTTTCTTCTGTCGATACAGGTTCCGCAGCGTCCGCATGGTTTATCGCCGCCTTCATAGCAGCTCCATGTGAGATGATAAGGTACTTTCAGTTCCAGTCCTTTGCGCACCACATCGGCTTTTGTGAGGCTGACGAATGGCGCTTCGACCTTAAGCTGGCGGCCGCTTCCTTCATAGATGGCCTGGTTCATGGCATTTTTGAAGACTTCGCTGCAGTCCGGATAGGCATTGCCGGCGGCATCGTCGCTGTGGGCGCCGTAATAAATGACATCACAGCCTTTGGAGAGGGCGATGCTGGCAGCACAGGACAGAAACAGGCCGTTTCTGAAGGGAACATAGGTGGAAACAGGCTTGCCCTCGCTGTGTTTTAACTGCTCGGCATAGGATTCCTCCGGGATATCCTGGGTGGAATGGCTCAGGAGTGAACAGTCACTGTACTGGAAAATGGTGGTCAGATCCAGATGCAGCATTTCCACACCATAATAATCAGCCACAGCATGGGCTGCTTCAATTTCTTTTGTATGTTTCTGACCATAGGTGATGGCCAGGGCAATCACGTTATCACTGCCATATTTGTCAATGGCGAGGCCGAGACAGGTGGTACTGTCAACACCGCCGCTGGATAATACTAATGCTTTCAAACTTACTTCCTCCTTCTTACATCAGGATGCGCATCTGCAGAGCCGGATTGTCTTTGAACTGGCCTGTAAATGTGGTGGTCACGGTCTGGGCCGATGACTTTTTGATGCCGCGGGCAGTCATACAGCTGTGGCAGCCCTGAATTCTGACGGCAATTGAATCGGAGCCGGTGACTTCCTGCATGATCTCGGCGATATCGGAGCCAATGCGCTCCTGAAGCTGGAGCCTTTTGGCGGCCATATCGGCAATACGGGCAATCTTGCTGAGGCCGATGACCTTTCCTTTTGGAATATAGGCAACGGAGACCTTCATATCATACATAAGAGCCATATGATGCTCACAATAACTGAAAACTTCTATATCTTTCACAATGACCATATCATCACTTCTTCCGGAAAGCTCCAGATCCTCCTCAAATGTCTTATTGAACATCTGAGCAATTTCATGATTGGTATAGTTCATTCCTTCAAAAACCTCTGCATACATGCGGGCGACGCGGTCCGGTGTATCCTTCAGTCCCTCGCGGTCAGGATCGTCGCCAAGGGCAGTGAGAATACCACGGACATGTTCTTTGATTGCTTCTGTATCTATTGCCATTATAATATAACCTCCTATACACCGCGCCTGTCAGGATCCCAGATGACTTTATGCATCTGGATCTGAAGGTTGATGCCGTTCATACGGTTTTCTTTCATAAATTCTACAATATCAGCCGGATCAATACTGCCAAATACAGGACTCAGATAGAGATGACAGCGGCCTGTCAGACGGTAATCACGGATGATCTGCGCCGCCCGGCGGCAGTCTTCCAGGGAACCCACAACAAACTTGACAGTGTCTTTGGATGTGAGCAGATCAAAATTATCTGTATTCATCTCTGCCTCCATACCGCTGCATGGCAGCTTATAATCCATGGTAAAAGCCGGGGCATTGGAAAGGGCAGCAAACGAACTGAGATCAATACTGCCGTTGGTCTCTATCTCGATGTGCAGCTCCTGATCTGCAGACAGGATGGCCAGTAATTCCAGAATATAGGGCCGGTCCAGTGGTTCGCCGCCTGTCAGGGTCACATTCCGGATGCCTGTTTCGAGGATGAGCTGGTGAATCTCTTCGGCAGTCATGGGGGTGAAGGATGTATCCCTTTCATTGGCCCATTTCGTATCACAATAGCTGCAGGAAAGATTACAGCCTTTGAACCGGATGAAAACTGCCAGCTGGCCTGCGAGGGGACCCTCGCCATTGATACTGACAAAATGCTCAACAACTTCATAGGTAACTGACATGGCCATCCCCCTATCCTTCGTAAGTTGCGCAGTTCTGAGGTGTCTCATAAACGGTTGCTCTGTGAACTCTGTAGCCGCATGCCGTCATACGTTCATAGAAATAACCTGCAAGGCGTTCGGCTGTCGGACGGAATGGCAGTTCAATGATCTTAAAATTCTCAGCCTGAAGTGCCTCCATAGTAGCGGGACGAAGACTGCCTTTTTCGATGATCAGTGCATGGTCGAGGGCATCCACTTCTCTTTTAACATCACTTTTAAGCTGTCCAAAATCAAAGATCATATCCCTGGTCTGTCCCGAAGGATCCAGATCCTCACGGCAGATCTCAATGATAACACGCCATTCATGGCCGTGGATATTGCGGCATTTGCCCTCATATCCGGCAAGAAAATGGGCAGAATCAAAACTGTGTTCTGTTTTTAATAAATACATAAAAGATCCTTTCATATAAAAAAGACATAGCACTCATGCTATGTCAGTCAGATATACTGTAACTTCATAGCCCTGGTTTTATTTATAGACAGGATGGTGCAAACGAACTGTCTTCTAATGTTATAGCATTCCGCATCCGCTCTGTCAAGAAGAATGGGAGGTAATGTATCTACTCAGCCTATACGAGTATTGAAAGACTCTCCTGATGAGCTTCCCCCTGAAAACATGCTCATCGCAAATCGTTTTCAGGGGGAAGC
>JBJEJD010000066.1:0-4443 GCA_051877705.1 Coprococcus sp. | reverse complement strand
GCAAGAATCTTCTGTGTCATCGTCATTCCCATATTAAAAACCTCCTTTTGACAGTTTCATTATACAAAATTGATTTCTTTGTGAATTACCTTCTGTTATTTTAGCATAGATAGGTGTATAATAGAAATATATAATTCGAATATTTCCTATAAGTTGTGGTTATATCAGATAGAAGTGTTGTATATTCTCACTGACTTTATAAAACAGCGGCCAATAGGATAACCTTTCTCCTGGAACGATTGACGATGCGTCTGTTTCAGGAGGAAGGTTATTCCATCATGCCGCGTGAAAAAGGAGGCACTTTTATGGATGCTAATCTCTCTCTGTACAAAATTTTTTCTGTAGTTGCTGAATGCGGCAGTATTTCCGGCGCCGCAAAACAGCTTTATATCAGTCAGCCGGCTATCAGTAAATCCATCAGCAATCTGGAAGCAAATCTCCGGACCACACTGTTTGAACGTAATTCAAGGGGAGTCATCCTGACCGAAGAAGGACAGCTCCTTTACCGGCACGTTGCCGACGCTTTCCGTTCCTTGGAAGCCGGTGAAACAGAGCTTCTGCGCTATAGGGATATGGGCATCGGACATTTGACCATAGGTGTCAGCACAACGCTGTGCCGTTACCGGCTCCTGCCCTATCTGAAAGCTTTTGTAGAGGAATATCCACATATCAGCATCAATATCATTTGCCAATCCACCAATCAGACGCTGGAATTGCTGAACGATGGAACACTTGATATTGGACTCATTGCAAGACAGCCTCATATGGATCATATTGCATTTGCATCTCAGGGTAATATTGAGGATGTTTTTGTCTGCACACCATCCTATCTGGATCATCTGCAGATGCGTCATGCCGCTGAAGGTCTGGACATACTGAATGCAGGAACACTGATGCTTCTGGATAAGGCCAATGCATCCCGACAGTTTATTGATTATTTTCTGGAGGAAAATCATATTCATGCCTCCAATCTCATAGAGACTACCACTATGGACCTGCTGATAGAATTCGCCCGAACCGGTCTCGGTATCGCCTGCGTCATCAAAGATTTTGTCGCCGGTGATCTTGAAAACGGCACACTTGTTGAGATTCCCATCGGCCAGACCATTCATCCGCGTGAAATCGGTTTTGCCTGGAAAAACAGCCGCACACCCCATCATTCTATGGAAGCTTTTATTCGTTTCATTATGCCATGACTTTTGTATACTAATCGTAAAATGCCACTGCAAGGACGCGGTCCCCCCGGCCCGCTCCTGCAGCAGCATTTTTTAGGATATGAATTATTATCTTAATGCCAATACATCGGATTTTGCAACAGTTAAATAAACATCCGTACCTGCTGCAATTCTTCCTTCCACACTGAACAGCTTATCTGCATTCACTTCAAGTCCCTGACAATCCAGACTATATACAATCGTCGTTCCTCTGGACATGGATCCTGTAACCCGTCCCTTAAACTGCAGATAACCATCATTCACTTTTTCAGGTTCCTTTGAAATATGGATAGCCTCCGGGCGTACCGCTACATTTTCACAGTCCAGATCTACACTGACCACTCTCTTAAGATCTTCTGTTTTCCAGATATTATAATGCCCGATAAAGTTTGCGGCAAATGTTGTCTGCGGATGCGCATAGATCTGCTCCGGCGATCCCGACTGTTCAATCCTCCCCATATTAAACAGATGTATCATATCTGACATAACCATGGCTTCTTCCTGATCATGGGTAACAAAAATAGTAGTGATCTTAAGTTCCTGCTGAATTCTGCGGATCTCAATCTGAAGATTCCGCCGAAGCAGGGCATCGATGGCGCTCAACGGTTCGTCTAACAGCAGCACCCTTGGTTCCATAACAATGGCTCTCGCCAGGGCTACACGCTGCTGCTGCCCACCGGAAAGCTGTTTCGGATACTGATTGATCTTCTCTGACAACCCAACGATCTCAAGGGTCTCTTTTACCTTCTCCTCAATATATTTTTTATCTTTTTTAAGCATCTGCAGGCCAAAGGCCACATTCTGTTTTACAGTCATATTCGGGAACAGACTGTACTGCTGGAATACCATACCGATCTTTCTCTGTTTCGGTGTAAAATCCGTAATATTGGTGCCATCAAGCCAGATCTCTCCGTCAGATACAGTCTCCAGACCGGAAAAGCAGCGCAGCAATGTACTCTTCCCGCATCCTGAAGGCCCAAGAAGCGTCACCAGATCTCCCTGTTCAATACTCAGATTAATTCCCTTTAATACATGATTATCGCCAAAATATTTATTGATATTTTTAAATTCTATATACGACATCTTTTTCACCTAAACCTTATTTCTGTTCTGCAGCTTGAACACCACCTGTGAAAGGATCCATGTTGCAGCAAACATAATAATAACAATAACACACTGATACTGAAGGACGATCAGCCGGCTGTTATACAGAAGCATCTGAACTGTCTGGTATTTATTACCTGCAATAATCTTGATGATTGCAAAATCACCAAATATGATCGACAGCGAAATCAGGGAAGACACAAGAATACCCGAGAGCATATTCGGAAGAACAATACGGATAAAAGCATACAGCTTGCCTGACCCGAGGATCTCAGCAGCCTCAAGAAGCTGTGTCACATTGATGCCATGAAGGTTATTTCTGATTCCCTGATAAACAAAAGGCAGGATAGAAATACAGTAAATACATACCAGCATCACCATTCGATTTGAAAAAATCGTATCCGTTCCGGCATAAAGCGCCAGAACAGGAATGGCAATCGTCACACCCTTCAGAGAATTCGGAATCATACATATGGTCTGAATATATTTTTCAAGTTTTGGCATATAAACAACGGATGTGTATAATGCCAGAATAACGATAATATTCGTAATCAATATAGGCGGCACACTGATCAGCAGGCCTTTAAGAATAGCAGGCCACAGCTCCGGCTCTGTAAAAGCCTGGATCCAGTATTTCAATGTCCACCCTGCCGGCAGCAGCTTAGTCCAGCCAACGGTGAAGGAATAGATCAGCGTGGCAATAAACGGAACCAGCAAAAATATGGCTGTCAGCGTCAGAATTATATAAGGCAGTTTTTTTGTTTTTTTCTTTTTGTCTCTCATGCTTTGCCGCCCCCTTTGCACAATAATCTTTTAAGAAGATTGCATACACAGATGACCATAAGCATAATAAAAATCATCCACAACGCCAGAGCCGATCCCATTTCCCTCTGCGGTGTCATTTCTCCCGTAAACATAGTCGTAATTTTAACCGGCAGTAACGGAATACTGGTTGTTACCAGAAGAAGAACCGTTGCATATGCAGTAATTGCATTGGCAAAAAGCAGAGCAAATGTATCCAGAAGGCTAGGCATCATAACCGGAATGCCAATTCTCGTCCAGAACTTGATTGGCGGTGCTTCAAGAATCTCCGCAGCTTCCTTCCATGCCGGATTAATCGCCTGAAATGCCGGCACCAGCATCAGACTGCCAAGAGGCAGCTGGAAATAAACAAACATCAGTAAAAGTCCCTGTATGGAATACAGTTTAAAAACACTGGCCAGATTAATGCCAATGGCTTTAAGGGCAAGTACAAATATACCCGTATTACCCAGAATAACAACAAACGAAAAATACAGCGGCAGTCCCGCAAAATTGGATACCATGTTCAGCAGTGACAGAATCCTTCCCTGCCCCTTCTGACCCAGTTCATTAATGGAATATGCAATAAGAAATGAAATAATCAAACCGATGATCGATGATACAAAAGACAGATATAAACTGTTCTTCGTGGCAACCCTATAAATAGAGTCCGTGAATATGGTGATATAATTACTCAAAGTAAACGTACCTGTTTCAGGCATCATCAGACTCTGTTTAACCATGCTTAAAATAGGCAGGAAAATAAACAGCGCCGCAAGGAT
Organism: Coprococcus sp.; assembly: GCA_051877705.1. Taxonomy (GTDB): domain Bacteria; phylum Bacillota; class Clostridia; order Lachnospirales; family Lachnospiraceae; genus Coprococcus_A. The sequence continues at coordinate 542 of JBJEJD010000066.1, read as the reverse complement.
CAGCAGTGGAACCATCGTCAGCATATTCCTGAGTTTTAATAATTTCTTCATATGAATCACTTCTCCAAATAGAGTTACTTCATGCAGACCATCCGGAAATACTGCCCCTCTCCTCTATACAGCATCTCCGGAAGGCTGCACCTTTTTATTTTCTCATGAACATGAAACAATATCTGTTTTTATAAAATTCCCCGTTTACTGAACGAGCGGAAGAACCTCTCTCTCCCAAAGCTCTGCAATCTGTGCACATGCGGCATTCAACGCCTCAACATCAGAGATATTGGTGCAATTTGCATACAGATCATCACTCAGCAGTGTAGCAGCTACATCTTCAGGAATCTCTACATCCTGCTTGGTCGGTCTTGCATAACCTTTTGCACGGTCGATCGCACCCTGATCGCTGCAGAGGTATTCAATCGCAAGGCCTGCTGCATTCGGATGAAGTGCATATTTGTTAATAATCTGGCAGTAACCGTTTGTAACAGAACCATCGGATGGAATTGTAATTTCAAGATTCATGGATGGGTTCTCGGCAACAATAT
>JBJEJD010000065.1:0-4516 GCA_051877705.1 Coprococcus sp. | reverse complement strand
AAGTCCGCAGACTGGATGATGATATACCGGACGAATATACTGATCGGCTGGCCAGGCAATATGACCGCCGTGGTTTTGTACTGCCATTTCTGTCGAAAGAATTTTTCATGGCCAATAAAGGGTATTTCAGTCAGGCAGAACTGATAAGATTGATTCCGGATTTTTCTGCCGGTAACAGGATGTCCAAAAGGGAAGCAGGCGTGACAATATGGCTGATGAATGAGCTATGGGGTCAGTTAATGCCTGAATTTGCCGAAGTGAAGCCAGCTAAATTATCAAAGGCTTATCGTGCTTTGGAATTGATGGGTAATGATGATCAGGCTCTGGTAAAAACAGATGGATCTGTGCAAATGTATCTGATTCCGGGAAAAAAACAGAATGAGCAAAAATGCAGGCTGTGTTATGGTATGGAGAATGTGTTGGATATCTGTCTGGATCCGGATGAATGCAGGATTCTCCTTTATATTAACGGGAAATATTATTATGATCAGGCAGAATGGATCAATATCAATGAAATTTTTTATTTGAATATGGATGCTTATTTGAACAGCAAGGCTGTCAAACTGTCGGGTGACGGTCTGTTCAATGATACATATGATCTGAGAAAAGCATCCGGATATGTGTTTCCATGCAGAAACGGGTTTGCTCTGCAAAAAGGCAGGCATTGCAGACTGTATTTTGATAAAAACAGAATCCGGCTTTGTCATGGAAATATTACTACAATCATGTGGCAGGCACCGATGTCACAAATGACCATCAATGGACGGGCTTCTGTACGGGTACTGGTCAATGAGCTGATGAGCCAATGCGGTGAGGTATCCTCACAGGTTACTTTTGAATTTCTGGAAGGTCTGAATGCAGTTTTTCTTGATTTACATGATCGATACAAAGATGAATATCTGAAAAAGAAAAAACCAAGGAAGAAAAGCAGAAAAATGATTTCAAAAAAAGAGGCTGTACAACAGGAACCGCAGCTGTTTCCGCATGTATATGTTCTTACCGGAAAAGGATTTCTGGAATGCAATCTTAATACCGATTCGATGTGTGAATTTGTTGGAAGAATCAAAAAGAGTAAGAATTTATAAATTGCCAACTTTATATTTATATGTTAAGATGGGTTACGCGGGATATAACGCAATACTATTGGAGGAAACCTATGAATATAAGGGATTATGCAAATATAGATTATATGGAGGCTGTTCCGGCATCAGAGCCGGAACGCCAGCTCTATTTTATGGATCAGCTGCATCAGCGGATGGAAGAAGAGAAGGAACGCACGGGTAAAAGCAGGACCTACAATATTCAGACTTACGGCTGCCAGATGAATGCCAGGGATTCAGAGAAGCTGGCAGGGATTCTTGAACGCATTGGGTTTGAAGAAACAGATTCAGAGGATGCGGATTTTGTTATTTATAATACCTGTACGGTTCGTGAGAATGCCAATCTTCGTGTATATGGGCATCTGGGTTATATGAAGAAGATGAAGCAGAAGCATCCGGATATGATGATTGCTCTTTGCGGCTGTATGATGCAGGAGCCGCAGGTGGTGGAGAAGATCAGGAAGAATTACCGTCACGTAGACATTGTTTTTGGAACCCATAATATATTTAAACTGGCAGAGCTGATCTGGCAGCGTCTGGATACGGGGAAAATGGTGATCGATATCTGGAAGGATACGAACCAGATCGTGGAGGATCTTCCGAATGAGCGGAAGTATGCCTTTAAGACCGGAATCAATATCATGTTTGGATGTAATAATTTCTGCAGCTATTGTATCGTGCCTTATGTAAGAGGCCGGGAACGCAGCCGCGAGCCGAAGGATATCATCCGGGAGATTGAGGCGGCTGTGGCCGATGGTGTGGTGGAAGTTATGCTGCTGGGACAGAATGTGAATTCCTATGGCAAGAATCTGGAGCAGCCCATAAGTTTTGCTGCTCTTTTGCAGGAGATTGAGAAGATTGAAGGCCTGGAGAGGATCCGGTTTATGACTTCCCATCCAAAGGATCTGTCCGATGAACTCATCGAAGTCATGAGCCATTCAAAGAAGATATGCCGGCATCTTCATTTGCCGCTGCAGTCCGGCAGCAGCAGAATACTGAAGGTGATGAACCGGAAGTATACAAAAGAGGGCTACCTGGAACTGGTTGATAAAATACGGAAGGCCTGTCCGGATATCTCCCTGACAACAGATATCATTGTCGGTTTCCCGGGCGAGACAGAAGAAGATTTCCTGGAAACCATGGATGTAGTGGAGAAGGTCGGCTTTGACAGTGCCTTTACCTTTATCTATTCTAAGAGAACAGGTACACCGGCAGCCGCTATGGAGGATCAGATTCCTGAGGACGTGATCAAAGATCGTTTTGACCGTCTGCTGAAGCTGGTTCAGCAAAAGGCATCCGAAGCATCGGCCCGTTTCACAGGTTCCACGCAGGCTGTACTGGTTGAAGATGTGAATGATCATGATGCTGCCATGGTTACGGGACGTATGAGTAATAATCTTCTTGTGCATTTTAAAGGGGATACCAGTCTGATCGGCAGGATCGTCAACGTTCATCTGAAAGAGTGCAAAGGTTTTTACTATATTGGTGAATTGTCAGAATAATGCGTTAATCAGATAAAATCACAATCGTAATTGGTGATTTTTTACAAAAGAAAAAATATTTCAAAAAAACGGTTGTATTTTACAGATTTTGTGCTATTATAAATGAGAAGTTAAGTTTGAAGAGCAAAGGCGTTCTCATTTATTTGAGGACGCCTTTTTCCTTTACAACAAAATTTATTGAAGTGAGGTATAATCTATGTCAGTAAAAATCAATGTATCAGAGATTTTTGCATCTAACGTATTTGATGATGCAACTATGAAAAAGCGTTTGCCTAAGAAGATTTATGCTGAGTTCAAGAATACGATTCTTGAAGGCAAGGATCTGGAGCCGCATGTTGCCGAGATCATTGCACATGAGATGAAAGAATGGGCCATTGAAAAGGGTGCAACCCATTTTACACACTGGTTCCAGCCTTTAACCAATATTACAGCTGAGAAGCATGATTCTTTTATCAATCCTCAGAGTGACGGAAGTATCTTACTTTCCTTCTCCGGTAAAGAGTTGATCAAAGGTGAACCGGACGGTTCTTCTTTCCCATCCGGCGGTATCCGCGCTACCTGTGAGGCAAGAGGTTATACAGCATGGGATTGTACTTCACCGGCTTTCATCCATGAGTCACCGAATGGTACGGCGGTTCTCTGTATTCCGACTATTTTCTGCGCTTATACAGGTGAAGCCCTTGATAAAAAGACTCCGCTGCTTCGTTCCATGGAAGCTCTGAGTACACAGGCACTTCGTATTGTCAGATTATTTGGTGATACAACAGCTACAAAGATTACAACAAGTGTTGGTCCTGAACAGGAATATTTCCTTGTAGACAAGGATACATATGACAAACGTAAAGACCTTATTTTTGCAGGCCGTACTCTTTTTGGTGCTCCGGCTCCAAAGGGTCAGGAACTGGATGACCATTATTTCGGTACGATCAAAGAGAGAGTATTTGCCTATATGACAGAGCTGAATGAAGAATTATGGAAGCTCGGTATTACAGCAAAAACTCAGCATAATGAAGTTGCTCCTGCTCAGCATGAACTGGCTCCGATCTATAATACAACCAATATTGCAACAGACCACAACCAGCTGGTTATGGAGACCATGAAGAAGGTTGCCTTACGTCACAATCTTGTATGTCTGCTTCATGAGAAACCATTTGCAGGTATCAATGGTTCCGGTAAACACAATAACTGGTCCATGAGCACAGATACAGGCATTAACCTGCTTGAACCTGGCAAGACACCTCATTCCAACAAACAGTTCCTGCTTGTTCTGGCAGCTATCCTGAAGGCTGTTGATGATTATGCACCGCTGCTTCGTATGTCTGCTGCAACACCGGGCAATGACCACAGACTTGGCGCCAATGAGGCCCCTCCTGCCATCATTTCCGTATTTCTCGGCGAACAGCTGGAAGATGTGCTGAGCCAGTTATGTGAAAAGGGTGAGGCTACAAGAAGTCTTGAGGGCAGCCAGCTTGAGACAGGTGTATCCACCGTTCCTAGATTCAGCAAGGACGCCACAGATCGTAACAGAACATCACCTTTCGCATTCACAGGCAATAAGTTTGAGTTCCGTATGGTCGGTTCTTCTGCATCCATTGCAGACCCGAATACTGTATTGAATACGATCGTTGCAGAGACTTTATCTCAGGCAGCAGATATTCTTGAGAAGGCTGATGATTTTGAAATCGCCCTTCATGACCTGATCAAAGAATGGGTGACAGCACATATCCGTATCATCTTTAATGGTGACGGTTATTCAGAAGAGTGGGTAAAAGAGGCAGAACGTCGTGGCCTTCCAAATATCAAGAATACTGTCGATGCTACATCTGTTCTCGCTGATCCTTCAACCATCGCTCTGTTCGAGAAGCATGGGGTTATGTCTGCAGTTGAGTTGATTGCACGTGAGGAAGTCGGCTA
>JBJEJD010000064.1:0-4533 GCA_051877705.1 Coprococcus sp. | reverse complement strand
GACATATCGGAATGAAGTATTCCCTGGTGACCCGTGATCTGATCGCTGATTCAACGGAAGCTATGGCCATAGCGCATCAGTTCGATGCACTGGTTATGGTTCCGAACTGTGATAAGAATGTTCCGGGTCTTCTGATGGCAGCTGCCCGTGTCAATGTTCCGACGGTATTTGTCAGCGGCGGTCCAATGCTGGCAGGTCATGTAAAAGGCAGAAAGACCAGTCTTTCCAGTATGTTTGAGGCTGTAGGCTCCTATGCGGCAGGCAAAATGACTGAGGAGGATGTTCTTGATTTTGAGAATCATGCGTGTCCGACCTGTGGTTCCTGTTCAGGTATGTACACAGCTAACAGTATGAATTGTCTTACTGAAGCCATTGGCATGGGTCTTCAGGGCAACGGTACTATTCCTGCAGTGTATTCGGAACGTATCAAGCTGGCAAAGCATGCCGGTATGAAGGTTATGGAACTGCTCGAGAAGAATATCCGTCCTAGAGATATTCTGACAGAGAAGGCATTCATGAATGCGCTGACAGTAGATATGGCTCTGGGATGTTCTACCAATACAATGCTTCATCTTCCAGCTATTGCCCATGAGGCAGGTGTCGAACTGAACCTTGATATTGCCAATGAATTGAGTGCGAAGACACCTAATCTCTGCCATCTGGCACCGGCTGGTCATACATATATGGAAGATCTGAATGAAGCAGGCGGTATTTATGCTGTTATGAATGAATTGAATAAGAAAGGGCTGCTTTATACAGACCTTATCACTGCCACAGGTAAGACTGTGGGTGAGAATATCGAAGGATGCGTTAATAAGAATCCGGAGATCATTCGTCCGATTGACAATCCGTACAGCGCAACAGGCGGCATTGCCGTGCTTAAGGGCAATCTGGCTCCAAACGGCGGAGTTGTTAAACGTTCAGCCGTTGTGCCTGAGATGATGGTGCATGAGGGGCCGGCTCGTGTATTCGATTGTGAAGAAGATGCCATTGCGGCAATCAAGGGTGGCAAGATTGTTCCTGGTGATGTAGTTGTTATCCGATATGAAGGACCTAAAGGCGGTCCGGGTATGAGAGAGATGTTGAATCCGACATCAGCCATAGCTGGTATGGGTCTCGGCTCAAGCGTGGCTTTGATTACCGATGGACGTTTTTCTGGTGCTTCCAGAGGTGCTTCCATTGGACATGTTTCTCCGGAAGCAGCCCTCGGCGGCAATATTGCACTGGTAGAAGAGGGAGATATCATCAAGATTAATATTCCTGAAAATACATTGAATGTTGATGTATCGGATGAAGTATTGGCAGAGAGAAGAGCAAAATGGCAGCCGAGAGAGCCTAAGGTGACAACTGGATACCTTGCTCGTTATGCAGCATTGGTAACAGATAGCAGTAAGGGTGCAATCCTTCAGGTTCCTTCAGTATAGAAGAGCAGATTAGAAGGGGAAGAATAGAATGTTATTAACAGGAGCAGAAATAGTTGTTGAATGTCTGAAAGAGCAGGGTGTTGATACAGTTTTCGGTTATCCGGGCGGAGCCATCCTGAATGTATATGATGCATTATATAAGCATAGTGACGAGATCAGGCATATACTGACATCCCATGAGCAGGGAGCTTCTCATGCGGCTGATGGTTATGCCCGCGCCACCGGCAAGGTAGGTGTCTGCCTGGCCACATCGGGGCCGGGAGCAACTAATATTGTAACAGGAATAGCAACGGCTTATATGGATTCTGTACCGATGGTGGCTATTACCTGTAATGTCAATGTAAACCTGCTTGGTAAAGACAGTTTTCAGGAAATTGATATTGCCGGTATCACTATGCCGGTAACAAAGCATAATTTTATTGTAAAAGACGTTAATGTGCTGGCTGATACTATTCGCCGTGCATTTGCCATTGCACAGTCGGGGCGTCCGGGTCCTGTTCTTGTGGATATTCCAAAGGATGTAACGGGCAATAAGGCGGAATATACATACAGAGAGCCGGCTCCGATCAAACGCAAGATATCACATATTAGCGATGAGGCTATTCAGGATGTTGTGGGACTTATAGAGCATTCCATCAGACCGTTTATTCTGGTAGGCGGCGGTGTGATCCGCGCTGATGCTGCCAATGAGCTGCGGTCCTTTGTCAAAAAGGTGCACGCACCAGTGGCCGATACGCTCATGGGTAAAGGTGCATTTGATGGACGCAGCGATGCCTATACAGGTATGGTTGGTATGCATGGTACAAAAGCTTCCAATTTCGGTATCACAGAGTCGGATCTTTTAATAGCTATTGGTACCCGTTTTTCTGACAGAGTACTGGGTAATGTAAAAGCGTTTGCCCGTCATGCAGACCTGGTTCATATTGATGTGGATGCAGCTGAAGTGAATAAGAATGTCATGTGCAAGTATTCTATCGAGGGAGATGCCAAGATCGTTCTTCAGAAACTGAATGCACACCTGTCTCAGCAGGATCATGAACCGTGGATGCGTCATATTCGTGAGATGAAGAGCCATTATCCAATGACTTATAATCACGATGTATTGACTGGACCGGGTGTCATTGAGAGTATTTACAATATAACAGGCGGCAATGCGACGATCTGTACGGAGGTCGGACAGAATCAGATGTGGGCCGCACAGTTTTATCAGTACAAGGAGCCGGGGCAGTTTATTACTTCCGGCGGACTTGGCACCATGGGATATGGCCTTGGTGCATCTATGGGGGTCAAACTTGGCTGCCCTGACAGAACGGTTATCAATATTGCAGGTGATGGTTGTTTCAGAATGAATATGAATGAACTGGCTACCGCTTCCAGATATCAGATTCCAATTATTGAGGTCGTTTTGAATAATCATGTGCTGGGTATGGTCAGACAGTGGCAGACATTGTTCTATGGTCAGCGCTATTCGGCGACGGTTCTCAATGACAATGTTGATTTTGTCAAGGTTTCCGAGGCATTGGGTGTGGACGCAAGACGTGCCACAACAATGGAAGAATTCAATGAGGCCATTCGCTGGGCTATTGACTTGAATAAACCGGCTGTTATTGAATGCATTATTGATCCGGATGATAAAGTCTGGCCGATGGTAGCTCCGGGAGCATCCATTGCGGATACTTTTTCCGAGGAAGACATCGAAGTTAAAAATCAGTAAAAACCAATTTGGTTTATATATCATTCATTAAAGGAGAGAGGAAAAATGAGCAGAGTTTATAACTTTTCAGCAGGCCCTGCTGTACTGCCTGTTGAAGTATTGCAGGAAGCAGCAGATGAGATGCTTGATTACAGAGGTACAGGAATGTCCGTTATGGAGATGAGCCATCGATCTAAAGCTTTCGACAATATCATTAAAGAGGCGGAAGCTGATTTAAGAAAGCTCATGAATATTCCTGACAACTATAAAGTATTATTCCTTCAGGGGGGCGGACATCTGCAGTTCGCCATGGTTCCATTGAATCTCATGAAGAACAGAAAAGCAGGATATATCGTCACTGGTCAGTGGGCCAAAAAGGCTTTTGCAGAAGCAAAGATTTACGGTGAAGCTGTTGAACTGGCATCTTCTGCTGATAAGACATTTTCCTACATTCCGGATTGCAGTGATCTGCCGATAACGGATGATATGGATTATGTATATATTTGTGAAAACAATACGATTTATGGTACAAAATATCACACATTACCGGATACGAAGGGTAAGCTTCTGATTGCTGATCAGTCTTCATGCTTCCTGTCTGAGCCGGTCGATGTGACAAAGTATGGTATGATCTTTGCAGGTGTACAGAAAAACGTAGGTCCGGCCGGTACAGTTATTGTCATTATCAGAGAGGATCTGATTACAGATGACGTGCTTCCGGGAACACCGACCATGCTGAAGTATAAGACTCATGCAGATAATGATTCTCTGTATAACACACCGCCTTGCTATGGAATCTACATTTGCGGAAAGGTATTCAAGTGGCTGTTAAAGACAGGCGGTCTTGAGGAGAGAAAGAAAATCAACGAAGCCAAGGCTAAGATCCTGTATGATTTTCTTGATCAGAGCAAGATGTTTAAAGGTACTGTTGAAAAAGAGAGCCGTTCAATTATGAATGTACCGTTTGTAACAGGTGACAAGGATCTGGATGCAAAATTTATCGCAGAGGCTAAGGCTGCGGGTTTTGAGAATCTGAAGGGTCATCGTACCGTTGGTGGTATGAGAGCCAGCATTTACAATGCAATGCCGACAGAGGGTGTATTGGCTCTGGTAGAATTTATGAAGAAGTTTGAGGCAGAGAATACCAGATAGTGGCATTCCTGGTTGGAGGTAAATATAATGAAGATTAGTTGTTTAAATCCGATTGCTGCAGTCGGCATGGACCTGTTTACAGATGCATATGAGAAAGTGGATGATTTTGCTCTTTCAGATGCTGCTCTTGTGAGAAGTGCCAGTGTTCATGAACTGGAATTGCCGGAACAGCTGCTGGCTATTGCCAGAGCAGGTGCCGGTGTTAATAATATTCCGTTGGACAAATGTGCAGAGCAAGGTGTTGTTGTGTTTAATACCCCAGGT
>JBJEJD010000063.1:18076-19349 GCA_051877705.1 Coprococcus sp. | reverse complement strand
TCACGATCCTCCTGCGCTCACGTCTGCGGGAAGAAGTCCGCAGACGCATGCATATTTAATTTTACCGGGCTAAAACTTTCTTCCGCCGCCTCCGTGAGCGCCCCCGCCGCTGCTCATATGGAAACTGCCGCCGGAAGAGCCGCCGCCGTGGCCGCCCCCGTTATTCTGAGGCTTTGGTATATGCCGTCTCGTGACAGTCCTGTTGATGAAGCGGTCCTCTCTCCCATCCAGATGAGACTGGGCCGCATTAAAATAAGTGGCGGCACTGGTGGTCACACTTCCGCCTCTCCTATGTACCATGGCAAAGGTGGCAGCCGCACCCACAGCCAATGCGATCACAAGCCGAATCAGTACTCCGAAGATATCCATTCTGGCACTTCTTCCGGCTTCTCTTCCCATATAGTCACGGACGCCCTTCAGGAAGGCATCGCAGGTCGCCTTATATTCGCCGTCAATAATGTGGTCATAACAATTATCAAGAATTTTATCGATCCGCTTCTCATCATACCAGCCGATAGCCTTGCCCTGAGTCGCAATATAGATCTCCCTGTTATCCATATCGATCAGAAACAATATGCCCGGATAATCATCCACCGTCATGGACTGCCCAAGTTTTTCTGCATAAGCATCCGCATAGGCCTGAGCCGTCTGTCCGCCCGCATAGGAAGTGGTTACAATAGCAATATCTGCTTCATATTTCTCAGCATATTTCGACAGTTTCTTATTCAAAGCCTGTTCTTCACTGTCCGTCAGAAGATCTGCTCCGTCAAAGATGCCGCCTGCATTACCCGCCGTCTGCTGTGCCGCAGCAGCCCGCCCCGCCGGAATCAGGAGTGCCAGTATCATGATTATTATAAGCGCTGCTTTTTGCAGCCATCTGTTTCTGCTCATCAGAACAAACCTCCTGTTATCATCAATATTGCAAATACCGCCGCCGATATTCCCGCAAACCATCCGGCAACCTTCCCCCGGCTCACCGGCGGTTCTCCAATGACCTTGCCCGTCTGCCCATTCATGGCAAAAATATAATCTGAATCCCTGTATCTGTAGGAAATGAACCATATCGGAAGATAGACATAATCACTATGTACCTTATCATAGGAAATATGCTGCTGATTGATTCTGACACTGGTATAGCCGGATATGGTCGTCCGTGCATAATCCGATGCATAGCCCTCCACCTGCTGCTTCACCAGCGGCAAAAGTTCATCGGCATCATAGTCAGCCTGATCCGCCTCGAATCCTGCAAAATAAGGCATCTGAAATTCCTTCA
>JBJEJD010000063.1:12718-17976 GCA_051877705.1 Coprococcus sp. | reverse complement strand
CTCTGAATATTTTTCGCAGACATAAATCCCTTCGGCGAAAAACGTCCGTTATGGCACCATTTCCTGAAGGCCTCCTCCGCCTTCTCCCTGTCCAGTTCAAAAGGCAGCACATAGGCCGGACGCCAGTCTCCCGACAGCCGGTCCGCCATCACCAGCGGTGCCCCGCAGTATTCACAATGGGTGGCACAGGTCTTCGCCCCTGCCGCCAGCACACCTCCGCAGTTCACACAGTATCTCGGCTTATCTGCCGGCTCCTGCTCCATTGTCTTATAGGCTTCATCATCCGCTTTGATTGCTTCGCTGTAATCACAATGGCTGCAGTGCAGCTTGCCAAGCTTAATATCATATGCCATATCCGCCCCGCAATTCGGACAGCTAAAATTAATGACCATCAATTTCCCCTCTTTCTACCCCATTCTTATATATCCATCATCAGAAGAATCTCAATCCTCATTGGCTCCGTGCTTCTATTATACCAATAAAGAGAATAAAAGGCCATCCCCTTGCGTGTTTAATAGTTCGTTACTTTGCATACGGCGAGCGATTGACGCTATAGTAAATCTGATTTAGAATATAGTTAAAAATGAGGAGCTGCAAAAAATGAGGTCAAGAAACATATCAGGAAAGATGAAAGTGACAGGGCTTATAGGTATTTTTCTGTTAGTTCTGTTATTTTTCTGCTTTTATAACAGTTGGAATAAAGCCGAATATGCGTCTGATAATAGAAAGGAAGAGCCTTTCGTGCTGTGGATTGCTTCAGATCTTCATTTCCTGTCGCCGGAACTAACGGATGGCGGGGCACTCTTTACCAGGATGGCAGAAAATGGAGACGGCAAAATGGTGGAACAGTCGGAAGAGATTGTAAATGCCTTCCTGGAGGCAGCATTGGAAAAGAAACCAGATGCCCTGATCTTATCCGGCGATTTGACCTTCAATGGTGAAAGGAAAAGTCTGGAGGCTCTGGCAGGCAAACTGGATAAGCTTCAGAAAGCAGGCATCCCGGTGCTTGTCATCCCCGGGAATCATGATATTGAATCTTCTTATGCTTATCGGTACATTGAAGATACAGCAGAATCAACAACTCCGATAACGGAAAAGGATTTTAAAGAAATCTGCGGCAGCTTCGGGTATGATGCTGCTGTGAGCAGGGATAAAGACTCTTTTAGTTACCTGTATCAACTGTCGAAAGACCTGGGAATCCTTCTTCTGGATGCCAACACGGTAAACGCACCGGGAGAAATCAGCCAGGGAAGCTTAAGCTGGATGGAGAAACAGCTTCAATGGGCCAAAGAGCAGGGGATGAAGATTATTTCCGTATCCCATCAGAATCTGCTGCCGCAGAATGATCTTCTAAGCATGGGATTTGTTATGTACAATAATGGACAGGTATTTGACTTGCTGGAGAAATATGACGTAAACGCGCATTTTAGTGGACATTCGCATATATGGCATGATAAAACAATAAACGGACTGACGGATACTGCGGTGGGCAGTCTGACAGTTACGCCCCTCGGTTATGCTGTTGCAGAAATAAATAACGAGGGCGAGGTAAGCTGTCATCAGGAGAGGCTTAACATCCTGCAGGATGAATCCAGAGAATTTTTTGACACGCTTACGGAGCGTAAGGTACGTGCTTCTTTGTCCGGACTTTCTCTGGATGCGGAAGTAAAAGAGAAAATGTTGAACTTTGCCGTGGCTGTGAACAGGGATTATTTTTCCGGAACGCTGCCGGATACAGAATTGCTGAAGCGAATGGAAGGCTGGGCGTTATGGAAAGAAAACGGTAAGGAAACCTTCTGGTACAGCTATCTGGAGAGCATATTAAATTAATCTCAAAGTTACCATTTCAAAGGAGGATACTGAATATGCACATTTATCACGTTTCCAAACAAGGCCATAATCATAATGACGGCTCAGAAGCTCATCCGTTTCTTACCATACAGCGGGCAGCCTCTATTGCTGCCGCCGGAGACAGAATTATCGTACATGAGGGTGAATACAGAGAGTGGGTCAGACCGGAAAACGGCGGTCTGCACGATGGATGCCGGATCATCTATGAGGCAGCACCGGGAGAGCATGTTGTCATAAAAGGTTCTGAGCAAATAACCGGATGGGAAAACATTGAAGGTACCGTCTGGAAGGTCCGGGTACCGGACACACTATTTGAAAAAGACAATCCCTACAAGACTCCTCTTGGCGGCGACTGGTTCATAGACCCCAAAACTTATAATGTTCACGCAGGTGAAATTTATCTAAACGGAAGATCTCTTTATGAAGCAGAATCGCCGGAACAGGTCATGCACCCGGTTATTCGTATGGAAAGCCCTCACGAAACATGGGATAACCGGCCGGAGCAGATATGGGAACCGGAAAACACTCTGTATCAGTGGTGTGCCCTGCCGGAAGAGGATGCTGTCATTCTCTATGCCAATTTTCAGGGAGCCGACCCTAATAAAGAACTGGTAGAAATCAATGTGCGCCAAAGCTGCTTCTACCCTGAAAAAACAGGTATCAATTATATTACCGTCCGGGGTTTTGAGATGTGTCAGGCTGCCGCACCATGGGCACCGCCTACCGCTGTACAGCCGGGACTCCTCGGTCCCAACTGGAGCAGGGGCTGGATCATAGAAAATAATATTATTCACGACGCCAAATGCAGCGGCATCACTCTCGGCAAGGAGACATCAACGGGCAACAATGATTATACAAAATATCACAGAAAACCGGGATATCAGTATCAGATGGAAGCTGTATTCAAAGCCAGGAACATCGGATGGAGCAAAGAACGTATCGGCTCCCATATCATCCGTAATAACCGGATCTATGACTGCGGCCAGAACGGCATCGTCGGCCATATGGGCTGTATATTCAGCGAAATCTATGGAAACGAGATTTCACGCATTGCCGTCAAACATGAATTCTACGGGCATGAGATTGCCGGAATCAAACTCCACGCCGCCATCGATGTGCAGATCCACCACAATTATATTCACCATTGTTCCCTTGGAACATGGCTGGACTGGCAGGCTCAGGGTGCCCGGATCAGCAGCAATATTTACGATAAGAACAACAGAGATTTCATGATCGAAGTCACCCACGGCCCTTATCTGGTGGACAACAATATCTTTACATCTCCTTACAGCTTTGTTAATGCAGCCCAGGGCGGCGCGTACGTTCACAATCTCTGCTGCGGCTTTACCAATCAGTATCCGGTATTAAACCGTGCAACACCGTATCATTTTCCTCACAGTACAGAGGTCATGGGTACTGTTCCCGTCTACGGCAAAGATGACCGCTGGTACCAGAATATTTTCGTGGGCGGTGCAGAAAGCGACCGGCATTACGGTACAGCCCTGTATGATGGCTGCCCTGTCAGCATGAAGGAATACACAGAAGCGGTACAGGCCCTGGGAAACGGTGACCTGGAACAATTCGAAATGATTCCCCAGCCCGCTTATATCAATGGCAACGTTTATTTCAACGGAGCCAGCGCCTTTGCCCGCGAAGAGCATCATCTGATTATTCCGGACGATCCGGAAGCAAAAATTACGGAAGAAAACGGCATTGTTTATCTGGAAATAACGCTGCCGCAGACTTTCTTCGATTGCACCGGAGAAATCATTGACACCCAAAAGCTGGGCATGGCCCGAATTCCGGAAGAACGCTTTGAGAATCCGGACGGATCAGACCTTCAGATCGACACAGATATGGCCGGCAACAGGCGTGATGCAGAAACTACAGCCGGGCCACTGGCACAGCTGCAGCCGGGGAAGAACAAAATCCCGGTATTTGCAGCTGATAAGTAAAATTTCCGGCAAAAAGCAAAAACAGCAGTACAATCATCCAAAAAAAGATGGCGGTACTGCTGTTTTATTTTTTCTTAAGAGTAAAACTCTTCTCATCCCCTCGCGGGGCTATTCTTTTCCAAATCCTACCCTCTATACCCCGCTGTTTATCAGGGATACAGTACCTGTTTGCGGCGCAAAATACTCAAACAGGACATTCTTCTTCTCCATTCGTTCCTTCCTTTATCTATCATATACCAAACAACATAATTCGTAAAGCTAAATTATAATCAAATAATCAATGATTACAAATGCATCCTATCCATTTCAGCGATGAACTAATCTTGATTCTGACCATATACTATTTGTTGAAAAGAAAATATACTATTTTATCGATGCATAATGGTTTTTGTCGACTGAATGTGGATTTTCCCGATATATGATGATTGGCACTGTCTTTTTCCTATAGTAAAATAGTTTTGCCGGCGAATAATGAAGATATAGAAATGAGGTCTGAGAATTATGGATACAAAACTTCAGCAATATTTTCCAATGATTCGTACAAAAGAAGAAATTATGACAGATATACAGAAACACCCGGATTTAAAAACACTTTTTGGCAGCTGGACAGAGGAACAGCAGACGGATTTTCTGAATTTCTGTTCCGGTGCCAAAGGCGTAAAGATGCTTTATGACAGCTTTTTCAAAGAGATCATGAATCCTGATACAGTGCCGGAACGACTGGAAGAACTGCTTTCACTGCTTCTGGGACAGGACATACATATTCTGAAGATACTGCCGAATGAATCCGTCAATATTACGGACAACAAGCCTCTGCTTATCATGGATATCGTCGTTGAAATGACAGATGGAAGCATTGCGAATATAGAAGTCCAGAAAATCGGCTATGCCTTTCCGGGGCAGCGGTGTGCCTGTTACTCTGCCGATCTGCTCCTGCGCCAATATAAGCGCGTTAAACAACATGCTAAAAAACATAAGAACCATTTCAGTTACAGGGATATCAAAAAAGTCTATACAATCGTGTTCTTTGAGAAAAGCACACAGGAATTTCATGCCTGTCCGGACGTATATATCCATCGTGCAAAACAGCGCACCGATACGGGCCTTGACGTTGATTTTCTGCAGGAATTTGTGCTGATACCACTTGACATCTTTAAGAAAAGCCATCACAATAGAGGCATATCTGATAAACTAGAGGCATGGCTTACCTTCCTCAGTATGGATGATCCCGAGAGCATCGTAAGGCTCATCAGCACTTATCCGGAATTTAAAGAACTCTATGAGGATATCTACACGTTATGCCTGGATATTGAAAGGGTGATGGGAATGTATTCAAAAGAATTGCTCGAACTTGATCTCGGAACAATCGATTACATGATTGACGAAATGCAGAACACCATTGATGCACAAAAAGACCAGATTGATTCACAAAAACAACAGATTGATTCACAA
>JBJEJD010000063.1:0-12618 GCA_051877705.1 Coprococcus sp. | reverse complement strand
AACAACAGATTAATTTGCAGAAAGAGCAGCTTGATTCACAGCAGCGACAGATTGATTCACAACAACAGCAGCTTGATTCACAGAGGCAACAGCTTCAAGATCAGGTGGCTCTGATCCATGAATTAAAAGAGCAGGTGGAAGAACTATTATCCCGGAAATGAAACAATAGACTGCTTTATCATCCTTTGCGGGGAACAGCAAGGAATACCGAACCGCGAACCGGTATCATGGGTTGCAGGCAGGATAACCACTGCACTGTAACCCAAATACTCACAATTATCCTATAAATCCGATATTTTTCAAATCGAAAGTACCAACTCCGGCAAAACGAAAATACAAGGCAGAAACACCCTGTCTGATCTGCACGGGAACAGTAAGTATCGTCCATTCCTCCCGGTCCATATCCACATCATGTTGTCCATAAATATTCTGACCGTTTTCATCCGAAGATACCGTAATCCGCCCACTGAACTTTCCTCTAATTTCCAACAGGATACCGTTTACTGCTGTAAATCTGAAATATTTATATCCCAGCGTCGTCCCGTCTGCGACATCGGATACGACCACCTGCCCCTGCACCTTTTCCGTAATCCTGGTCTGTTTCTGAAGCTCCGGAGCATTGTAATCCATCCAGTCCTGCGTGGTCGGACTTGTCATATGGCAGACAATTGCCGCAGGATAAATACCACTCCCTGCAAGAGGACCGCCATTTAAGCCGCAGCTTGTGATCTCCACCTGATCAATCATTCCGTCATCCTTTATCATAATTTTCTCGGCACAGCCCTGACGGGAGAATTCCGTGCCATTTGTCTGCCTGTGATAAAAGATATAGTATTCGCCGTCTGCCTGTACAATGCCGCCATGATTATTGCCAATGGTATAAACCGGTTTTGTTCTGCCGTTAAGACCAATGTCTCCGTTTGATATAATCGTACCTCCGTACACAAAATCACGATCCGGTTTATCACTGACCGCATAGCAAAGCTCCGCACTCTTATAGCTTGAGTAGACAAAATAATATTTCCCTCTTATCTTGCGGATCGATGATGCCTCAAAGAACGCATGCCCTTCAAATCCAGTCCCTTCTTCATATTTTCCACCCGGAATAAGCGCCCGCGGAACCTCCTTCAGTGTGATCATATCCGGTTCCAGCTCAGCCACCATACTGTTCTCGCCGAACCGGATGCGGCTCATCTGTCTATAGGTCTCCCTGGCCGCCTCCGGCATGGTTTCAAATTCATCCCGTGAAAGTTCAGATATATCCATAGACTTATCCTTTGCCGGACAGAATCCATAATACAGATAAACCCTTCCGTCATCATCTGTCAGCACTGCCGGGTCAAAGGGCATATATTCCTGCAGAACTTTACCCCCGAGAATTGACTCCGGATACCTGACATGACCATAAAACTCGAAAGGTCCCGCCGGACTGCTGCTGACCGCCACTCCAATCTCAGGATAGAAGGAAAAGCAGTAATACATATAGTAACGGCCATCCGGTCCCTGTGTAACATCCGGAGCCCACAGCTGCATTTTACCATCCGGATTGGACGGATCCTGCGTTTTTCGGTAAATCTCTCCCTCAAACCGCCAATCCGTTAAATCCTTTTCCGGTGCGGACCATGTCACATAATTATCTTCGCAATATGCCGTACCATTTGGTTTATCATGGGAACCATAGATATAAACACGGCCGTCAAAAAGATGCGGCTCTCCATCAGGTACATGCTCTGTCAACGGTAAATATGGATTATAAATCTGTCCCATCTTCTATTCTCCTCCAAATCGCACTAAATTATTTGCTTTTTTATAATCTTTAAATTTATTTGGCATTATTTAGTAAATATTTAATTTTGTTTGAGTATAACCAATCAAAGCACCTCATGTCAACTATAAGCTGAAAATTGCACAATTGATTTAATACCCGTGACTGGACTTTCACCAGAAAGATCAATGCCATGCCCGGCACACAAATAAGTCCATAGGATTGCACCATCCTATGGACTTACCAAATTCTTATATGTTGATTACTATTTGAACAGTTCCTCCATATCTTCTATTAATTTTTCCACATCTCTTCTGTTGACTAGTTTCCGACTCTCGCCATTTATTGTCGCCAGCTGGAAGCTGCTGTCGTATTCCGTGAAGGTAATGACCGTCTCTTTGCCATTCTCCCACTTCAAAGTAATGGAAAATGTCTCGCCGCCTTTCGGTTCCACTGTTTCTTCCAGAATTTTTTCAGCCTTCATCTGAGACAGACTGCTGTAAGCGGATGAAAGATCCGTCAGCTGTATTTCCTTACTGCCCGCATACCATTTTTCTTCAGTCTCCGGCTCAGCTTCTGTTGCCTCTGATGATTCCGATTCTGTACTGTCTCCATCTCCTGAAGCCTCCTCTGTCTCAGCATCCACAACGACCGTCTTCTTCTCCAGTTTCCAGTGTCCGCTGCCTGTAGTAACCTCAATACCTGCTGCTTCACTCAGCGTTCCTGACAAAATAGTACTGTCCACCATATTTGCCGCCTTGGCAGACATCAGTTTCTCTGCCGTATCGCTGCCAAGCAAATGGATCTGTGAAGAACCATCCATGGAAACATAATAATCACCATCTGCATTCTGAGCGCCGATATAGACCACCGCCTGTTTCGCTACAGTCACCGTTTTCGTCTCAGTCTCAGTTTCAGTCTCTGTTTCCGTTTCGCTGTCTCCTGCTTCATTTTCTCCGGCCTCATTATCATCCTCATTCACTGTCACAGTCTCCGTATAGTCAACAGTGACAACAGCCTGCGGATGATCCAGACCATATACGGACATATCCTGACAATCATAATCAATGTCTTTCTTAAAGGTGATTCCCGTTACCGTATTCACCAGCTGTGTCACAGATGTGGAAGAACATTCATCCTTTTTCTCTCCATTTTCCGTAACAATCCAGCCTGATGAGGAATTGCCGTCGGTAATCAGCTGCAGCTGCCGGTCGCCGGATTCGATTTTTATACTTGTTATATCATCCGAAACAATCGTCGAAAAATCTTCCATGTCTGCCATTTCATACAGATCTGTTATGAAAACATCGGCAAAATCGGAAGAAACAATATAAACCGCATCATCACCATCGATCTGCAGATAGCAGCCGTTGACACTGTCATTGGTATCGCCCACCGTAAAATCAGCCTGCCTGTCATCGCCGGTCTCATAATGTACGGTCAGTACAGGCGCATCCAGTCCATATTCCGACAGATCTTCAGGCTCTTCCAGCTTGCGTACTGCCGATATGGCCCCCAGCTGATTGGTCATAGCCGTCAGACTGTCCTGAAGAACCGGGAATTTTCTGTCAGATTCATAATACCAGGTTCCATTCTCTTTCACAAAGGACAGTTTTTTGCCATCCTTTTCATAGCTGATGGCCGTAATCTGATCACTGTCCACACTGCTGATGACCAGAGAGTTCTCCGATGCCTCATCATCCGTCTCCGATGCCTGATTTATTTTTACAATGGCAAGATAGGCAGCGGCCACAACCAGAAGAAGCACAAGCGCAATGAGCAGTCCTTTCTTTCTGTTTTTCATCCTCTACTTACGCCTCCTTCTGAACCATACAACACCGCCGGCAATAACCAGAATAATAGGAATAACGATGACAAAAGTTCCCCAGAATCCCGCATCAGCAGCTGTCACAGACAGATACGTCGTCTGCAGGCTCTTGGCTGGTATAGAAATACTTTCCTCTTTATCGATCATCCAGCTAAGAGCATTAACGATCAATTCATAATTGCCGCCTGTCACCGCCTGATTCATATTTTCATTCAAAAGTCCTGAGGATGTCAGATACATGAATTTTGTTTCCTTGCCGTCGTAAGATTCCGTCACAGCCACCCCCGGTGTAAACGGGCCTTCCTGATCCCCTGACTGTTTCTCCATGGTAGTCAGATTCTTTAAATCCGTCTTAATATAAGATTTACTGCTGGTCTTTAGAATCGGTGTCACCGTCACTGAACTTCTGACATCTTCAGATATCTCAATATTCTGGGCATATGGCATAAGAATAATATCATCAGAGGTCATATCACCCACTGCATCTGTACTCTGAATTTTCGGAATCAGATATGAAGGATAGCCCGGATAATAATACTGGCTGTTTCCTTCAAATATCAGACCTTCCGATACAGATAAACCATAGTTGTCCAGCACGGCATTAAGATTCGGCGTCTCTGTTTCCATATAATCTGTGATCAGCAAAACATGCCCGCCATTTTCCATATAATCCAGCAGTCTTTCCTTCTCATCTGCAGTAATGTCCTTCTGAGGCGAATTAATAAACACACACGCCGCATCTTCAGGAACTGCCTCGCTGGTAATCAGATTCAGCTCCACAACTTCGATATTCTCCTTGGCTATCTGACTGCTCAAAGTACTGGAAAAATCAGATTCATTATGCCCCGTCAATATATACAGCTTCGGAATTTCACCGGAAGTAACATAGTCGATGGCACTGGTCAACTGTCCCTCCGCATCAAATCCTGTCGTCTGGTAGCTGTAAGTCTGATAATTAATTTCCGATTCATAAATATCGTTATAGGAAATCACCTTTGAACGTTCACCACAGACAACAATCATACTGTTATCAGGCAGACTGCTTTCCGTATATTGTTTCGTAAATGACGGATTAACCACCGGATCCTTCTTGTGTAACTTCACATGATCTGACAGCGATTCATACCGCTCCAGCACTGTCTGAAGATCCTCATCCTCATTGCCGCTTTCTACAATTAGGTAAATGTCCACATCCTGATCCAGACCAGCCACAAATTCCTTCGTCTCATCCGTGATGGTATATAACTGATTGTCTGTCAGATCAAATTGTGTATACTTCACAGGCACCTGCCCCACAGCAAGATTGACAACGACTACAATGGCCAGCATAACCGCCGTCATCAGGGCATCGCCGCCCCAGCGCCGTCTCTGGATAGACTGTACTGTCAGGAAAATACAAAACACAATAATGGAGAGATAATAAATAATTCCTGTCACATCCAGTATACCTGACGCAAAGTCGGAGAAGAAGGACGTCATATCAAAAGCGCTTAAGGCCTTTGCCACAGACCCTTCCATCCATTCTGCCTTTGCAAGAAAAATCACCAGATTGATAACTTCCGCCGCAACCCCGACGGGAATTGCAATTTTTGCCTGTGCCGTCAGATTAAAAATCAGCCATGCCGCAAACAGAATCACAAAAGCCCAGATAGCAAAGGACGCTGAAGCGGTTCCCGGCAGGGAATCTGTGAGCGCACCCGTAATATAGAAAATCAGCAGGACAAAGAAGGTAAGCAATGCTGCAATAACCTGACTCTCTGTTATGGATGAAAGGAACAGGCCAATAGCTATACAGGCAGCTCCATAAAGGAAATATCCCAGAATAGCTGTGTATGCCATTGGCAGTGACACCGTACCGAATTTTGCCAGAATCAGAGGATAAAGGCATGTAATCAGCAGGGCAAGGGCAAAAACCGTCACCATGGCCAGATACTTACCAATCACTATCTTCCAGAGCGATACCGGTGCCGTCAGAAGAAGCTGATCCGTTTTCCGGTTTCTTTCTTCCGCAAGTATGCGCATGGTCAATACCGGTGTCATAAGCAGAAACAATACCATAACGCAGGATAATGTATAGCCAAAATAAGGATATCCCGATGACAGATTGATGATCGCGTAATAAATCCCGATGACAACCAGCATAAAGGCCATACAGATATAACCCGTCATGGAAGTAAAATAAGATCTTAATTCTTTTTTATAAATTGCTCTCATGACTGTCTGCCTCCTCTCCATTGGCTGTTTCATTCTTTTTACGTCTGCCAAAGTTCTTAAAAGCTCTTAGCGGCTTATCCTGTTTCTCCGGAGATTCCTGTTCGTTCTGCGGCGACATATGATCGTCAGCCGTCAACTCAATAAAGACGTCCTCCAGAGATTTTCTGACCTGATTCATGGTATAAATCGGACATTCAACGGCCGCCAACCCGTAAAAAATAAGCTCCCGTACATCCATTTTCGGGCTGCTCTGCACGGTTACGTCTATATATCCATTTTCCTCGGACTTCACAGTCTCGATACTTTCCACACCATCAATGGCCGAAAGGACACGGCGAATATCATCCTCTGTACCTTTTACCGTCAACTGCAGTGTATTTCTATCTTCCATCAATTTTCCAAGATTATCTGTCGTATCACAGGCCACCAGTCTGCCATGGGACAAAATCAGTACATCATCGCAGACTGCACTGATTTCAGAGAGAATATGGGAGCTTAAGATCACCGTATGTTTTTTGCCCAGGCTTCTGATCAGTTCTCTGATCTCAATGATCTGAGCCGGATCCAGACCGACAGTCGGCTCATCCAGAATGATAACCTCAGGATACCCCAGTAATGCCTGAGCCAGACCTACACGCTGTTTATACCCTTTTGACAGATTCTTGATCAGTCTGTCCGCCACATCCTCAATCTTTGTCGTAGCCATGACATCTGCAACTGAATCTTTGATTTTATTCTTTGCTATTCCCTTCAGTTCCGCTGCGAAATGCAGATATTCCCTTGATGTCATATCCGTATACAGCGGCGGCAGCTCCGGCAGATAGCCGATGCACTTTTTCGCCTCCTCCGGATTCTCCAGCATATCATGCCCATTGATCATGATACTGCCCTCTGTCGGCCCGATGTATCCCGTCATCATATTCATAGTCGTCGATTTGCCCGCACCATTAGGTCCCAGGAAACCATAAATATGCCCTTCCTCTACCGTAAAACTGAGATGATCCACAGCCAGATGACTGCCGTATCTCTTCACAAGATTTTTAACCTCGATCAAATCCTTGTTCCTCCTTTTTGGCCTTTCCGGCAGCTCTGCTCCAGAATCAGACAACAGAGCTGTTCCCGTTCCGTTTCTCTTTTCAAGGATAAAGGATATTTATGAATTTTTAGTGGGCAAATTGTGATGAATTTCTGATTATTCTGTGAACATCTCAGAGATCAGTGCGAGGGTGAGGGACAGGGGACGGTTCTGTGTCCCAGAACATGGGACACAGAACCGTCCCCTGTCCCTCACCCTCGCCCAGTATCCCCGTCAGTGAAGCCTTGATGACAAAAGAAACATAAGATACGATCTGTTCCCTGCTCAGTTTATCCTTATCCCGTATATAATCGATCAATATACCAGCCAGGGCTTCTGTATAGAATTTGCTTAGAAACATAAAGAAATCCTCATTCAGCTTCCTTCCGAATTTTTCCTCCCCCAACCGGATGACCGAAGTCGTCATATCAGCAAAATCCTTACTGAAAAAACGCCGCATCTCATCCCTTCCCATTGAGTCATACACGCAGTTGATCATATGCTCATTTTTCTCCACATAATCCAGCACAAAACAAATGACCTCTTCATAATCCAACAATAGATCATAGTTCTTCAGGACTTCAACCACATCTTCCTCCATGGTCCATTTCAGCAAATCATAAATATCCTGAAAATGATAATAAAAGGTCTTTCTGTTCACACCGCAGTCCGCAATAATCTCACTTACCGTTACCTTCGAAAAAGGCTTTGTCTTCAGCAGTTTCTTCAGTGAGTCCGACAACATTTTCTTTGTGTTCAGTGATGTTCTTGTATATGGCATATATATTCCCTCCTGCTAATATGATGAGGGACAGGGGATGAGGGACAGGGGAGGGACAGGGGACGGTTCTGTGTCCCGAAATATGGGACACAGAACCGTCCCCTGTCCCTCCACCCTGTCCCTCGAACCGTCCCCTGTCCCTCGCTTTTCATCAAATTTTACCACTTGTCCGGATTTTACACAAGTGTTGCTTTTTGTCCATTTTCTATTACCGTTTTCGCTGTTAAACTTTTCGTCAGACTAATGAAAGGAGTACAGGATACCCGTGATTCTATATAAAATTACAATGCAGACCCCCATCGGTCCCAAACATGGCGCCTTGTCTGTCGAAACTCTTCAGGCCGGTGCATTCAAAGGCTTTCTCCAGCTGCTGAACCACACGGAACCCTTTCAGGGCACCATTGACGCTTCCGGGAGCTGCCATATCTCAGGACGGCTGATCTCACTCATGCATACCGTTCTTTATCAGGCTTCAGGGAAAATTGACAATCACTCTTTGAACCTGATTATCAATGATGGAAAACGCAGTTTCAACGTCACCGGTACTGCGTGCTCAGACAGAAAGGAGCAAAATGAATGAAGAATTTTTTTACAGGTATTGTCCATCACCAAAAGACTGTCATCACAGTCTTTGTACTGTCGGCAATTATCTGCATATTTCTGCAAAATCTTGTTGCAGTTAATTATGATATGAATGATTATCTGCCTGAAGACAGTCCTTCCACCGTGTCCCTGAATGTGATGGAAGAAGAATTTGAAGGCGGCATTCCCAATGCCCGCGTTATGATAAAAAATGTTACCATTCCCCAGGCCCTCGAATATAAAGAAAAGCTGGAGGCCGTTGAAGGTGTCCTTACCGTCACCTGGCTGGACGATGCTGTGGATATCACCATTCCCATGTCTCTTTTAGACAGTGACACTCTTGAGACCTACTATAAAGACAACAATGCCCTGTTCAGCATTGCCATAGATGAAGCATACTGTATATCTGCCGTTCATGACATCCGAACTATTATCGGAGATGATAATGCCATGACCGGCAATGCCGTTTCCACAGCAGCTGCAACTGTCAATACCGTATCAGAGATTCAGAAAATAGCCATCATTGCAGTTATTTTCGTGTTTTTCGTATTGATACTGACAACCACTTCCTGGCTGGAGCCGTTCATCATTCTTTCCGGACTTGGCGTTGCCATTATGATCAACAGCGGTACCAACCTGATATTTGGAGAAATATCCTTTGTAACCAATGCCGCAGGAAACATCCTCCAGCTGGCCGTATCACTGGACTATTCCGTTTTCCTGATTCATCGTTTTGAAGAATGCAGAAAAGAATATGCCGATGCAGAGGAAGCCATGATCAACGCTCTGTGCAAATCCGTCGGTTCCATCCTGTCCAGCGGTCTTACAACTGTCATCGGTTTCCTTGCCCTGGTACTGATGCAGTTCCGTATTGGTCCTGATCTGGGCCTCGCACTGGCAAAAGGCGTAGCCATTAGCCTGATTACCGTATTTATTTTCATGCCTGCTTTCATTCTGGTCACCTGCAAATGGCTGGACAGGACCCGACACCGCAGGCTTGTACCTGACTTCCATCGCTTCGGACGGCTGGTCAGCAAGATCTCCATACCGATGGTCATTGTTTTCGCCATCATTGTCGTACCATCCTACCTTGCATCCAATTCCAATAGCTATTACTATGGCTCATCTGAAATTTTCGGGCCGGAGACCCAGACGGGTGCGGATGCCGATGCCATCGATGCCGTCTTTGGCGAAAATGATACCTATGTCCTCCTTGTTCCTGAAGGGAATACCGCTGTGGAAACAGAACTTTCCAGAGAGCTGCACACACTTCCTGAAGTAACCGGCATTATCTCCTATGTGGATCTGGCAGGGGCAGAAGTTCCGCTGGAATATCTGGATGAAGACACATTATCCCAGCTGATGTCCGGCAATTACAGCCGTATGGTCATCTCTGTGGACGTACCTTACGAAGGTGAACAGACCTTTGATCTGATTGACCGTATCCGTACCATCGCCAATAAATATTATCCAGACAGCTATTACCTGGCCGGAGCGGGAGTCAGCACAGAAGACCTGATGAAAACAGTCACGTCAGATATGGTCAAAGTCAATCTGCTGGCCATCGGCGCTGTATTTATTGTCCTTCTGCTTTCTATGAAGAAACTGATTCCGCCAATCATACTAGTGCTGAGTATTGAAACCGCCATCTGGCTGAATCTGTCCGTCCCATATTTCGCAGGGTCGACCATTTTCTACATCGCCTACCTGATCATCAGTTCCATCCAGCTCGGCGCGACTGTTGACTACGCAATCCTCATGACAGACCGGTATAAAGAAAACCGTCTGTCAATGAACCAAAAAGAAGCGGTGATAGAAACTGTAGCCAGCGTTACTGTATCCATACTGGTATCCGGCAGCGTTCTAACCGTAGTAGGACTCCTTCTCGGTTATGTTTCTTCCAACCAGCTGCTGGCACAGCTCGGTATATTCATCGGCCGCGGCGCGATCTTTTCACTCATTATCGTTCTGTTCGTCCTTCCCGGACTGCTGCGCATTTTTGACAGATATATCGCTGCCGGGCATCAAAATCAAAAGGAGGTATCCACATCATGAAAAACAAAAAAAGGATTTATAAACTGACAGCCTTATTAACTGCCGGCACACTCATTATTTCCATGGGTGTTCCACAGACAGTATATGCCGCAGAACCTAATACACCAAAGGAAGAAGTTGTCTATGTCAATCTGGACGGCGACGGATCCGTTTCGGAAATCAATGTCGTCAATATTTTTGACCTGTCAGATACTGCCACCATTACTGATTATGGTCACTATGAAAGTGTCCGCAATATGAATACGGTTGATGATGTCAATTATACCGACGATACGGTCACCATCAACGCTTCCAAAGGCAAACTCTATTATGAAGGGAAAATGACGGATAACCGTATTCCCTGGAATATAGATATCCATTATTATATCGATGGAAAAGAATACACTGCCGATGAGCTGGCCGGAAAAAGCGGATCACTTAAAATTACCGCCTCCATCCGGGAAAACACCTCCGATCAGCGCGGATTTTTTGACAGCTATGCCCTGCAGACATCCATAACGCTCGATACCAAAATCTGCCAGAACATCACAGCTAAAGATGCCACCATTGCCAATGTGGGCAGCGACAAACAGTTGACATGGACCATTCTTCCGGGTAAAGAAGCCGATATCACCATTACGGCCGATGTCATTGATTTTGAAACAGATGGTTTTGCCATCAACGCTATTCCTCTGTCATTAAATATCGAAGTGGATGATGCCGAACTCATGGATCAGGTCACAGAACTGCTTGAAGCTATCGAGCAGCTTGATGACGGCGCCGGCGAACTGAAAGATGGCGTTGGGGAATTACAGAACAAAGTTGAAAATGAACTGGCAAACGGCATCAGTGAATTATCTGACGGTGCCGGACAGCTCCAGGATGGCGCCTGTGAACTGAAAGACGGAAGCAGCTCTCTGAAAGACGGCACCGGAAATGTGAGGGATGGTGCTTACGAACTGGATGCAGGCATCACCGCCCTGA
This sequence comes from Coprococcus sp., assembly GCA_051877705.1. Lineage (GTDB taxonomy): Bacteria > Bacillota > Clostridia > Lachnospirales > Lachnospiraceae > Coprococcus_A. The sequence goes on along the minus strand of JBJEJD010000063.1, from coordinate 1,355 downwards.
ACCAGGGCATCACCGCCATTCAATCAGGTCTGGATGAACTGAACAGTCAGTCTGATTCCCTGGTCGAAGGCTCTGCAGAAATAAAAGCAGTGCTTATACAGCTCCAATCGGCACTGAATGGTGTATCGGCAGCAGGCAATGATATCGAACAACTGGCCGCTGCCTCTTCGCAGATTAAAAATGGCATTGATCAATTAAATGAAGGCATCAACACAGCTGCACAGACCATCAGCTATGAAGCCTATAAAGCTCTTATCGCTGAAAACGGAGGCGATATCGATGCCCTAAAACAGGGGAATTCGGATGCTATTGCCATGCTCAGTAATCTGAACAGCCAGCTTTCTGCCCTCGACAATTCATTCACTGTATTAAAAGAACTTCTCAGCCATTTAAGCGAGAGTCAGCGCGACAAAGTGAATGCTATACTGGCCCAGGCAGGCATCTCACTGGATCAGATTGAGAATCTGCTGGCCGCCTCCGATATGCTGGACAGTCTTATTACTTTACTGGAAGCCAACAATGCCTGCATCGACGGAACAGAACTCTATCTGAATGAAGCATCAAAAGGACTGCAGGAACTGGCTTCAGGTGCTGCAGAACTACAGGAAAACTACGATCAGTTTGACACAGCTATCGGCCAGCTGGCTTCCTCCCTGGGAGATATGACCGTTCAGATGGCACAACTGGCCTATGCGATCAATGAACTTGTGGCTGCTTACGGTCACCTGGATGACGGCATCAATGAATATACCAACGGCGTGGCACAGATCGTGGCCGGTTATTCTCAGATATCTGACGGTGCTTTGCAGCTGGCAGACGGCAGCAAAGCTCTGAAAAACGGTACAGATACTCTCTACAGCGGTACAGCCGAACTTCTCTCCGGAATCATTGAATTTTATGATGCCACAGGAAGCTTGAAAGACGGCGCCGGCCAGCTGAATGACGGCGCAGCAGAACTTCTGGCAGGTATCTCCCAGCTGTACAGCGGTACAGAGGCATTAAAAAACGGCACAGGTGAAATGCGCAATGAGACAGACGGCATGGACACGGAAATATCAGATAAAATAGATGCGCTCATCGATGAGATTACCGGCGGCAGCGCTGAAACCGTATCTTTTGTTTCTGACAAAAATGCCAATATCAAAGCTGTCCAATTTGTCATCCAGTCAGAATCCATTAAAATCCTGGAAACATCAGAAGAAACAGCTCCAGAGAAAGAAGAATCCGGTTTTATAGACAAACTCGTAGACCTATTCAGATAATTAAAGATGGGGACGGGGGAGGGACAGGGGAGGGACAGGGGACGGTTCTGTGTCCCTTATTCCGGGACACAGAACCGTCCCCTGTCCCTCCCC
>JBJEJD010000062.1:0-19354 GCA_051877705.1 Coprococcus sp. | reverse complement strand
GGAGCTAAGACAAAAGATCTGGTTCTTCTTGAAAAAGAAATGGAAGCTGTTGCAGGTAATCTGTACATAACAACAGATGATGGCTCTTATGGCCGTCATGGTATGGTTACAAAGGTTATCGAGGATCTGGTGAATGAAGGTCATCATTACGATTTCTGTGTTGCCATCGGCCCGATGATCATGATGAAATTTGTATGTCTTCTTACCAAGAAACTGGAAATTCCTACAATTGTCAGCATGAATCCGATTATGGTGGATGGTACAGGTATGTGCGGCGCCTGTCGTTTGATAGTAGGCGGCGAAGTGAAGTTTGCCTGTGTAGATGGACCGGAATTTGACGGACATCTGGTAGACTTTGATCTGGCAATGAAGCGTCAGCAGAGCTATAAGACTGAGGAAGGCAGAGCAATGCTGAAGCTGCAGGAAGGCGATACGCATCATGGTGGATGTGGACAGTGTGGAGGTGACAAATAATGGCTGATAAGAAGAATAGAGTACCTGTCCGCGAGCAGGCTCCGGAAGTACGTGCAAAGAATTTTGAAGAAGTATGTCTTGGATACAATGCTGAAGAAGCAATGGAGGAATCCACAAGATGTCTGAATTGTAAGAACGCAAGATGTATCACCGGATGTCCGGTTAATATCAATATCCCTGCATTTATTGCAGAGGTAAAGGAAGGCAATTTTGAAAAAGCTGCTCAGGTTATTGGCGAGTCCTCAGCACTTCCTGCTGTATGCGGACGTGTATGTCCACAGGAATCCCAGTGTGAGGGTAAATGTATCCTCGGTATTAAGGGTGAGCCGGTATCTATTGGTAAGCTGGAGCGTTTTGTTGCTGACTGGGCACGTGAGAATAATATCGAGCCAGTTGGAGCGAAAGAGAAAAAAGGCAAGAAGGTAGCTGTTATCGGTTCCGGTCCTGCAGGACTTACATGTGCAGGAGATCTTGCCAAGATGGGTTATGATGTAAAGATCTTTGAAGCTTTACATGAAGCAGGCGGTGTTCTTGTATATGGTATTCCTGAGTTCCGTCTTCCAAAGCAGACAGTAGTAGCGCATGAAGTTGAAAATGTAAAGAAGCTGGGTGTTGAGATCGAGACCAATGTTATCATCGGTAAATCCATTACCATTGATGAGCTGATTCAGGATGAAGGCTATGATGCCGTATTTATCGGTTCCGGTGCCGGACTTCCGAAGTTCATGGGTATTCCGGGTGAGCAGGCTAACGGTGTTTTCTCTGCCAATGAGTTCCTGACACGTAACAATCTGATGAAAGCTTTCCGTGAAGATTATGATACACCGATCCATCGTGGTCAGAAGGTGGCTGTCATCGGTGGTGGTAATGTTGCCATGGATGCTGCCAGAACAGCATTGCGTCTGGGTGCCGAGACATATATCGTATATAGAAGAAGTGAAAAAGAACTTCCTGCCCGTGTGGAAGAAGTACATCATGCCAAGGAAGAGGGCATTCAGTTCCATCTGCTCCGCAATCCGAAGGAGATCCTTGTGGATGAGCAGGGTTGGGTAAAGGGCCTTCGTGTTATCAAGATGGATCTGGGCGAACCGGATGAATCAGGCAGAAGAAGACCTGTTGAAGTACCGGGTTCTGAGTATGTACTGGATGTAGATACCGTTATCATGGCGCTGGGTACATCACCGAACCCGCTGATTTCCTCAACAACTAAGGGTCTTGATATCAATAAGTGGCAGTGTATTGTAGCTGATGAGAAGAATGGTGCTACAACGAAGGAAGGCGTTTATGCCGGCGGAGATGCTGTTACAGGTGCTGCAACAGTTATTCTGGCTATGGGTGCAGGCAAGGCTGCTGCAAAGGGTATTGACGAATATCTGAGCAAGTAGATTGTATTTAAATCGATACTTTTTCGAATCTGAAAAAAAATGATTGACATTTTGGATTCGAGGGGTATAATAGAAGCATATTTGAGAACAACGGTGTTCCTTTTCGAAGGGGCACCGTTTTTTTGTATCAGGAGATAATTTTATTCCTGTACAATCCATTGATTCTGCAAATGCGGGCAATGGATACATAATAAGAAAACAGGAGGTTGTTTTTTATGAAAAAATTAGAGATTATTATCAAGCCTGAGAAGCTGGAAAGCTTAAAAGATATTCTCGATGACTGTGAAGCAAGCGGTTTGATGATTACAAACATCATGGGTTATGGTAATCAGAAAGGTTACACCCGTATGTACAGAGGTACAACTTATAATGTCAATCTTTTGCCAAAAGTAAAGGTTGAAACGGTTGTTTCTGATGATGCATCAGAGAAGATTATTGAGAGAGTCACCAAGGAGATCAGCTCAGGTAATTATGGTGATGGCAAGATCTTCATTTACAATATTGAAGATGTTGTACGTATCCGTACAGGCGAACGTGGTGAGGATGCAATCTAAGGATTAACAAGGATCAGTTTGCCATTATTAAATTTGGCTTTAGCTTTGAAACATTCTGAAATGTTTTGAGGTTATTGTAAATACATTCTATTTCCCTAAAAAAGGCCTTATCGTGAGATAAGGCCTTCCCCCGTTTTTAGAGGGATAATTCTTCAATTATTTCTTCTATCTCATCTAATACAGAAGTAAATACTTTTAATGCGTTGGCTACCGGTTCCTTAGTGGTCATATTGACGCCGGCTTTTTTCAGTACTTCGATTGGATAGTCAGAGCCGCCTGCTTTCAGGAAATTAATATAGTCTTGGACGGCCGGTGTACCTTCTTTTAAAATTCGTGTGCTGAGGGCGATAGCTGCTGAAAATCCTGTTGCATACTGATAGACATAAAAAGGTCTGTAGAAATGAGGAATTCTTGCCCATTCCAGTGCAATTTCAGGATCATTGATCATATCCGGACCAAAGTAGAGAGCATTCAGATCACTGTAGATCTTACATAATGCCTGTGCATTCAGGGTTTCACCTGCCGCGGTTTTCTCATGAACGATTTTCTCAAATTCTGCGAACATGGTTTGACGGAACAGGGTGCCCTTAAAGGTATCCAGATAATGGTTCAGAAGATATAGTTTTTCATGAGGATCTGTACACCGTTTCAGCAGATCATGCATTAAAAGAGCTTCATTGCAGGTGGAAGCAATCTCTGCCACAAAAATGCAGTATTGGGCATTGGTATAGTTGTGCGTGTGATTAGCATACCATGAGTGGAGAGAATGCCCCATTTCATGGGCCAGAGTGAAGACATTGTCCAGTGTTCCCTGATAGTTCAGGAGAACGAATGGATGGTGAGCATAATCACCACCGGAATAAGCACCAGTACGTTTGCCCTTATTTTCGTATATATCGATCCAGCCTCCATGCATACCTTCGTTAAGCAGACGATTGTATTCCTCACCCAGTGGAGCCAGTCCGCGGCTAACAATAGCCATAGCTTCATTAAAAGGTATCGGATCATGTTCGCTGGCAACCAGAGGTGTATAGACATCGTACATGTGCAGTTCTTCGACATTGAGCATTCTGCGCCGCAGGCGGACATAACGGTACATTTCCGGTAAAGCATCATGTACGGCTTCAATAAGCTGGTCATAGACAGATGTTGGAATATTATTCAACGACAGATGTGCTTCCATGGAAGAAGTGTAATGCCTGGCTCGTGTGAAGAAAAGTTCTTTTTTGAGGTTAGCTGAGAACATGGCGGCAACCGTATTCTTATATTGGTCGAAAGAATGATAATAGGACTTAAATACCTTTTCGCGCAGGTCGCGGTCTTTGCTTTCCAGCAAAGGAACAAAACGGCCATGGGTAATGGCAACTTCATTACCCTTCGAATCTGTAACAGAATCAAATCGGATATCTGCATTATTGAACATATAATAGATAGACTGAGGTATATTGTTCAGATCACTGGTAAGTGACATAAGAGCTTCTTCTTCTTTTGAAAGGGTATGCGTTTTCATACGCAGTGTGTCTTCAAGATAGTGGGCAAAAGGCGCCAGCTTAGGGAAGCTGCTGATGGCCTGAGACAGATAGTCTTTTGACAATGATAAAAGCTCCGGGTCCTCGAAGGCAACAACCTCGGAAAAATGATTGCCGACAACAGTAATCCGGCCTTTCAGATCCTGATAATAAGGATCTGATGTGTTTTCGTCAGAACGCTGCAGGGCATAGCTAAACAGACTGTCCAGCTGTATCAGGACAGATTCCTTTTCGGACAGATAATCATAGAGTATATCGGCTGAATCACCAAGATGGCCCTGAAAAGCTGCCAGTTTATCGATATGCTCTCTGCATGCATCCAAAGCGGAGAGGAAAGCAGCATCGCTTGCAAAGATATCTTCTATGTGCCATTTGGATTCTGCGGGCACATCCTTCCGTTCAGGTAATGCTCCATTTAATGTTTTTGACATGATAAAACCTCCATTTATAAACTCTGTATCCTTTAGTATAACATTTTTACAAAACAATGCCATGGTTTATTCAAAAGAAAATAAGTCTAAATACATTATGAAAAATTTACAGAATGTTCACCCATTTGTCAGTAGATGTTGGTATAATGAAGATAATATGAAAAGTGTATTCTGACAGGAGGAATAAATAATGACTGCATTCGTGACAATGGAGAATGTGAAGAAGACCTATCAGATGGGAGAAGTGTCCATTTATGCAGTGGATGGTGTGAATTTGGAAATTAATGAAGGGGAGTTCGCTGTTATCGTGGGACCAAGTGGAGCGGGCAAGACAACGGTCCTGAATATGCTGGGGGGTATGGACAGTGTGACTTCCGGTAAGGTGATCGTTGATGGGAAGGATATAAGCAGTTACAACAGCAGACAGCTGACTCAATATAGACGGGATGATATTGGTTTTGTATTCCAGTTTTATAATCTGATACAGAATCTGAATGCGCTGGAGAATGTGGAACTGGCGCTGCAGATCAGTAAGAATCCTCTGGATGCCAGAGAAGTTATGAAGGATGTGGGACTGGAAGCGCGTATGTATAATTTTCCATCCCAATTGTCCGGCGGCGAACAGCAGCGTGTGGCCATTGCCAGGGCACTGGCCAAGAATCCAAAGCTTCTATTATGTGATGAGCCGACGGGGGCTCTGGATTATCAGACAGGAAAAGCGATATTGAAGCTTTTGCAGGATACATGCAGAAAACGTGGTATGACAGTTATTGTTATTACCCACAACCTGGCTATTGCTCCTATGGCAGACCGTGTAATCCAGATTAAAAACGGACGTGTCAGTGAGATGACCGTCAATTCGGATCCGCAGCCTGTGGAGACCATTGAATGGTAAAGGATGGGGAAAATGCGCAAAGCAATCAATAAGGATTTTTTCAGAGAGATTAAATTTACCCTGAACAGATATCTGTCGATCTTGTTTATAGTAGCTCTGGGAGTGGCTTTTTTCGCTGGTATCAGGGCCACATGCCCTGACATGAAAGAAACATTGGATTATTATTTGGATCAGACGAATTATATGGATATCCGGGTTTTGTCAACGCTGGGGCTCACAGATGAAGATGTTCAGTCTATTCAGAATATAGAGGGCGTGAAAGCTGTGGATGGTGCTTACAGCTATGATGCATGGGTTATTCGTGGGGATGAGAAACGGATTTTGAGGTTTATGTCCGAACCGGATGGAATTAATGACATGGAAATTGTCGATGGACGTGGTATAGAGAACAATGATGAATGTGTTGTTGACAGTTTTCTGGTCAATAAATATGGTTATTCCATTGGAGATACTCTGGAAATAACGGCTGCCGGGTCAGATGAGGATGTACTGGATACTTTGACACGGGATACATATACGATTGTGGGAGTCGCTACCAGTTCCAGTTATTTTACAATATCGAGAGATACGACTTCTGTGGGGACAGGGCAGACGGATGCTTTTGTTTATCTGTCGAAGGATGAATTTAAAATGGAAGCCTATACGGCTGCGTATGTTCTGGTGGAGGATGCCATGGATGAGGTGGCATTTTCAGATAAGTATGAAACAGTGGTCGGGGCAGTGACGGACAGGCTGGATGCTATCAGCAGTGAACGGGAAGCTGCCCGCTATAATGGCATTATGGATGATGCTAATAAAGAACTGAATGATGCAAAGGCTGAACTGGCAGATGCGAAAGCAGACGCTGAAGCGGAACTTAATGATGCCTGGAATCAGATCCAGGATGGAGAACAGGAACTGGCAGACGGACGGAAAGAATTGTCAGATAATCGGGAAAGCTATGAGAAACAGATTGCGGATGCAAAATCTGAGATTGCTTCCGGTGAACAGAAGCTGGCAGATGGAGAAGCAGAGATTGCTGATAATGAGAAAAAACTGGCAGATGGACAGGCTCAGATAATGGAAGCAGAGAAGGTTCTGGATAGTTCGCAGCGGGAGCTTGATGCGAACAGGGCAGCCTACGAGGATGGGCTGGCTCAGGCTAATGAAGGTCAGAAGCAGCTGGATGCGGGATATGCAAGTATTACTGAAGCTGGCCAACAACTGGATATTCAGGAGGCTTCATTGATAGAGCAGAAGGACGGGCTTCTGCTTCAGCAGGAGGAACTGGAAGGAAATCTCAATACATTGGAGTCGGCCATTGATCAATTGAATACGGGTCTTGAACAGCTGAAACAGCAGAGAGATCAGATGGCAGGAATCCTTGATCCGGCAGGAATATTGATTGGAAAGCTGGATGAGCAGATTGCAGAGCTGGAGAGACAGCTTGCAGAACTGGAAGCACAGAAGAAGGCGGTGTCAGAAGGTCTGGTACAGATTAATGACGGACTGGATCAACTGAATGATGGTTTGCAGCAGATTGCTGACGGAAGAATGGAGTTGGAGCGGCAGAAACAGATGCTGGATGAGCAGCAGGCTTTGCTGGATGACACTTTTGAGCAGCTGGAAGCAGCGAAGGTTCAGCTGGATGATGGAGAAAAGCAGATTACGGACGGGCGTAATCAGATAAATGATAAGAAGAAAGAGCTGGAGAGTGGATGGGAGGCTATTGGTGCAGCTAAGAAAGAGCTTGCATCGGGTAAAGCTGAATTGGAGAATGGACGCAGGGAGCTGAATGCACAGATGGCAGAGGCTGAAGCAGAATTTGCCGATGCGGAACAGAAGCTTGCCGATGCAGAGCAGAAGCTTGGTGATGCGAAGGAAGAGTATGCTTCCGGCAAAGAGGAAGCGGACAGGGAAATTGCAGATGCAGAACAGAAGATCAGTGATGCTGAAGCTGAGCTGGCAGATATTGATTATCCGGAATGGTATGTTCTGGATCGCAATTCTACTCAGGGATATGTGGAGTACGAACAGAATGCGGAGAGAATCGGTGCCATAGGAAGAATTTTTCCATTAATATTTTTCCTTGTGGCGGCACTCATCAGTCTGACTACCATGACGCGTATGGTGGAATCTCAGAGAACACAGATCGGTACATTGAAGGCGTTGGGGTATAGCAATTGGGCTATAGCGAAGAAATATGTTTTTTACGCTCTGTCGGCCAGTGCTGTCGGCAGTGTGATCGGACTGATATTTGGTCAGAAATTTTTGCCATGGATCATTATTACCACTTATAAGATTCTGTATCCGAATCTACCGGTGGTGTTGACTCCGCTGAATGCCTGGTATTCGATACTGGCCTCGGCAGCAGCTATTATCTGTGTGACTGGTGCGGCACTGGCATCCTGCTATAAGGAACTGGTGGCATCGCCGGCTGAACTGATGCGTCCGGTGGCTCCGAAAGTGGGAAGGAAGATTTGGCTTGAGCATGTAAGCTTTATCTGGAACCATCTGAAGTTCACATCAAAAGTGACCATGAGAAATCTTTTCAGATATAAGAAACGATTTTTTATGACTGTATTCGGTATCGGGGGATGTACAGCCCTGGTGGTATTTGGCTTTGGCCTGACAGATTCCATCAGCGGCGTTGTGGAAAGACAGTATGAGGAATTATTCCATTATGATATAACCCTGACACTGGATGATCATGCGGATGAAGAGGATCTGCAGCAGCTTTTTGAGTTCCTGGATCATAATTCGGTCATGAATGTGGAGCAATATATCTCTGTCCGGTCAAAAAGTCTGGAGATTAAAGGCAGCGAGGCTAATTATACGGCCTATCTGAAGGTGCCGGAGGATGTGGAGCAATATAAGGAATTTGTTGTTCTTCAGGATAGAGAGAAAGAAACGCCATATGAGCTGGATGATGAAACAGTCATTATCACGGAGAAGCTATCCGACTTGCTGAATCTGAAACCGGGAGATTCAATAACTATTGAAGATAAGGATATAAAGAAAGAGGTGACGGTGGGGCATATCGCGGAGAACTATCTGATGAGTTATATCTATATGTCGCCGGCGCTTTATCAGCAGCTTTTTGGTATGGAACCTGAATGGAACACAGTGGAGGCATTTATTCCGGATTTGAATGCAGACAATTCAGAAATGTTGTCTACAGAGCTGCTGGCGCTGGATGCGGTGTCCGGTACAACAACTACAGATTATACCCGAAGTAAATTCGAGGATGTTCTTGGCAGTCTGGATGTTATTACACTGATCGTAGTGGCTGCAGCAGGCATGCTGGCTTTTATTGTTCTGTATAATCTGAACAATATCAATATCACAGAACGTCGTCGTGAGCTTGCAACCATTAAGGTTTTGGGCTTTCATGATATAGAAGTGGCAGAATATGTTTATCGTGAGAATGTTATGCTGACCATCATCGGAGGCATACTTGGTATTTTCTTTGGAAAATATCTGCATGCATTTATTATAACGACTGTGGAAACGGATGTGATCATGTTTATTCGACATGCAGATGTATCCAGCTATATTTATGCTGTACTGATCACCTTTGGATTTTCCATGTTTGTTAATTGGATGATGTATTATCGTTTGAAGAAAATTGATATGGTTGAATCTTTGAAATCTGTTGAATAACTGTTAAAGTTCAATAAAAAGAACTTGATTTTTACGGGTAAAATGGTATAATGTAACAGACAATTTAATAATGGGAGAAATATTACAGAAAAAAGAGGTTTAAACGATTATGAAAAAGAAATCTGTAACAAAGATTCTTTTAAGTGTAATGGTGCTTGTGGTATCTATTGCACTCTGCGCTTGCGGAGGCGATAAGAATACAAAGTCTTCTGAAACTGATAATAGTTCTTCAGAAAAGACAACTGAAACTGCTGTGGCTTCTGAAACAGAGACGCCTGCAGGAGATTCAGAAGCTTCCTGCCTTGTATTTGGTATGACTCAGGAAGTAAGTAGTGTTGACCCGCATATGGATACGGATGCAGCAACTCGTGGTGTCTTATTTAATGTTTTTGAGGGATTGGTAAAACCAACACCTACCGGTGATATTATTCCGGCCGTTGCCAGTGATTATACCATTTCAGATGATGCAACTGTGTATACATTTACATTGAGAGATGGTATTACTTTCCATGATGGCAATCCGGTTACGGTTGAAGATGTTAAATATTCATTAGAGAGAAGTGCGGAAATTGACGGCGAGTCTTCCGCACTTTCTGCTATTTCTGAGATCACAATTGTAGATGACAAGACAATTCAGCTGACACTTGCAAATCCGAACTCAGAGTTTATCTACAATCTGTCAATTGCGGTACTTGAGCAGGCCAATGACGCGGATCAGGGCGGCAATCCTGTTGGTACAGGTCCTTTCAGAATTACAGGATTCGTTGAGGGACAGTATCTGGAACTTGAGAAGTATGAAGGTTACTGGAATACAGAGCTGAGCTATATTGACAAGGCTAAGTTCAAGTTCATCGCAGATGCGCAGACAGCTTTTGTAGAACTGCAGGCCGGTACGATCGATGCTCTTCAGTATCTGACTTACGATCAGGTTGAGGCTTTAAGTGACGATTATAACGTTATTGAGTCCACAATGATGCTGGTACATGGCTTCTTCCTGAATAATCAGTATGGCCCGCTTCAGGATGAGCTCGTTCGTCAGGCTTTAAACTATGCAGTTGACAGGGATGCGATCAATGATTTCCTGTTCAATGGTAAGAGCAGGATCATCCAGACACATGCTTATCCGACTATTACAGCATGGTACAATGCAGACACAGAAGGTACATATACCTATGATGTGGAAAAAGCCAAGGAGCTTCTTGCAGAGGCAGGTTACCCGGATGGATTTGAACTTGAGATCACTGTACCGAGCAGCTATACACAGCATGTGAATACAGCAGAGATTATCGCTGAGCAGCTGGGCGCAGCAGGTATTACTGTGAAACTGAATCTGGTTGAGTGGAGTACATGGCTGTCTGATGTATATCAGGGACGTGATTACCAGTCAACGATCATCGGTTTTGATATCAGTTCACTTTCACCAGCCACATGGTACAAGCGTTACTATTCAACATCATCCAACGACTTTACGAACTTCAGTGATGCGGAATACGACAGTATTTATGAGCAGGCAATAGCTACAGTTGACCATGACGAGAAGTATGAACTTTATGGCCAGCTCCAGAAGATGATTACAGATAAAGCAGCTTCTGTATTTATTGAAGACCCTGCAGACTTCATTGCTATGAACAAGAAGTATACAGGTTATACAACCTATCCTGTATCAGCTATTGACTTATCATTAGTCCAGGTAGCAGAATAATTTAATTTCCATGCGGAGGTCATAATGAAATATTTTATTAAAAAAATAATTACTCTCATTATCACATTGTTATTTATTTCTTTATTGACCTTTACCGCTTTTAGTGTAATTCCGGGAGATGCAGCCCTTTCCAAACTGGGAGTGGATGCATCTCCCGAAGCCGTTGAGAGGCTTCGGGCCGAATATGGTCTGGACGACCCGGTAACAGTCCGATATGTCCGTTGGCTTGGAAATGCATTACATGGCGATTTTGGTCAATCCTACAAGTATGAAACGATGACAGTGGCACAATTACTGCAGACAAGATTACCAGTGACAGTTCTTCTGGCAGTGATGTCATTTATTATTATTATAGTTGTTTCCATACCACTTGGTATGTTATGTGCAAGGTTTTCAGGAAAATGGCTGGATGTGGTCATTACCCAGATTACTCAGATTACGATGGCAATCCCGTCTTTTTTCCTGGGAATTATCCTGACTTATATATTCGGTCTGATTTTTAAAGTATTTCAGCCGGGAGGATATGTGGGTATGGACGTGGACTTCTGGGGATGTGTAGGCTATCTGGTCCTGCCGGCGGTGGCGGTGGCACTGCCTAAGATTGCTATGGTTGTAAAATATCTACGTAATTCCGTCCTGGGAGAAATGAAGAAGGATTATGTAAAGACTGCATACAGTAAAGGCAATTCTGTCAATCAGGTACTGTATGGACATGTTTTGAGGAATGCATTGATACCGGTCATTACATTTGTGGCTATGGTCGTTGCTGAGATTCTGGCAGGGAGTCTGGTTATCGAGCAGGTATTCAGTATTCCGGGTATGGGAAGATTGTTGATCACATCTATTTCGACCCGTGATTATCCGGTGGTGCAGGCAGCAGTCCTTTATATTACATCTATTGTGGTTATTATTAACTTCCTTGTTGATGTGCTGTATCAGCTTGCAGATCCAAGAATAAGAACGGCGTAGGAGAATGTACTATGAAGAAACATAATTACAGTCTGATTATCGGACTGGTCATTACTATTGTCATATTGATCATAACAATCATTGGACAGTTTTGGACTCCTTATGATATTACCGGTATGAACAGTATGCTGAAGAATCAGCCGCCGAGCCTGTCACATATTATGGGAACAGATAATTTTGGACGTGATGTGTTCAGCCGTATCATGAATGGATGCGGGACAACTTTCTTTGTTGCTGTTTGTACAGTTGCTATCGGTGCTTTTTTTGGTATCATTATCGGTTCTCTGACAGGATTTTATGGCGGTCTTCTGGATGAAATTGTAATGCGTATCAACGATGTGCTTCTTTCATTTCCAAGTGTACTGCTTGTATTGATTTTTATTAGTTTTATAGGTACTGGTAAATATAAAATAATTCTGGCGTTAGGTGTTATGTTTATACCGAGTTTTGCCCGTATTGTCCGAAGTGAGGTTATACGATACAAATCTCAGGAATTTGTCAAAAGTGCAAAGGTGATGGGAGCAGGAAATATAAGAATTATTTTTGTTCATATTCTGCCGAACACAGTTGTAAGCCTTTTGACAGCGGCGGCCATCGGTTTTAATAATGCTGTATTGGCTGAAGCCAGTATGAGCTATCTGGGTCTGGGTGTTCAGCCTCCGGATCCAAGCCTTGGACGTATGCTGTCGGAAGCGCAGGCTTATATTTTTAATGCACCATGGTATGCTATATGGCCGGGTATTGTGATCGTGTTGATCATACTTGGTTTCAGTCTGATCAGTGAAGGCCTTAGAGCTATCAGGAATTAGGAGGAGTCACATGGAGAATTTATTAAGAATTGAGAATTTGACCATCGCCTTCCCGGAGAAGGACGGCATGCATACAGTTGTGGATCATGTGAATCTGAATATCAATAAAGGGGAGATTGTGGGAATCGTTGGTGAATCCGGTTCCGGTAAATCTATGACTTCCCTGGCTGTCATGGGACTTCTCAGTGAAGAGGCCAGAGTTCTGGAAGGATCTATTCAGCTGAATGGGCAGGAACTGCTGACCATGAGCAGAGAAGAGAGAAGGAAGATTCAGGGGAAAAATATGGCTATGATTTTCCAGGAGCCGATGACATCTTTGAACCCGGTTATGAAAATCGGTGCCCAGGTGGGAGAAAGTCTGAAACTTCATACGGATCTGGATAAAGATACAATTCATAAAAAGGTTATCGAAGTACTTGACAGTGTAGGGCTGATGGATCCGGAAGGACTTGCTGACAAGTATCCGCATCAGTTATCAGGCGGTATGCGTCAGCGTGTCATGATAGCCATGGCTATTATCAATAATCCGGATCTGATTATCGCGGATGAACCAACTACTGCATTGGACGTGACGGTACAGGCTCAGATATTAAATCTGCTGAAGAAAATTCATAAGGTTACAGGCAGCTCTATCCTGTTTATTTCTCATGATCTGAATGTTATCAAGGAAGTCTGTCAGCGTGTAGTTGTCATGTATCAGGGAATCGTTGTTGAATCTGGCGATGTATATCAGGTGCTTCGCCATCCGAAGCATGAGTATACCAAAAAACTGGTTGCTTCGATGCCGGATGAAGTTAGTAAACAGGTAAGTTCCAATGTGCTGCTGCATGTATCGGATCTGAATGTTTATTATAATGAAAGTAAACGGTTTTTTTCTGATAAAAAAGAACGCAAACATGTTGTTCATAATATGAGTTTTGACCTGTATGACGGAGAGATTCTTGGTGTTGTGGGCGAAAGCGGATGTGGCAAATCTACTCTGGCAAAAACTATCGTCGGTTTGAATAAGGAATATGATGGTATCATTGAGATGGATGGGCTGAAACCACAGATGGTCTTTCAGGATCCTTTCAGTTCTCTGAACCCGGCAAGGAAGATTGGCTGGATCATGGAGGAACCGCTGAAACTTAAAGGGATGAAGGATAAACAGAAGAGAAGAGAACTGGTGCTTCAGATGCTGGACGATATCGGTCTGGATGCTTCTTATGCCAATCGTTATGCCAGAGAGCTGAGCGGTGGTCAGAGACAGAGAATCAGTATAGGTCTGGCATTAATGAGAGGTGAGAAACTGATTATTGCTGATGAACCTGTGTCTGCTCTGGATGTAACGGTGCAGTCTCAGATATTGAGTCTGCTGATCAAATTGCACGACGAGAAGAAATTGACATATATGTTTATTTCACACGATCTGAATATTGTGCGTCATATGTGTCATCGTGTGATTGTTATGTATCTGGGTCAGATCGTGGAGATGGCAGATGTGGAAGAACTGTATAATCATCCGTGCCACCCATATACGAAGATGTTGTTTGACTGTATATTGACAGATGAGGAAAAGAAAATGACAGACAGTGTGGCCGTCAATGAGGTACTGTCTACAACCGGTGAGCAGCAGGGCGGTTGTCCGTTCTATCGAAGATGTCGTTATCGAGGAGAAAAATGTCTGAAAGATACAATGGATCTTATGGATATAGGATCCGCAGGACATCCTCATCTGGTTCGCTGTGAAAGGATTGAATATGGAAAGAAATATTCGGCTGCTGATTGAGTATGACGGCAGCAGGTATGAAGGATGGCAGCGCCTTGGCAAGGGCAGTGGTGTTACTATTCAGGGTAAACTGGAAGAGGTTTTGGGCAAGATGACGGGTGAAAACGTGGAACTCATCGGTGCCGGAAGAACAGATGCAGGAGTTCATGCTTATGAGCAGGTGGCCAATTTCCATACAGACTGCCAGATGAAATGCTGGGAAATTAAATATTATCTGAATCGCTATCTGCCGAGAGATATTGCTGTAACCCGTGTGGATGATGTGCCGGAGCGTTTTCACAGCCGATACAATGCAAAAGCAAAAAAATATCTGTATCGTATTGCCATTGGCGATGTACCTTGTGTTTTTGACAGAAAATACACCTACTACTGTTTTGATAAACTGGATATTACAGCAATGAAAAAGGCTGCAAAATATTTGACTGGTGAACATGACTTTAAAGCGTTTTGCTCTAATAAACGTATGAATAAATCTTCAGTCAGGGAAATCTACGATATAGATATTTATGCTGACACAAGAGAATTGCAGATCATGGTATATGGCAACGGTTTCCTTTATAATATGGTAAGAATCATTGTGGGAACACTCATTGAGGTCGGTAAAGGAGAACGTCAGCCGGAGGATATGGTACGGATTCTGGAAAGTAAAGATAGAACCCAGGCCGGTGTGACAGCACCGGCCCAGGGCCTCTTCCTTCAGGAGGTGGAGTATTAGGTCACTATTTAGCCGAAAGCCGCAGGAGAAGCTGCGAAGCAGCGGAAGAAGGCGAAGCCGACGGCCTGCGACGAGCAAGGCTAAATAAGAAAATAGTTTATTTTATGTATTTTTTTGGAACAAATAAAAATATTTAAAAAATTTCAAAAAAGTACTTGACCTTTTTTGAGGGATAGTATATAATGCTTTTTGTTGAGAGACATTGGGCTATCGCCAAATTGGCAAGGCACAGGATTCTGACTCCTGCATTTGAAGGTTCGAGTCCTTCTAGCCCAGCTTTTAGGCAGACATCTTGCTGAGGTAAGATGTCTGTTTTGTTTTATCCTGGTATTGTACTTAGAGATATGGTTCTGTACACGATTTCATAAAGGGGAGGTAGATGATGTATACCCACGGCAGAAGAGTGACTTACAGTGAGATTTCAATGAACGGCTATGCAGATATTGCCCGGATCGCAGAATATTTTCAGGACTGCAGCGTTTTTCAGTCGGAAACGTTGGGGGTGGGCCTGGAGTATCTGGCAGAAAATCATTTGGCCTGGCTTCTTGCTTCCTGGCAGATTGTAGTTGAAAAGTATCCGGAATATGGCCAGGAGCTTACCGTTAGTACATGGCCATATGGTTTTGATGCGGCATTTGGATATAGAAATTTTATGCTGCGGGATGAGCAGGGGCGACGGCTGGCTGTGGCCAATTCTCAGTGGATAATGGTGAATACGGAAACGGGACATCCCATAAAAATTACGGATCAGATTGTAAAACATTATCCTATAACGGAGAAGGCAGATATGTTATATGCGCCGAGAAAGATTACATTTCGGGAAGTGCAGGAAGCACTGGAGCCGATCCGGGTGCCACGGGCATTTATTGATACAAACCAGCATATGAATAATGCACAGTATATTCGGGCGGCACTGGAATATGTGCCGGAGGATTTTCATATTCATCAGGTGAGAGTTGAATATAAAAAAGCCGCTGTATTGAGAGACAGACTATATCCTTATTTATATCAGGATAATAAGATGATAAAAATTTTATTGGCTGATGAAAAGAAGAAGGCTTATGCAGTCGTTGAGTTCAAGGAACTGGATGGAGAAAGAAATGATTGAATTAGGAAGAAAACAGAGTTTAATTATTAAGAGAATTAAAAATTTTGGTGTATATCTCGGATGTGAAGGCGAGGATGGGGATGTGCTTCTGCCGTCAAAATATGTTCCGGAAGGTGCCGGTGCGGGAGATTCTATTGAGGTATTTGTTTATCGGGATTCCAAAGACAGATTGATTGCGACTACGCTGGAACCAAAGCTGATGTGTGGGCAGACTGCATATCTTGAGGTAAAAGAAGTAGGAAAGATTGGTGCATTTCTGGACTGGGGATTAGAGAAAGATCTTTTCCTGCCATTCAAAGAGCAGACTTTCCGTCCGGTAAAAGGGCAGCAGTGTCTGGTAGCTCTTTATATTGATAAAAGCCATCGTTTATGTGCAACCATGAAGGTGTATGAATATCTGAAAACAGACTGTTCATATCAGAAGAATGATCATGTAAGCGGAACGATCTATCAGATTAATGAACATTATGGTGCTTTTGTGGCAGTGGATGGCAGATATCACGGTTTAGTGCCGGCAAAGGACTTTCACAGTAATCTGAAGATTGGAGATTCTGTAGAAGCCAGAGTCGTAAAGGTTAGAGAAGATGGTAAGCTGGAGCTGACATTATCTGAATCCATCAGTGTGCAGATGGATCAGGATGGAGAGAAGATACTGGCATTGCTGGAAAGCTATGATGGCGTGCTGCCATTTACAGAAAAAGCCAGTCCGGAAGTGATTGAAAGGGAGCTTGGCATCAGCAAAGCCGCTTTTAAGCGGGCTGTGGGACGGTTGTTAAAGCAGAAGAAAATCAATATTCAGGATGGGAAGATTCGTTTAATATAATTCAGCCATGCATATTATTTTTTTACAAAGTTGGTTGACAAGAACAGATATCATTGGTATAATTCTTTTGTAACAATAATGTAATAATTACAATTCTTTATTAATATTTGATTGAGAAATTGTAATAGAATACAATAATACAGGAAAGAGGTATGCCAATGGTGAATCATAAATGTAAGAGAGCTGTGTTTGGTATTACCACAGCTCTTGTTTTTTCAGCTTGTACGCTGCCTGTAATGGCTGCTCCTGTTTATGTGAATACAGATGCAGGTATGTCTGTTGTCAGTACGGATAGTACTTTTGTAGGCGGCCTGGATCTTGAAGCGCAGATTATTACGACGGTTGAGCAGGATCAGCGGTCTCCTTACGCAAAGAAGGGAATTGCTGTTACGGAGGATTTCCTTGAGATTCGTACAACGCCTGATCAGGAAGGAGAAGTTGTTGGTAAGCTTTATACAGGTTCCGGTTGTGAGATTCAGGAAGTCAATGATGGCTGGGCTCACATTTTATCCGGTGACTGTGAAGGTTATGTAGAGATAAAATATTTGCTGACGGGTACTGACGCGGAGGCTTATGCCGCAGAAAATGATGTTTCGGCACTTGTAGCGAAATCTCAGAATGAGAAGATGTTTTTATATGAAGAAGCTTCAGCTGATTCTAAAATTGTTGCCACAGTTTTATGGGATCAGGAACTGACGGTACTTGGTTCATCTGAGGATGGTTTGTGGATGCAGGTGAAGATCGGTGATAAGACTGGTTTTATTCCGGCAGATTCAGTTATTCTGGATGTCAAGTATGAGGAAGCTGTTTCTGTTGAGGACGAAGCGAAGAAGTCTGAGGAAGAATCCGAAACTTCTGAGACGGGAAGTACAGAGACAGAAACATCCGTTTCAATAGCAGATGTTAACGAGACAGTCTGGGCTACATATTCCGTAAGTATTCGTGCTAATGCCTCTGCAGATGCTGAGAGACTGGGGGTTCTGGTTGGAAGTGACAGTATTACTCGTACCGGTATCTGTGATAATGGCTGGAGCCGTGTTGATTATAATGGCACGGAAGGCTATATTAAGAGCGAATATCTGACTAATGCGGAGCCTGCTGCAGCAGAGCCGGAGGAGACTGAAGAGACAGTATATGCGACAGCAGGAGTGAATATCCGTGCGAAAGCATCAGCAGATTCGGATATTATCGGAACGCTGATTGTCGGCTACAGTATTACAAGAACATCTGACAGCGACGGCTGGAGTAAGGTTGATTATAACGGCAAGACAGGCTATATCAAGAGTGAATACCTGTCGACGACAAAACCTCAGATTGATAATTCGTCAACGGCTGAGGAAGTGAAGGAAACAGTATATGCGACAGCAGGAGTAAACATCCGTGCAAAGGCATCAGTGGATTCTGAGATTCTTGGAACACTGACTGCAGGCAGCAGTATCACAAGAACATCCAACAACAATGGCTGGAGTAAGGTTGATTATAACGGTAAGACAGGCTATATTAAGAGTGATTATCTGACGACGACGAAGCCACAGAATCAGAGCAGCAGTTCTTCTTCAGGTGATACAATTGAAGCGGTTAATGAAACGGTATATGCTACAGATGGTGTGAATATCCGTGCAAAAGCATCAGCGGATTCAGAGAAGATAGGTTCTCTGGCAGCAGGAAGCAGCATTACACGTACCGGTAAATTAAGCAATGGCTGGAGCCGTGTGGAATTCAGCGGCAAGACAGGCTATATCAAGAGTGATTACCTGACAACAACAAAACCGTCCGTAACAACCGGTTCTTCCACAACTGCTTCTTCTTCCAATTCTTCATTGGGACAGCAGATTGCAGATTACGCAGTTCAGTTTGAGGGCAACCCTTATGTATACGGCGGCAACAGTTTGACAGATGGCGTTGACTGCTCCGGATTTACACAGCAGGTATATCTGCACTTTGGTTATTCTATACCGAGACGTGCAAGCATTCAGGCTACAGTGGGTACTTCTGTGGCAATCAGTGAACTTCAGCCGGGTGATCTGGTATTCTATGGTGATGAGACAGGCGTTGGCCATGTAGCTTTGTATATAGGCGGCGGCCAGGTCATTCATGCGAGTACACCTTCCACGGGAATCATCATTTCTAATCTGTATTACAGATCACCAATGTGTGCACGACGCATTATCTAATTGAATACATAATATGAGGAACCGCATATCTTCAGGAAGTGATCCTGTGGATATGCGGTTTTTGTTGTATATTGTTTGATAAGGATATTTGAATAAACTTCCGCCATATGGCATATAATTGTGTAATAAATGTCGAATTGTTAAAAATGCACAATAATTATGCAAAAAGATGTCGAACATGATAGAGGAAACCGTGGAAAGCGAAAAAGTTATCACCAAGTTATCCACCGGAAAAAATGCCTGAAAACCTTAATTTTGGACTTATACACAGAGTTATCCACGTTATCCACCGGTGATTTGGATAAATTTTGGTGGATATCTTGAGGAAAAAGACAAATATATGTTTTGTTCAAAACGTAAAATCGTTAAAAAAAGG
>JBJEJD010000061.1:0-19640 GCA_051877705.1 Coprococcus sp. | reverse complement strand
AAAAAAAGCTGATGACGGGAATTGAACCCGTGACCCCTTCCTTACCAAGGAAGTGCTCTACCTCTGAGCCACATCAGCAAACAATTAATATTATTCAATTGTCCGAGGATTAATATAACATATCCCCGGACAGATTGTCAAGTAGAATTATTGTAAAACAATAATTGATGATAATTACCCATCCTTATTTTTCTGTTTGATCAGTTGATTGACATAGGTACTCAGGCCAGCCACCAGTATTCCCTGGGTTATGGCCGTAAAGACTGCCATGGCAATGTCCTGCGCTGAGCCACAGCTGCAGACAGCAAATACGTAGATTGAACAGATGGCAATTCCCAATATTCCAAGAATCAATGGAATATATTTATCCTTCACTGTTTGAGTCTGCTTCAGACCTATTCCGATAAAATACAGCACAACCGCCACTACAATGAGTTCCGGCTTCACATAATTCATCACCTGATCCATGATCGTCCATCCCTTTGAATGATCTGCCTGTTTCAATATATGCTGTTTCATTTTATCTGGTTCATTGTTATTATCATTATCTCATGTATATTTTCTGCCCATCTGCACAAACTGCCATGGAAAGGAGTGCAGACATATGAAACAGAAAAATACGGATCAAAACCGTACTAAAAATGATTACGATGATGACAATATTCCTGAAATCGACCTGCCGAAAACAACGGATGTCATTCCGGATGAAGTGCCCCGCCGTGATGGTCCCGGCGGAGAATAGTTAGCAAATATTATAATTCTTTCTGCGTTTGAATATAAAGCAAAAAATTGTATATTCCAATTCAAACAATAGGATAATTGACGTGTTTGAGTGGAATATACAATTGTTGCAAAATATTCAAACAAAAGAAAGGATTATTTCATTATTCTCTGTCTGACGATTTCATAAGCCAATACGCCTGCCGCAACGGATGCGTTGAGGGAGTCTATATCCCCCTTCATTGGAATCGATGCGGTGAAATCGCATTTTTCACGGATCAGGCGGCTGACGCCTTCTCCCTCATTGCCGATGACCAGACCTATCGGTCCTGTCAGATTCTGGCGGTACATAACTTCACCCTTCATGTCGGCACATACGAACCACAATCCTTCCTTCTTCAGTTCGTCCATGGTCGTTCCAAGATTGGTGACCTTGGCCACCGGTGTAAAGTTCAAAGCTCCGGCTGATGTTTTTGCCACCGTTGCTGTCAGTCCCACTGCACGGTGCTTTGGGATAATGACGCCATGGGCTCCGGCCAGATTGGCTGTTCTGATAATGGCACCCAGATTATGTGGATCCTCAATGCCATCCAGCAGAAAGATGAAAGGCGATTCTCCCTTCTCACGGGCTTTTGCCAGAATATCATCCACCGATGCATAATCGTAGGCTGCCGCAATAGCAATAACACCCTGATGATGATGAGTCTCTGAAAGCTGATCCAGCCGTTCCTTCGTCACATAATTAATGATCGTATGCTGTTTGCGGGCCTCTCTTGTGATGGTTTTAACCGGTCCATCCTGACATCCGTCCAGCACGAATAATTTGTCGATGGTCCTGCCGGAGCGATAAGCTTCTATGACCGGATTCCTGCCCTCGATTTTAAATTCTGTATATCCCATATTAACCTCTCTCATCCATCTATTCTATCAGTGACAATGCTGTAAGCCCTGTGTGAATCAGCTCTGTCAACCGGCCGATACGGCCATTCAGATACAGATATCCCATCAATGCTTCGCAACCTGTCGCTTTCCTGTAATCCGACATGGTGGCATTTTTTGCCATGGTATAGGACTTGGCATTCCGTCCACGCTTGTAGACAGCATGCTCTTCCTCTGTCAGCTGCTCCTCTATAGCCATAATTAATCTTGCCTGAGTCTCCGCCTTTACCAGCTGGCTGGCTCTTTTGTGGAGCTTGTCCACCGGCGCATTGCCCTTCTCCACAATATAGGTACGGATCACTATTTCATATACAGCATCACCGATATAAGCCAGGGTCAGAGCAGAATATTCCCGCACATCAGGCTTCTCCAGATGGTACATCTGGCGGAAAGCTTCAGCGAAGGTTTCTAAGCTCTGCTCCATTTGACACCTTCTCTTGTATCCTTCAAAATGATTCCTTTTGCCTGAAGTTCATTACGGATCTCATCAGCACGGGCAAAATTCTTTGCCTTTCTTGCTGCCTGACGTTCGTCGATCAGGGCCTGGATCTCATCATCCAGCAACTCTTCCTTCTTCTCTGTCTTGATACCCAGTACATCACAGAGTGTAACGATTGTGGACAGAATCTTATCTCTGAAGGCAGCAGTAGAGTCTTCCGTAACATTGATATTGGCTGCTTTTACGAGTTCAAAAACAGCTGAAACAGCATCTGCCGTGTTGAAATCATCTTCCATAGCCGCCTCGTATTTTGCCACCAATTCATCAATGACCTTCATCTGTTCCTTCTCAGTGTCGTTCATTGCTTCACCCTGAAGATTCAGTGTTCTCAGACGTTCAACAGCTGTCAGGATACGCTCCAGTCCATTTTTTGACGCCTCCATCAGTTCGGCGCTGAAGTTCAGCGGGCTTCTGTAATGAGCACTGAGCATAAAGAAACGCAGTACCTGCAGATCATATTTCTCACTGATCTCACGGACAGTAAAGAAATTGCCAAGGGACTTGGACATCTTGACATTATTGATATTAAGGAATCCATTGTGCATCCAGTAATGGGCAAATTCTTTGTCGTTGCATGCCTCACTCTGAGCGATCTCATTTTCATGATGCGGGAAGATCAGGTCCTCACCGCCGGCATGGATATCGATCTGTTCTCCCAGATATTTTCTGGACATAACGGAGCATTCAATATGCCAGCCCGGGCGTCCGTCACCCCAAGGAGACGGCCAAGATGGTTCGCCCTCCTTCTTCGGTTTCCAGAGAACGAAATCCAGCGGATCTTCCTTGCCGTCTTCGCCGCTGACCTTGATCTCTCTGTGTCCGGCTTCAAGATCATCAATATTCTTCTTGGAAAGTTTGCCGTAATCATTGAAGGAACGGGTGCGGAAATAAACTGTACCATCTACAGCGTAGGCATGTCCTTTGTCGATCAGAGTCTGGATCATCTCGATCATGCCGTCGATTTCTTCCGTTGCTTTCGGATGATAAGTCGCTTCCTTGACATTCATACCTTCCATATCAGTCTGAGCTTCCTTGATATAACGTTCGGAAATGACAGAAGCATCCACACCTTCCTCGATGGCTTTTTTGATGATCTTATCATCCACATCCGTAAAGTTGGATACATAATTGACATCATAACCCTTATATTCAAAGTAACGGCGGACCGTGTCGAATACGATCATCGGACGGGCATTGCCGATATGGATGTAATTGTATACCGTCGGACCGCAGACATACATTCTGACTTTGCCTTCTTCAATAGGAACAAACTCATCTTTTTTTCTTGTTAATGTATTAAATATTTTCATGGCTTCCTCCACTTATACGCATTTTCAGATTTTAGTCTATGCAAAAATACCTGGTTTGTCAATATATTTATCACCGCTATACGATCTCATTGATAAGTATTTTTTGAAGTACAGGTATTTTTTGAAGTACATCACGGCAGTCCGTCTTTATTACTGCTTTCCCGGCCGCTTCCAGCTCGCCAATCGGGCAATACCCTGTCATCCACTGCATCAAAGTATCGATATCCAGGCAGAGATCCGGCTGCTGATCTGTTCTTTCAAATATCACCTGCTGTCCATTCCGGGATTGCCACAGCCAGGTACCATTGTTTTCCTCTATCCAGGCATCCCGTATTTCCGTACGCAGCGAAAAATCTGTAGGACATGTCTCAAAAAGCCGCATCCACTGCTCAAGATGAATGATTCTTCCCATAATGACAGGACGCATATAGCTTTTAACAGCAGCATCTGCCTGATTCTGTTCTGTCAGAAATCCCTCCGGCATCAATGGCAGGATTTCACCTTTTATGTTCCGGAAATGTTGTTTCATCCATTGGATCACCTGACGGCGCTGCTCCGGTCTGCAGATGATTTCCCGTACCTCAACGGCATTTTCCCGGGCATAGGACAGGGCGCCTGTCCACTGTTCCTGCGAGTACAGCATCATCAGATCCCCGCCGTCTGCCTGATTCTCCATCTGGAGCCGCTCATAGTAATGCGCATCACGGGTTGAATAAACATCGTAATGATGGCTCAAATATTCATTGACTCTGTCGGCCAGTGCCTGTCTTTCCTCTATTGTGGTCACAGGACGGCATACAATCCAGTCTTCCTCATCCATACCGGCTGCCCTCACCAGCTTTTTATGCTTTTTAATTTTAATCTCTGACATAGTCCCATCTATGCCGACGGACTCTGATGTCCAGTCAAATCTCTCCACCTGCTGGTCATAAATATACGCAAACTGAAATGGCCTGTAAATGGCCTCATCGGCAGGCATCAGATAGACAAAGGGCACATTGTCATGACGGATATCCTCAAACACTGTCTGCAGCAGCCTTGTCATGGCACCGCGATGTCTGTACTGTTCATCCGTCGCTACCCCCACTATATAGAAGGTATCCACCGGCTTTCCGGCAGTCATCAGCCTGTAGGGGTTCAGATGGAGCATGGCCTGAAGCCTGGCTGAATCCTCCAGCATCAGTACTCTGTTTTCCCGGAAATAATAATCAAAATAATAATCCGTAAATCTATCCGAATCATGGAAGCATGCCTGCCAGAGATGATACAATTCTTCACGGTCAGAAGGCTGTGCATATCGGATTGTTATATTATTTTTGTCTGATTTCATATTTTTCTTCCAGATAAATCGGATTGTAGGAAAGCTTTGACTTGCGCAGGCCTTCAAGACCCATATCGTCTTCTCTGTTTACCAGCAATGCATCCGGGAATTCATGAAGCAAAAACTGCTGGCATATAAATGGATACAATCCCCGAATGTCCGGATTGGCCTTTTCCACATGGATCACCGCCATCCGCTCAGCCTTCCCGTATACACCAAGACTGAAGGCCTCCAGCTTCCCGTCAATATAAATGCCGCCCATCTTATAATCCAGATAGAAGCAATTCGTCAGCAGATAGTCAATGCCATTCAGTTCGTAATCTACTCTATGGTAATCATCTTCAATATTCCGTTCCGTCTCCCAACGCCTTAAAAACTCCATGATCTCCGGATGACGGCATCCACAGGCAAGACTCTTGTACTCATACCGGCCTTCATAGGCTTTTTTGAACGCATTGATATGATTTTTCTTCTTATGATAGGCTTTGCCGCTGAAGGTCATCAGCTTCTGTGCATCATAGATATAATCAAAATATCTCCGATCCGCCGTCACCTCATACTTCTCCGGATCAAGATCCAGTATGTCCACGGCTTCTTTATCTGCCAGATAAAGCACCATCTTTGTACCAAGACATTCATTAAAATAAGTCTGCGCCACTTCAAAATAATGCTTCAGATCTTCCGGAGTACATAGCGGCACCATTGTTCCCGGCTTTCCATCCACATCCAGGATCCAAATCAAACCATGCTCATCCCTGATATAACGGGTATGATAATAATCCTTCCACATGAAATTGCTGACCAGAATATTCTCACAGGTATGAGAATACCGCAGTTTAAAATAAGGAAGTAATGTGTGATAATCCTGTGGTTCCAGTTCCTTCTTGATAAATGTATCAAAATTCATAGATTTATTCCTTTCTGCAGCCGCCACAGAAGGCACAGCGATCCGGAGTCATTGATTCCTCATACATCACATCATTCCCGGCAAAATTGCCGATCTCCTCCAGCAGACAGATTGCCTGAGAGGAGATACCAAGTCCTTCTCCCGTAAAACCAAGACCTTCCTCCGTTGTGGCTTTCACATTTATTTTATCTTCTGATATATTCAGAGCTTTCGCCATATTTTTGCGCATCTGCCCGATATGCGGCGCCATTTTCGGCCGCTGGGCAATAATCGTCGCATCAATATTACCTATTATATAACCTTTATCTTCAATCAGTTTCCCAACATGCTCCAGCAGCCGGATACTGGATATACCCTTATATGCCGGATCCGTATCCGGAAAATGTTTCCCTATATCTCCCAGAGCCGCCGCTCCCAGCAGTGCATCCATGACCGCATGCAGCATCACATCCGCATCAGAATGCCCCAGCAGTCCCAGCTCATAAGGTATCTTAACACCACCCAGTATCAGATCCCGATCCGGCACCAGGCGATGAACATCATAGCCCATTCCGATTCTCATTCCGTCTTCTCCTTTCACATAGAACAGCTTTTACAAACTGCAGAATCTACAGAAAAACCGCCGGAAGTCAGCATGGGAAATAAAGGGTTGCCCCCTCTTCCTCCCTATGAAAAACTTACCCGCGGTTCATACGCTGTCCTGATTCCATTTTCAGCAAACTGATATTATGCAAACATACCGGATAATAACTGATTCACCAGCTTGCCGTCTGCCTTGCCCTTCACCTTCGGCATCAATACCTTCATGATCTTACCCTTGTCACGGGCTGTCGGTGTCTCGATGCCAAGCTCTGCCAATGTCTCCCTGATGACAGCCTCAATAGCTTCCTCATCCATCATCTTCGGCACAAATTCCTCATATACTGCAATTCTGAATCTGCACTCATCAATAATATCTGTCCTGTCAGCCGGTGTTGTATCCAGTGTTTCCTGGGTCTGTTTGATCTCCTTACGGATCACAACATCTGCCTCTTCTTCAGTCAGATCGCTTCTTTTATCGATCGTCGCATTCTTCAGCGAACTCAAAAGCATTGACAGTGCATTTTTCCGTTCCTTTTCTCCAGCTTTCATGGCCTTGACCATCTCAGTTCTTACAATATCAACCTTTGTCATGATAATAGCCTCCACTGATACCAATTTCTTACCCGCCGCCCCGGGAGGCGCGAGTCATCTCACATCTGATATAAATCTGCTAATTATCATATCATACACTTTTTACAATTTCAAGAGCGCCGAAAAAAGACCTTTCTTACATCTCAGCTGCATTTCTGACATGATCAACGTAAATATCCCGAATCTCCGGAATCTCGCCAAGCCCCCGAAACAGGCATTCCACTTTATATCCAGCAGACTCAAAACGTTTTTTCCATGACTCTTCACTATCTCCACCCATATCATGATGGGCATGATCTCCGGCAACAACCATCAGCGGCTCCAGAACAACTCTTTGATATATTCCTTTTTTATTAATTGCATGAATCAGCTCCTCTACCAAAGGTCCTTCTTCCACAGTACCAATATAATAATTCTCATAGCCGGCTTTCATTAGTTTTTCCTGGAGTTCCATATATATGCGATTAGACACAGCCTCCGTCCCATGTCCCATCAGACAGATAGCTGTCTCTCCGTCATCAAAGGCGGCCGTTGCCGCTGTAATCGCCTGAATGACAGCATCAAAATCTCTGTCATCGGTCAGAAGCGGAGCCCCCAGCATCATCTTTTCAAATCGATTCTCATAGTCTTGCAAAACATCCACAAGCTTCATATATTCATAGCCATTCATCAGATGCGTCGGCTGCACTATCATTTTCCTTACGCCATGGTCAATTGCTCTGTCCAATGCCATATTGACACGGTCAATTTCAAGGCCATCCCGTTTCTTTAATTTATTAATAATCATTCGGCTTGTAAAAGCACGATATATATCATATTCCGGGAATTCTTCTGCGATGGTTCGTTCAATAGCATCAATATTTTTCTTGCGGCTTTCATTATAGCTTGTACCAAAACTTACCACCAGAATAGCCTGTTCTCTTTCTCCTGTATTTTTTAACCGAAAATCTGATCCGAATCCCATCACCAGTCCCCTCATTCCCTGCTTCAATCTGTATCACTTCCGTCTCTTTGATTAGTATACTTAAAAAGGAATCCGGCTTGTCCTGATAAAAATTGTGAACCGGATTCCTATTCTTTTTATTTTATTTAAAAGAAGTAATCTTTTATTCTGCGAATGTCCCGTTTCCTGCTGTTCTTAAGTTTTCTGACTTCTGTCTCAAGAACATTCAGCCTTACAAGAAACATTTCACGCTGCGTGCTGACCTTCATCGCCTTCTGCAAATTGCGATAAAGATCTCCATGTCCTTCCGCAATGATCTGGATATTTCTTCTGAGCTCTTCTTCAATTATATACTGCATATTCGAAACATCTGCTTTTACTTCCGTCATCTCTTCCTGAAGTTCCCTGACATCCGTCTTCAGCTGTGCCACATCTGTTTTCAGTTCTGCTACGTCCGCCTTCAGTTCTCCGATGTCTGCCTTCACTTCAATCATCTCTTCCTGAAGTTCCCTGACATCCGCCTTCAGCTGTGCTACGTCCGTCTTCAGCTCTGCTACGTCCGTCTTCAGCTCTCTGATGTCTGCCTTCACTTCAATCATCTCTTCCTGAAGTTCCCTGACATCCGCCTTCAGCTGTGCCACATCTGTTTTCAGTTCTGCCACGTCCGCCTTCAGCTCTGCTACATCTGTCTTCAGCTCTGCTACATCTGTCTTCAGCTCTTTGATGTCTGCCTTCATCTCATTCATTCCGACAAAGAGTGCCTGAAGCATCTCCCTTTCTGTCATTTCTGTCATACTTTACATCCATCCCTTCTGATTCGTCCACCTTCTTCATTATTTTTATCTGAATGTACATTCTATGATTTATCTTTTGACTTTCTCAGTATATCATATTCCTTGTTCTATTTCAATCGAACTGCTATTGCAATGTAGTAAAAAAGGGGTTTTCATGTGTAACAGGGAAATCATACAGATCTAAACTAAACAGAATTGTTTGAAAACAGAAAGTAAACAAAAAGAATAAATAAAAAAAAGAAACCGGAAACCATCAATAACTCTGGTTTCCGGCTGCCCCTGCCAAGGAGTCGGCGTGACAGGATTCGAACCTGCGACCTCTACGTCCCGAACGTAGCGCTCTACCAAGCTGAGCCACACGCCGCTGACTCATCTATTATGCTACGAATAACAGAATTTGTCAAGAAGATTTTATAAAAAAATTATTTTAATGGTAACCGTTCAGCCTCTATGTCTTTCTCAGCACAGTACGAAAAATTACAACAAAAAACCGCAAGCTTTTAATTAAAGTTTGCGGAATTCAAAGTAGCGAGAGGGGGATTCGAACCCTCGACACTGCGGGTATGAACCGCATGCTCTAGCCAACTGAGCTATCTCGCCATAATGGAACCTATAGGGCTCGAACCTATGACCCTCTGCTTGTAAGGCAGATGCTCTCCCAGCTGAGCTAAGATTCCATTTTTTCATCAGTTCTCCTGACAGAAATAATAATACCTTAAATTGTTCTAATTGTCAACAATTATTTTAATTTTTTTAAAAATATTTGAACTCATGTATCTACTCAGCCTATATGAGTTTTTAAAAGGCTACTCCTGATGAGCATGTTTTCAGGGGGAACTCATCAGGAGCAGTCGGAATCTTTTTATAAAATATCCTGCATACTCTTTAATCCAATCACCAATGTCGAAGTATTATGCAGCAAGGCCGATGTTGTTGGCTGAATGATTCCCCCTACTCCAAGAACGATCAGTCCGGTATTGAAACCGACGATGAATCTGTAATTTCCATGGATGCGTTTCATCAGCCCGTCACTGATAGATTTCAGTATGACAATTTCATTCAGATCTTCTGCACCGATGGTAACATCGGCGATCTCTCTTGCAAGCTCCGCACCATCACTGATGGCGATACCTATATCTGCTGCCGACAGAGCCGGTGAATCATTGATGCCATCACCGATCATGATGACTTTTCTTCCGGCCGCCTTCTCTTTTTCAATAAAACCAGCTTTATCCTCAGGCAATACTTCCGAATAGTATTCGTCCACACCCACTCTGGCTGCAATAGCCTTTGCTGTCCGTTCACTGTCTCCTGTCATCATCACAACCTTATGAATGCCAGCCATTTTAAGAGCCTGCACCACAGAGGCCGCCTCCTCTCTCAGCGGATCTTCAATGCAGATAACCGCCGCCAGTTCATGCTCTATGGCCATATATAAATGAGAGTATTCCGGCGGAAGTCCTGCAAAGCATTCTTCCATCCCCTCCGGCACCTGGCAGTTTTCATCTTCAAATACAAAATGATAGCTTCCGATGACTACTTTTCTGTCATCCAGTTTGGATGAAATGCCATGGGCGACGATATATTCCACTTTAGAATGCAGTTCTTCGTGTACAAGGCCCCTTTTCACTGCAGCTTCCACAACTGCTTTGGCCATGGAATGCGGAAAATGTTCTTCCAGACACGCTGCAATCCTAAGCAGTTCATTCGGATCCTGTCCGTTAAATGAAATAACCTCTATAACCGTCGGCTGTGCCTTCGTCAGCGTACCTGTTTTATCAAAGACAATGGTATCCGCTTCTGCCATTGCTTCCAGATATCTTCCGCCTTTCACTGTAATATGATAGGTACTGGCCTCACGGATGGCCGAAAGCACTGAAATCGGCATGGCCAGCTTCAGAGCACATGAGAAATCCACCATCAGCACTGCCAGCGCTTTATTGACATTTCCTGTGAAAAGATAGATAAGTCCCGTTCCGAGCAAAGTATAGGGTACAAGTCTGTCTGCCAGATGTTCTGCTTTACTCTCCAGAGAAGATTTCAGTTTCTCCGACTCCTCGATCATGGTAACGATTTTCTCGAATTTGCTGGAACCATTGACTTCTCTGACACGGATGGTCAGCTCGCCTTCCTCCACAACTGTACCGGCATAAACAGAGCTCTCGATGCGTTTGTTCACCGGCATGAATTCTCCCGTCATGGATGCCTGATTGACCATGGCCTCCCCTGACACAACTGTACCGTCAAATGGGATAACATTGCCCATATGGACACAGACCAGGTCATTTGGCCTGATTTCTGATGTCGGAACAAGCACTTCCTGTCCGTCATTGTAAAGCCAGACCTTGCTGATATTCAAAGACATACTCCTGGCCAGGTCATCCACAGACTTCTTGTGCGTCCATTCCTCAAGGATCTCTCCTATTCCCAGCAGAAACATGACGGATCCCGCCGTATCAATATCATTTCTGATCAGAGATACCGTAATGGCCGTTGCATCCAGCACCGGCACCTCAATCTTTCCCTGCATCAGTGTATGAATACCTTCATAAATATATCTGGCAGATTTCACCACAGTAATGACTGTTCTTACAGGAAGCGGCATAAAAAGTTTGTTGCCGTAATGCAGGATAACCTTACTGACCAGCCTGTCTCCGTACTCCCGATTAATGGCACGGCCCGAATTCTGGTAATATGCCTCCGGTACATCCACTGTCTCATAATGAAACTGTTTCAGCAGACCGATGACTGCAGCTCTGTCTCCATGATATGTAATAATCACATCCTGTGTACGCTCACGAACCTTCGCCGATATGATAAATTCCTGCTGCTTCAGATAATACTGTAAAGTATCAGCCTGTTTATCCGTCATTCTTTTCTGCATCAGATGAACACGGATCCTGCCCTCTATCTCATGTCTGATTACAAATTTCATACCTCTTCGCCGGCTTCTTCTGTCTGCTCCGGTTCATCAGCATATACTTCTTCATCCTTTGCAGCTCTTTCTTCATTGATCTGCTGTGCCTCTGCATAAATATCTTCAGCATTCTCCTGAATCGTTGCAGCTGTTTTCATGACACACTCTCTGGCACGCAGAACAGCTGCTGTACAATTGGTGTAAACCTTTTTTGCATCCCTGCTTGATAATATTTTAATACCCGCTGTCCCAAACAATACACCTGCTGCAAATATTCCCGATGTTTTCGCGTCGATCTTCTTTAAAATTTCCAACATGATAATTCCTCCTACTTGTGTTCGTAACCGGTATAAATTGTCATAAACAGGCAAAATACCATGGCCCATGCCCATATTTTGTGATTTTTCATCTGACAATCCTCCCCACATTATTTTTCCTTATATTTTACATCCTTCCCCGGTTATTTTCCACTTATTGAGAAATGTTCTCATTTAGAAAAACTGGTCATACCAGATGATAAATGAATAGACGATCCATATCTTTGACAGACACATACGCTTTCCCCTTCGATGATTATCCAGCAGTTCTACCAGCTTATCTATTTCAAAAAATTTATAAGCTGTATCCGATGTAAATGCATCCCTGATCATTTCATAATATTTATTCTGACGAACCCACTCGCCAAGGGGCAGCGGGAAAGCCTTTTTTCTGCGCTCCGCAATCTCCGGATCCAGTTCTTTCCCTGCTGCGGCCCGAAACAGAAGCTTTGTATTCGCTTTGCTAACCCGGTATTTCGTCGGTATGGTACAGGCCAGATCAAAGATTTCTCTGTCCAGATAAGGCACCCGCAGTTCCAGAGAATGAGCCATACTCATTTTATCTGCTTTCAGCAGTATCTCCTGCACCATCCATCCGTGAATATCCAGGTACTGCATCTTCGTAATATCATCATAGGCAAATGCTTTTTCATAATAGGGTTTTGTATAATACTGGGGTGTTCTTGCCTCATAATGATGTTTAAGGTATTGTTCCCGCTCTCCCACTTTATAGACATTGGAGTTGCCAATATAGCGCTCTTCCACCGTCTGACTGCCCCGAATCAGAAAATTTCTCCCCTTAAAATCTGGCAGTTTCCGCGCAGTTTCTCCCAGCCTCCTCCGAAGGGACAGCGGCAGCTTCTGATATTTTTCCAAAGCCAGCGGTTCCTGATAGACACAGTAACCACCGAACATTTCATCGGCCCCTTCCCCCGACAGCACAACTTTCAGATCTTCTCCTGCCAATTGACATAAATGCCAGAGACTGTTGGCACTGGGATTGCCCAGGGGCTCGTCCAGATAGTACTGTGCTTTCGGAAGACTTTCAAAATAGTCATCCGCATCGATGATTGACCGATAGTTCGTCACATGCAGATGTTCTGCTATTCTGGCGGCATCTGAAGACTCATCATATTTTTCACTGGCAAATCCGACACTGTAGGTATTGATTTTCTGATGCTTTGCCAGCTGGCTGGCCACATAGGAGGAATCCACTCCCGATGACAGGAAGCATCCCACCTCCACATCCGCTATTTCATGAGCACAGATCGAATCCCGAACCCTGTCTTCCAGCTCATCCCGCATCTGATTAAAAGATTTTTCATTATCCGGATGAAAGGCTGCCTGATAATAACGGGTAATGCTCATGATACCGTTTTCAAATTCAAAATAATGGCCCGGCGCCAGTTTGAATACATTTTTGAACATGGTCTCCGTTCCAGGCACACATCCGAAGGTCATATAATCTGCCAGCCGCTCCTCATTCAACTCCTTTTTAAACAGCGGATGATCCAGAAAGGCCTTGATCTCACTGGCAAACATCAGCTCTCCGCCCATCAGTGTATAATACAGCGGCTTGATACCAAAAAAATCCCTGGCTCCAAATAACTTCTGCTTTTTCCTGTCCCAGATAACAAAGGCAAACATTCCTCTCAGATAATCCATAAGCTCCGTTCCCCATGCCTCATAACCATGCAGCAGCACCTCTGTGTCGGAGCGGCTCCTGAAATGATGCCCCATGGCAATCAATTCCATCTGCAGTTCCCGGTAATTATAGATCTCTCCGTTAAAAACCACCGTCAGCCCGCCATCCTCATTCTGCATGGGCTGAATACCGCCCTGAATATCAATAATACTCAGTCTCACATGTCCCAGTGCCACCCCTTCATCCACATAGGAATTCTGACCGTCAGGCCCCCGGTGGATGATCCTGTTCTGCATTTTTTTCACAATTTCTCTTCTATCTGCATATTTTCCTGTGAATCCGACAATTCCGCACATAAAAATATCCTCCTTACAAGCATTTACATCCTGTAAAGAGGATATCTGAAAAATGTATCAAAAATGGCATCTGAATGTATCTGATATGTATCATTTATTCTGTCAGGACCACGGATTCAGAAAATCCAGACAGACGACGGGACCATAAATGAAATCCGGAACTGCCGTACTTGCGCGAAGTATATTCATAAACGGCACCATGACTTCTTCATCCTCCTGCATATAATACAACGTACCGAGGAAAAAATAACAACTGACCTCTCCCATCCCTAAGAAATCTGCATTCTCAGCCAGGAGCGTATCAGACCATTCAATCTCATGCCCCACATAAGAAGCGCCATAATTCCTGGCCAGCTGATCATATTCCTCCGTCATTAGAGACGAATTATCCCGTTTCGTGTAAGCCGTTTTCACAAGCTCCCCAATATCCACGTCCTCATAATCTGAATATCGCACAACAAGGATGCTGTAGTCATAGGAATTGACAACAGCCAGAAGCGCCCCTTCATTGCATGTAAAACGCATTTTCCATAGTATTGTACTGATAACCTGCTCTCCATCGGAGCTTTCATAAAACAGGTAAAGGTAATCCGTATCATTCATTGACTGCCGGGAGATGATATCCGGTATTTTTTCATAAAGACCGCTTTTCACATGCTGCTGAAGCTGTTTTTTCAGACGTTGTACAGCATTGGGATTAATCTTTATAAAATCCTCCGATGACTGGGTAAACAGTTCTTCCATCTTTATCTGGCCGGTAAATCCCACTTCCGTGTTATCATTATATTCCAGTTCGTTTGTCCCATTCATATATTCCGTTTCCCAGGCTGCTTCCGTTTCCACAGTATGGCCGGTCTTTGTATTATAAATAAATGGAAAATATTCCTCCCCATATCCTCCGCACTCTTTGACCACAGTGTTTAATGCCAGCACGATTTCAGCCGTACTATAGCCGGACTGTGTATTGACCGTCAGCACAGCTTCCTCTTTCTCATCAAGATAGGAAACATTATCCTGCAGATGACCGTCGTAAAATCCGTTTACCACCTTTGGAAGAATCAGCGTCAAAGCAAAGCAGACTATAAATATCATAACAATGCCGATCTTTCTAAAAATTATTTTCATTCGACTGCTCCTCCTTTCCTACGACAGGCAGGCTGACATGGACAGCGGTTCCCACACCTTCACGGCTGCGAATGGACATCTGTCCATGGTGAGCATCCACAATACGCTTACAGAGAGTCAGTCCAAGACCGGACCCCCCCTGCTTTCTGGCCCTGGATTTGTCCACCATATAAAATGCTTCTGTCACCCGTCCGATATCCTTTTCAGGTATGCCCCGGCCTTCATCGAGTACCGTCACCACATATTCTGTTCCCTGTATGCTGCCTTTCACAAAAATCCTTTTTCCTTTTTCGGAGGCTTTCCTCGCATTGTCCAGCAGATTGCCAAAAAGCATGACCAGCAGTTCCCTGCTGCCCGCCACATAACCGGCCTGTGCCTGCACCCGGCAGACAATGCCTGCTTCCTTCAGTGAAAAAGAAGCGCCCTGTGCAGCCTCTTTGAGAATCATCGGCATCAGAAGACGCTCAAACTGCAGTTCCTCCGGTGTCAGACCCATCAGATCCAGCATCTGATGGGACAGCTTTTCAAGCCTTTTTCCCTGCCTGCAGATATACGTAGAATAATCAATGATCTCTTCCTCCGTCAACTTCATGGACCGCATCATTTCCGAATAACCGACAATGGCCGTCATCGGTGTCTTCAGTTCATGGGAAAAGGCAGCTATGAATTCTTCCTGTCTTCTGAGAGAATCCTGCAGCTCAATAATATTCTTCTCAAGCTGATCCGCCATCCGGTTGATGTCCCTGGACAGACTGCCGATCTCATCCTCCGTATGGATC
Organism: Coprococcus sp.; assembly: GCA_051877705.1. Lineage (GTDB taxonomy): Bacteria > Bacillota > Clostridia > Lachnospirales > Lachnospiraceae > Coprococcus_A. Next base: position 3,895 of record JBJEJD010000061.1, on the reverse strand, counting down.
TGCGAGCGTGCGGAATAATCTCCGCCGGCAAACCGTCTTGCCATTTTTCTCAGCTTTTCAATATCTTTTGTAAATAATTTTGACACAATAAAAATAATGCTGCTGCCTGCTGCTGTCAGCACAATGATCAGTACCAGATATTCCTGATAAAGCCGGTCTCTGTCCGAGTACAGCTTATCGATATTTCTGCAGCTCCCCACATAATATTCCTCTCCGCTTAACTGCATTTTTGACAGATAAAACAGTAAATGATGCCCACTCACTTCCCGGACCATATAGGCCGCATCCCGTTCACCTTTTTCCATACGTTTGCGAAGCTCTTCATATTCTGACAGATATTCGCCCCCGGAAACAAGTTCGCCATTTTCCTCTGTCATGAGCGAAAACTCATCTTCTGTAAAATAAGCACTGATATTCCGGTCCATCTCAGCAATACTGTCCGGATTCAGCAGTACGTCCAGCGATGACGAATGCATGGTGGTAAACAGCAGATGCCATGTTCTCTGGGCAGAATATCCCTGCTCGACCTCATACTCAAAGGAATTGGAAAAAGAAAGATACATCATGCTGCTGCCAAAGACGGCAAACAACATCATGGTCATTGATACGGTCAGCAAAAATATTTTCCAGTATAATTTCACCCTAAACCTCCAGTCGGTAGCCCACCTTATAAACGGATTTTATCTCCTTATCCCAGCCGAGCTTTTTCTTCAGCCGCTGTACATGCAGATCCACAGTACGGCTCTGGCCCATGAAATCCGACTCCCATACATTTTCATAGATCCGTTCCCGGCTCAGGGCAATATTCCGGTTGCGGGCAAAAAGGGTCAACAGCTCGAATTCTTTCAATGTCAGCAATATTTCCTGCCCGTTTCTTGTCACCGTATGGGACTGCAGATTAATCGTCAGATCTCCAATCTGCATCACATCATTGGTTTTATGATAACGCCGCAGCACCACTTCTACACGAGCCAAAAGCTCCACAATGTCAAAGGGCTTTGTAATATAATCATCAGCCCCCATTTTGAGACCTTTGACCTTCTGGTCCACCCTGTCCATGGCCGTAATAAAAATAACCGGCAGACCCAGCCCTGATGCATAATCCATCAGATCATAGCCATTAAAATAAGGCAGCATGATATCAAACAGAGCCAGGTCAAAATGCTCCCGCTCCATCCTATCCGCTGCTTCCTTTCCATCAGAAGCGCAGGTGCAGGCATATCCCGCCTTCGTTAAATTCACCTTTATTAAATTGGAGATGGCTTCATCATCCTCCGCAATAAGAATCTTCCACATAATCCGTGATCCCCCCGTTTGTCATTATACACCAAAATGAGTATATCTCCAAACTGTATCATTTTTGTATCAAAAAACCGCCATAAAATCAGCTGTACATTGACAGTATCTGATTTTACAGCGGTCTGCAGGACAGGCATCAGCCATCTCCACCACTTATACTATTGAAGTATGACACTCTGACGGCTGTTTCGGATATACAGGAGTACCGTCAGGATTAAGAGTATCAGAGCAGTTATTCCATACACATATATATCCAGGCCCTTGCCCGCAACAAACAGAAGAACCATCGGCAGTATCGCACTGAGCATTCCCACGAGGATAGTTACCATAGTCGATGCACTCTGCTTCACAGCTCTGGTCTCATTCTCCCAGTCAAATACCGGCATGGCAAGATTGACAGTTATTCCAACCACCGATGTAAACAGAATATAGACAAGGGGCAACACAATGAGCCAGAAAGCTTCATATAGTGAAGGCCGGACAGCCAACATACATACGACAACAGCGATCACATAAAACGGCAGAGCAATGGTAAGATTCAGCAGAATCTTCCCGTTCCAGATATCCTTTCCTCTTATCGGCAGGGACTGAAGCAGCCACCACTGTTTACCCTCCATGGAAACAGAACATGCTGTGGTTGGCGAGATAGATGCCACCAAAGCCAGCAAAAACGGCAGCATTCTGTTTACGATTCCCGGAAATCCGAGCAATGTCTCCATTTTCTCTACACCCGTCATAAGCAATGCTATGGCCATAATCACCATCAGCGCATAGCCGATCATTGTATTGGTGACATAGATACTGGAAACAAAGTATCGCTTTACTTCTTTCTTCCAAAGGGCTGCTGTCACTGAACTGGCATGAAGCCTTCCCATCTGATAATTATTTTTGGCTGATGTAGCATTAAGAGCCGTGCATACACTCAGGAAGAAATGCTGCAATATTCCAACAAGAATAATGAATACAAATATAGATATTCCGGCATAAACCAGGAAATCTCTTGCAGAGCTTCCAACCATGGCATTTCTCAGCCAGAGAGACGGCGGATAGATCTGACCAATTTTTTCTTCTATTATTAATGCAAAATTCTTCAGCATTTCCCCCGGGATCTCTTCCATACTGCCCAGAATCGTACTTCCTATAAAAATAATCACCACCAGAACAATGGTCAGAAATGCGGACACCAGACTCTTATGTCTCATCCGGGCACTGACAGCCGTAATGGCCGCTCCGGCCGCCGTCGCAATACTAATTGGCAGCAGAGGCAGAAAAATGGTCCCGATGATGCCATATATATAGAAGCTGAAAGCCGGATGCATATACCTGCCATACATGATCATTCCCGGCACCATAACCATCAGACTGAATATAAGATTGGTCACATACATGGTCAGAAAACGGCTGATGACAATGGCCGCCCGAGACACAGGAAGAGATACGAGAATCTCATAGGTGTTCATCTGAAAGATGACACTGCCGGCTTTGAAAAATGTAAACATCAGAATGATAAGGCCCGTAATGGCTGAGAGATAGGCAGGTACGATATCCGCCAGGCCTATAAGAATCAGTCCCATGGACAATGCCATCGTATAAAACAGAAGCATTGCCGCCAGCATGATCCAGAGGACAGCCATCGCTATAAAACGGCTTTTTTTCTTTTTATCCTTTGTATATCGGATCTCGTTGATACCAAATAGATTGCGAAGCTGTACGGTACTAAGCAGTCGGATTTGCTTTAGCATAACCTGCCACCTCCATGAAAACAGATTCCAGCGATTCGCCTCCGGTCAGTTCTTCTGTACTGCCGGCTGCGACCAGACGTCCTTCTTTAATGATCACTACTTTATTACAGAGCTTTTCAGCCACATCCAATACATGGGTGGAGAAAAAGACTGCAGACCCTCTGCTGCATAATTCATGCATTTTATTCTTCAGTGTCAGCGCTGCCGCCGGATCCAGCCCTACAAAAGGTTCATCCAGCACCATCAGTTTTGGTTCATGGATCAATGCCCCGATGATGGCCAGCTTCTGCTTCATACCATGGGAATAGGAAGAAATCAGATCTCCCAGCGCCGCTGTCAGTCCAAAATCATCAGCCTCCTTCCTGATCCTCTGCTCTCTTTCAGCCCCCGATATGCCAAAAATATCCGCCATAAAATTCAGATACTGAATACCCGTCAGATATTCATACAGATCCGGATTGTCCGGAATATAAGCCAGCATGGCTTTACACCGGATCGGATCTTTTTTCACCGAAATCCCGTCAATCGTAATCTCTCCCTGATCAAAGTCGTGAATACCGACGATACATTTAATTGTCGTTGTTTTCCCGGCACCATTATGACCGATAAAACCGCAGATATCTCCGGCTTCCACCGTCAGATTCAGATCATCAACCGCCCGTTTACCGCCTTTATAGATTTTTGTCAGATTTTTTATACAAAGCATATCTATACCTCCCCAATGCCGCAGATTCTTGCAGCTTCTCTTTTTGTTTTTTCCAGTTTCTTACGATCCGACAGCTTCTGAAAAACAGGATGATCAAACACCTCCACCACCGATTGGCCAATTAATTTTCTGTTCCTGACTGTTTCCT
>JBJEJD010000060.1:10448-19840 GCA_051877705.1 Coprococcus sp. | reverse complement strand
ATGAAATTCGGATATTTTGATGATGCCCGGCGCGAATACGTCATTACCACCCCTAAAACACCCCTTCCCTGGATTAATTATCTGGGATGTCAGGACTTTTTTACATTGATTTCCAATACATGCGGCGGCTATTCTTTCTATAAAGATGCCAAGCTTCTCCGTCTGACCAGATATCGCTACAACAATGTTCCCGCTGATAGCAACGGCAAATACTACTATATTAAAGACGGTGATATTGTATGGAACCCGGGATGGCAGCCTGTCCAGACAGACCTGGACAGTTATGAATGCCGTCATGGTATGGGCTATACCCGCCTTCATTCATCCAAAAACGACATCCATGCTGACTATCTTACTTTTGTACCTTTAAACGATACCTGTGAGATCACCAGTCTGACCCTGACCAACAAAGGCAGCAATGCGAAAAAAATTCAGCTGTTTTCCTATGTAGAATGGTGTCTCTGGAATGCAGATGATGATATGAAAAATTTTCAGAGAAATCTGAGTACAGGCGAAGTGGAGATCGTGGATTCTGTCATTTATCATAAAACTGAATATCGCGAACGACGCAATCACTTTGGATTCTTTTCTGTCAACAACGCAATTGACGGATTCGATACCAGCCGTGATGATTTCCTTGGCGCCTACCGGGGACCGGAAAAACCGGAAGTCATCGAGCAGGGTGCCTGCCGCAACTCCATAGCAAACGGCTGGTCACCTGTAGCCGTTCATCAGATTGATATAAATCTTCTCCCGGGAGAATCCAGGAATTATATTTTTATTCTGGGATATATTGAGAATCCTGAAGACAGGAAATGGGAAGCACCCAATATTATTAATAAAGAAAAAGCTCTTGCCATGATCAGCAGATATCCGGACTCCGAGGCTGTCAACAATGCATTCAGGCATTTACAGGACTATTGGACTGACCTGTTCTCCGCTTATCAGGTAGACAGTAAGAATGAGAAACTGAACCGGATGGTGAATATATGGAATCAGTATCAGTGTATGATTACGTTTAATATGTCCCGCTCCGCCTCCTACTACGAATCAGGCATCGGCAGAGGTATGGGATTCCGCGATTCCTGCCAGGATCTGCTTGGTTTTGTCCATCTGATTCCTGACCGCGCAAGAGAAAGAATCATCGATATCGCCTCCACTCAGTTTGCCGATGGCAGCGCCTACCATCAGTATCAGCCTCTGACAAAAAAAGGAAATTCCGATATCGGCAGCGGTTTCAACGATGACCCTCTGTGGCTCATTGCCGGTACCAGTGCCTATGTGCGCGAAACAGGAGATCTGTCTATTCTGACAGAATCCGTTCCTTTTGACAATGATATGTCAACATCTGTTCCTCTGTTGGAACATCTGAAACGATCTTTTGATTATATTTTGGAACATAAAGGTCCTCACGGTCTCCCTCTGATCGGCCGTGCAGACTGGAATGACTGCCTGAACCTGAACTGCTTCTCCAAACATCCCGGAGAATCCTTCCAGACCTTTGGACCGAGTGAAGGTCCTGTGGCAGAATCCGTATTCATTGCCGGCATGTTTGTCAAATATGGCGAGGAATATGCCCAGCTTCAGGAACTGACAGGCAACATCGAAGAAGCTGCCCGTGCCAGAAATCATGTCAAAAACATGTATGATACAGTCCTGGATGCCGGATGGGACGGTCATTGGTTTCTTCGTGCCTATGATGCCTTCGGTCAGAAAGTGGGAAGTTCAGAATGTGCTGAAGGCCAGATCTACATTGAACCCCAGGGCTTCTGTGTTCTGGCAGGTATCGGTGTTGAAGAAGGTCAGGCTAAAGAAGCACTCGATGCCGTCCATGAAAAACTCGACTCAAAATATGGCATCATGCTCCTGCAGCCAGCCTATACACAGTATCACCTTGAGCTTGGCGAAATCACTTCCTATCCGCCGGGCTACAAGGAAAATGCTGGTATCTTCTGCCATAACAACCCATGGATCTCCATTGCTGAAACTGTCATCGGCCGGGGTACAGAAGCCTATTCTGTTTACCGTAAAACCTGCCCTGCCTATCTGGAAGAAATCAGTGAGATTCACCGCACAGAACCTTATGTTTATTCACAGATGATCGCCGGAAAAGATGCCGCCCGTTTCGGAGAAGCGAAAAACAGCTGGCTGACCGGCACAGCTGCATGGACCTTTGTCAATGTATCTCAGTACATTCTCGGGCTCTATCCGACCCATCACGGCCTGCAGGTCAACCCATGTATTCCGGCTGATTTCGGTGATTTCACTCTGACACGCCGCTACCGGAACACCGTTTACACGATTTCCGTTAAGAATCCGGATCATGTTGAAAAGGGCGTCCGTTCCCTGCTCGTCAACGGAAAGGCCATAACGGGCAATATCATTCCATATCACCCGGATCAAAAAGAAGCTTCTGTAGAAGTAATCATGGGCTAAACCGGTGCCCCTCATGCTCCAGCAGCCATCGCTTTTTGTCCAGACCACCGGCATAGCCTGTCAGACTGCCGTCACTGCCAATCACCCTGTGACATGGTATGATAATACCAATTGGGTTATGACCGATGGCACCGCCTACAGCCTGTGCCGACATACTCGGCCTGTTCATTATGGCAGCCGTCCGTCGGGCAATCTCTCCATAAGTCATTAATTCTCCATAGGGAATCTGACAAAGAAGCTGCCAGACAATCATCCGGAACGCACTGCCCTCAGGGGCCAGTGGCAATTCTTCAGTTTTTGGTCTGTCTCCCGCAAAATACCGATCCAGCCATTCTACAGCAAGCCGCAGGACGGGCAGCTCTTTTGCTGCCATATCCTGCGGTATTTTCTGTAATTCCGGGCCATCATATCTCTGACTGTCCATCCACAGTCCTGTAATCGCCTGATCATTACTGATCACCAGCAATTTTCCCAAGGGAGACTGATAACATACAGAATAATTCACACTATATTTCTCCTTCCTGAAGCACTCAAAATATCAAATAAACCAGAAAAGCACACAGCCAGGCAATGCCACACTGCAGACATACAACGCCAACAGCCCATTTCCCTCCCAGCTCTCTCTTGATAGAAGCAATGGCCGCCACACATGGTGTATATAGCAGACAAAAGACCAGCAAAGCTGCTGCTGCCCCCGGTGCCAGAGCCGTCAACAATGTTGTTGTATCGCCAAACAGAATGGACAAAGAAGACACAACGCTTTCCTTGGCAAGGAATCCGGTGATCAATGCAATGGAAATTCTCCAGTCTCCAAAGCCCAACGGTGCAAACACAGGTGCAATAAAGCCCGCAAGCACCGCCAGTATACTATCCTGAGAATCACTAACCATACTGAGATGAGGACTAAATGTTGTCAGGAACCATATAACAATCGTAGCAATAAAAATAACTGTAAAAGCTCTCTGAAGGAAATCTTTTGCCTTCTCCCATAAAAGCTGCAGTACATTCTTGGCCCCCGGCAAACGATAATTCGGCAGTTCCATAACAAACGGAACTGCATCACCTTTAAATGCACTGTTTTTCGCAATTAAAGCCACAAGAATTCCGACAACAATACCTGTAAAATAAAGACCTACCATGATTAATCCGCTGTATTTCGGAAAAAATGTTGCCGTAAAAAATCCATATATAGGAAGTTTAGCCGTACAGCTCATAAAAGGAATCATCATAATCGTCATCTTTCTGTCACGTTCAGAAGGCAGTGTACGGCTGGCCATAACACCCGGCACAGAACCGCCGAAACCGATGAGCATCGGCACAATACTTCTTCCAGAAAGACCGATCTTCCTTAAAAGCTTATCCATAACAAAGGCTACTCTCGCCATATAACCCGTATCTTCCAGCAGTGACAGAAAGAAAAACAGCGTTACAATAATCGGAAGGAAACTAAGCACACTTCCCACACCATTGAAAATACCGTCAATCACCAGTGAATGAAGCATCTCGTTGACATTCCATGCCGTCATCCCCGCATCAACAACACCGGTCAGCCACTCAATCAATGTCTCAAGCAATCCCTGCAGCCAGGCTCCGATTACATTGAAGGTCAGCCAGAAGACCAGTGCCATAATTCCAATAAATGCCGGAATAGCAGTATATTTTCCTGTCAGGAAGCGATCGATCTTCACACTTCTCTCCCGCTCTTTACTTTCCCGGGGCTTAACAACACATTTCTCTACCAGCTTCTGGATAAAGGCGAAACGCATATCTGCAATGGCAGCGGCCCGATCCAGTCCTCTTTCCTCTTCCATTTGAGTGATAATATGCTCGATCATCTCCTGCTCATTCTGCGACAGATCCAGTCCTTCCAGTATCCGTCCATCCCCTTCTACCAGCTTTGTTGCTGCAAAACGCACCGGTATTCCCGCTGCTTTGGCATGATCCTCAATCAAATGCATAATACCGTGAAGACAGCGATGCACAGCCCCTCCATTTTCACTTTCTTCACAGAAATCCTGTCTTCCCGGACGTTCCTGATATTTGGCGATATGTAAAGCATGGCTCACCAATTCCTCTATTCCTTCATTTTTTGCAGCCGAAATCGGCACCACCGGAATCCCCAGCATGGACTCCATCTCATTAATATGTATTGTACCGCCATTACCTTTCACTTCATCCATCATATTCAAAGCCAGCACCATCGGTACATCCAGTTCCATAAGCTGCATCGTCAAATAAAGGTTTCTCTCAATATTGGTAGCATCCACAATATTGATAATACCCGTTGGCTTCTCATTCAAAATAAACTGTCGTGATACAATCTCTTCGCTGGAGTAAGGAGAAAGAGAATATATTCCAGGCAGATCCGTCACAGATGTGTTCCCATGTCCTTTAATGACACCACTTTTTCTGTCCACCGTTACCCCCGGGAAATTGCCCACGTGCTGATTTGATCCCGTCAACTGATTAAATAAAGTAGTCTTACCGCAATTCTGATTGCCAGCCAACGCAAATGTAAGAACTGTTCCATCAGGCACAGGATGCTCTCCATCCTTCTCATGATATTTACCGCCTTCTCCCAGGCCTGGATGTTCCTTCTTCCAGTGATTGATCTCATCCTTTTTCCCCCGGGTATTCTTTTCACGCTTGCCAACAGACACCTTTTCAGGACAAATCTCTATCTTCTCCGCATCCGCCAGACGAAGCGTCAATTCATAACCGTGAAGACGAAGTTCCATTGGATCTCCCATAGGTGCATATTTTACCAGGGTCACTTCTGCCCCCGGAATCACACCCATATCAAGAAAATGCTGACGCAAAGCACCATCACCGCCAACCGTCTCAACCACGGCAGACTGACCTATTTCCAATTCTTTTAAAGTCATTGTTCCCATACTCCTTATACATATCTTAAAATAGTATAGCCAGAATTAAATGATAAAAATTTTCATTTTCATCTATCTGGAGTTAGTCTACACTTATTAGTAATTTTTGTCAATATATAGTCACTAAATTTAAGGCCAAAGGCTTATATAATATAACTAATTATTATCGTCCTGTAACAAATTATTATGTACTCAAATCAAGTTCATTCTTACATTTAAAAAAGAAATGAACTTAATATATACTTGAAGGATCAAACACTGTACCACAGGAAAGTGAGAAAATCATGGAAAACGAAAAACATTTAGGATTGCGAGTTGACCCGGATACCCATCGCAAGCTTAAAAGTCTTGCTAAATATGAAGGTCGCTCCATCAATGGTGAAGTACTGCACCTTATAAGGCGCGCAATTACACAACACGAAAGAGAGTACGGACCAATAGACAATGATCCCCCGTTATAAAAGCAATGGCCGGGTGTTTATCCAAAAATTATATTTGTCTATAAACACCCGACCATTGCTTTTATATCTCTTTTAGTCAAACACAGACAGGACTTTGGCTCCTTCACTGACAAAGACAATAAAGTGGTCCAGATCAGCCTCTGCTTCAATCCACTGTTCACCTTCTATTGTTGTCCTGTCATTGATATTTGTCCAGCGTCCCTCAGGAAGATATACGCGCCGCTTTGTCTGCCCCTTTTCCGTAATTGGAGCAAACAGGATATCACGGCCAAACATATACGCATCTTCGATATTATAACATATTTCATTCTTCGGATATTCCACGAAGAGCGGCCGCATGATAGAGAGGCCTGTTTCCTTTGCTTCCTCCATATATTGCATAATATATGGACGCAGGCGTTCCCGCAACTGCACCAGTTTCTTCAGCCGTCCATAGTTTTCCTCGCCGAAACTCCACAGTTCATTGTCGCCGCCGCTCATCTCAGCCAGCCCCGGATGCCTGTCCACATGATGTTCCGGCTTTTCTCTTTTGCCATGCAGACGGGTAACCGGACAGAATACGCCAAACTGGAACCAGCGAACGATCAGCTCCCGGAATTCTGCACTCTCTATATCGCCGCCCCAGAACCCGCCGATATCTGTTGTCCACCAGGGAATACCGCTCATGGCCATCGCAAGACCCGTCCTTACCGACTTGCCCAGCGCCTCAAAAGTGGAAGGCACATCTCCGGACCAGAGCAGAGCGCCATAGCGCTGCGATCCCGTATATCCAGCCCTTCCGAGTGTAATGATATTTTTCTCCCCGGCCTTCGTCAGACCTTCATAAAACAATTTTTCATAATAATATGGATAAAGCAGTGCATACTCTTCAAAATTACCACGGCAGCATCGAATATTATCATAATGATTCGGTATCATTCCAGGTTCTGCCTCATCCAGCCAGAAATACTTTATGCCGCTATCATAATAGTTATTCTTCACCAATTGCCACATATAGTCTCTTGCCTTTGAATTAAGAGTATCAATATAATCCTGCTGCCCGTAAAAATCCTGCATACCATACAGACCGTTTTCTGTACGGAGTATCATATTATGATCATCCATATAAGCATAATTTTCACTCAGCGGATTGGAAGTTGGCCAGATGGAAACCATCAGTTCTGTACCCATTTCCTTCAATTCATCCACCATAGCCTTTGGATCCGGCCAGAGCTCAGGGTCAAACCTGAAATCTCCCTGTTCTGTCCAATGAAAATAATCAATGACCATTACCGATACCGGAATATCTCTCCTCTTATATTCCCTTGCCACCTCAAGGAGATCCTCCTGGCTTTCATATCGCAGTCTGCTCTGCCAGAAACCTGCTGCAAAATCCGGAAAATCCGGTGCATGTCCCGTCAGATCCGCATATCTTCCCATAATTTCCGCAGGGGAGTCCCCCGCGATTACCAGATAATCTACCTGCTTTGTCCGATAAGCCACCCATTTGGTATGATTATTCGTCAGTTCACACTGTCCGACAGAAGGATTATTCCAAAGGAATCCATAATTCTTCGATGAATAGACAAATGGTATGGAGGATTTTGTATTGCGGTGCTGCAGCTCACTGGTGCTCCCTTTCATGTCAAAACATCCGTTGTGCTCACCGCCCAGACCATAAAAATGTTCTGATCTATCTGGTTTAAAGAGCACATTGGCACGATGGGTGTCGGATCCATTGGCCCGGTAAGTCCGATAGAAAAGGTCAAAAGCAAACTCCGTCATCTCTTCCAGAAGAAGATCAAACTCTCCCGTCTCAGGATTCTTCTTATAATAACATACCTTTCCGTTATCATTCATCACTGCCCTGAGGGTACCATTGGTAATCACTGCATCATGCTCATACTGTTCTGTTTCCGCCAAAACCTCCGGCTGCTTCATCAAAGTCCAGTCCTCATCCACCAGATATCCATTGGGAGAAGACAGAAAACGCAATGCATTCTCACCCCACGGAATAATCCGGGCCAACTCGCCCCGCCGCTCAAATTCAATGGCATTATCTGTTATTGTTAAATATCCCATAAAATCTTCAATCCCTTTCTTCAAAGGAGCTTTCCATAATTTCTTCCAGCTGTTTCATAAGTTTCAGCAGCTGCATGAGATTTTCCCTGCCGAATTTTTCAAATACCGTTCCATAGTATTCTTTCAGCTTCGTTTCCTGCTCAAGTACCAGTTTCCTTCCACTTTCTGTGATAATCATATAAGTTCCTTCACTGCCATAGCCGTCATGGGACCAGACGATCAGTCCTCGATCCTCCAGGCCACCGGCAATTTTTGATGCCTGCTGAATCGGCAGCTGCATCTTTGCAGCCAGTTCCTTTAAATAGGTCCTCTCCGGATTGTCTGCTGATGCGACGCTCCTGCTTTCAATTACATGAAGCGCAATATATTCCGGGATACTGATCTCAGGGAACAGACCTCTGATCTGCTCTTTATTCATCAGATACCGCTGATAGGTCAGTTCATTGGCAAGTTCTCTCACCTCGGCCGCTTTCAGGTTCTCATGCTTATCTGTCATCTTCATTTCCTCCTTTAATTCATTTTACTGTTCCCCGCACTCCCTCTTGAATTCTATTATAATATAATCAATAGAATCAGCACAATAAAAATCAGACTGAAAACAATAGAAATAGAATTGACAGCACTGGACAGTCCCACGTCTCCCTTCAATTCTGCTGTAAAAGGCGGCGCAGCGGATGCAATAGGGCTGAATACAAGAATCACCAGTGCCTGCCTCATTTCAAGGGGCAATGGCAAAAGGAAAAAGCACCCAAGTGCCATCAGTAGGGCAACGCCATACCGCACCGTCAGCATCCTGGCAATATCACCGATCTGTCTGCGGTTTCCTGATATTTTAAATCCAACACCAATCATCAGCATTGCTACAAAAGCATTAGCATTGCTTATAATCTCCGCCAGGGATACAACAGCCGATGGTGTGGAAATATGAATCAGCTTCATGAGAATCATCACAATATAACAATCAAAAGCCACAGACTTTGTAAGTGCCTTTATAATTTTTGCAACAGAGAAGCGCCCATCTCCCTTTACAATGGAAGCCACACTGTAGGACCCTCCCAGGCAAATAACAGCATTACCGATATCGAATAAACTGGTGGTGATTACACCTACCGGTCCAAGAAAGCTCTGAGCAAAAGGCAAGGTAAAATTCCCTATATTATATCCACTTTCATTCAAGATTTCAAAGGCCTGCTGTTCCTTGCTTTTGTTCAGATTCATCAGCCATGCCAATACCATATACAATATGCCGCCGCCCAGACCAATCAGGCTGATCAGCAGCATGGTCGGATCGATCTCCTTACCGGAAAAACTGTAAATAATAGCCGCCGGCAGCGTAATCTTCAATGCAATCTTTGACAGCACATTGAAATCTTCTTCATGAAAAAAATTGATTCTTCGTAGCACAAAACCCAGGATGATAATAATGACAAAACATCCCGCGCGAACTAATATTTCCTGCATGACAATTCTCCTTCATCTTTCGCACATCACGAAAATAACAAGCTGTTGCAGCACATTATATCCCTCCTGAACCAAAATATCAATACAA
>JBJEJD010000060.1:0-10348 GCA_051877705.1 Coprococcus sp. | reverse complement strand
ATTATCTATTATTCATTCCCTATTGGCTCAGGATTTGACACGCTGACCTTATGATCATACCATATTCCCTTTGATCCGATTAAAGCCAGATCAAATTCTTCATCCAATGCCGGAACAGGAACATCAAAACCATAGACCTCCTCCGTCATACCATCACTGTAGGTGACTGTATCTTCTGTCGGCAGCAGAAGTTCTGCCCCATCCTTTGCAGCATCCTCAGCCAGTCCCGCAAATAGGTTAACAATATTCTTTGAAGTCAGGGAAATATGAATGGTCATTTTTCCATCCTTTACTATCAATGTTCCTTTACCCTCACAAGCCTCACTAACATGGAACATGCTGCTGTCGGTGTCAAAATCCGCACTGTATGTGCCATCTGCCAATGCAGCAGATGATGCCTGTTCTTCGACAGTCTGTTTTTCATTCTCGCTTACCGCGTCACCGCTCTTTGAAGCACAGCCCATTATAAAGGCTGCCGCCAGTACAGCCATGCTTAAAACAGCCAATATTTTTTTCTTCATTTTCTTTTTCTCCTATTCATTGATCACAGCAGCCGTGTGTTCAACATATATCTTCTGAATGGCATTGATTCCACCAAGACCGGCAATCTGGGCATCCACACTGTCAAAATGACCGGAAGCCGTGAACATGCTCATCCAGGAATCATCTTCCTCACCGGCCATATCATTGTTGGCATGATCACCTGCTACCACCATCAGCGGACGGAGAATGACTTTCTTGTATCCTGCCTGAGCAACGGCATCAATAACTGCCTCACAGGAAGTATCTTCCGGCTCTCCCTCTACTGTGCCAATAAAGACATTATCATATCCAAGAGCAGCCATCTGTGACTGCATCTGACTGTAGGATACCTTTGCGGTATGGGAAGTACCATGTCCCATAAATACAAAGGCCGTTCCATCTTCCATAGCCGCATCCAGGCTCTCATAACCGGCAGTCTTCACCGCTTCATCCGTGACCGCAATGGCAACCGCCTCTTTATCCGCATTGATGACCGATGCATCGGAGCCCACCTCTCCGAGAAGAGGCTCGGCAACCTTTACGGTCTCAAACTGATCACTGTATGCTTCAACTGCTTCCATCAATTCATCATACTCCGCGCCATGCATTAAATGTGTCGGCTGAATCACAAGATTTTTCACACCATTGGCAACAGCACGTTCCAGTGCCTGATCCATATTGTCGATGAACTCGCCATCTCTGGCCTGTACATGATTGATAATAATCTGCGCTGTGAATGCTCTTCTTACAGACCAGTCCGGAAATGCTTCCTGCAATGCATCCTCAATTCCTTTAATATCAGCCACACGGCTGTCATTGAAGGATGTTCCGAAGCTGACTACCAGTATCTCATTCTCTCCGATATCATCCTGATTGCGCGGATCATCCAGAGACGCATCCCCCGTATCTCTTCCAAAATAATCCGGATCTGCATTCTCCCCTTCCACCAGTTCCTTCTGAACATCTGTCAGTGCATCCCATGCCTCTTTCGCCATTTTGCACTGCTCATCTGTATCATCTGTTCTGGTCTGTACATAAATTGCGTCAATCAGCGCAGCAACCTCATCTGCCGCGCTCTGATCAGCATCCGCTCCACTGATTTCTACTGTTTCTTCAACTGTTTCTTCAGAAATTGCTGTTTCCGTCGGTGCTGCTGTCTCCTTTACTTCTGATTTATTTTCCGAGCATCCTGTCAAAGCCAGTGTTCCCGCCATGACAGCCGTCATTAAAATTGCAGATAATCTCTTTTTCATACTAATCCTCCATTCTTGTATTGCATTCCATTTCGATAACTTTTCCTGCAGACCGGGCATATGCCAGCAATTCCTCATTGGCCTGCTCCAGGCTGCCAAACCTGCTCTTACAGCAGATGATCCTTTTGCAACTGTCCAGTTTTCTTTTGGCCTCATCCAGCACTGCCTCCGTTATGGGTTCAAATCCCTCCGTTTGCACCACATCTGCTGCCAGAGCCTTTGCCACCGGATAATCCAGATCATTCTCAAACAGAATTCCCGCCGCAAATGCCGTCCCTTCCCGCTGCATCCTTCGATAGACATCTTTTCCGGTTCCTCCGCCGGCTATAATAAATACTTCCGCTTCTCCTTTAACCGCCTCCAGTTCCATACTTGTATTTTCTTCATCAAAGCATCCTGCCCTGATATCAAAAAGCTCCTTTATATAATCCGGTCTGAATATTTCATGTGCAGTTCCGATCCGGTTTATATACTGCCCTTTAACACATACGATCTGGTCAGAAATTCTTTCTGCCAGTTCCAGTTCATGCAGTGACATAATGACTGTAAGCCCTTTCTTCTTCCTCATTTCCTGCAGAACAGACAAAAATTCCAGCTTGTATTTCACATCCAGATAGGATGTGGGCTCATCTAATATAATAATCTCCGGTTCCTGGGCAAGGGCTCTCGCAAGCATGACCCGCTGCTTCTGTCCGTCGCTGATTTTGTCAAATGGCCTGTCTCGAATTTCTGTGATATGGACCAGGTCCATGGCCTCATCCATGATCCTGTAGTCTTTTTCAGACAATATCCCAAACTTTCCCGTATAGGGATAGCGTCCTGTTGCAACAATATCTTCACAGGTCATCATCTCCGCTTTTATCTTCTCAGTAAACACAACAGACATTTTTTTTGCCAGTTCTTCCCGCTTCATCCCCTGCAGAGAATCCCTGCCCACCCAGACAGTACCGCCGATTAAAGCCAGCTGGCCCGCAATACTCTTTAATATAGTGGATTTCCCGGCGCCATTTGGCCCGATCAGCGTCAGTATATTGCCTTTTTTCAGACGGATTTCGATATCTCTGATCAATGGCTTTCCATTATAGCCCACACACATTTTCTGAGTAAAAAAATAATCATCTTCCATCATTCATCTCTTCCTCTTCTCCGCCCGGCCATAACCCATATCACCACCGGCGCCCCAAAAATAGCTGTTACGGTACTGATACTCAATTCTGTCGGCGCAAACACCGTTCTCGCAATCAGATCACAAAACAGGCAGAAGACACTGCCGCCAAGGAAACAGGCCGGTATCATCCATATGGGTTTATTGGTTCCCATGAGACTTTTAATCAAATGGGGAACCGCAATCCCCACAAAGGAAACCGGACCTGCATAAGCAACGACACAGGCAGACAAAAAGCTCGACAATATAATCAGCAAAATGCGCAGCAGGCGAATATTGACTCCCATAC
Source organism: Coprococcus sp. (assembly GCA_051877705.1). Taxonomy (GTDB): domain Bacteria; phylum Bacillota; class Clostridia; order Lachnospirales; family Lachnospiraceae; genus Coprococcus_A. The sequence continues at coordinate 7,119 of JBJEJD010000060.1, read as the reverse complement.
TTTTCGCATAATTTTCTCCCAGCTGATAGGCACCCATAGGCTTCGATAAAAACAAAGTCATTATAACCGTTATCAATACAACAATAGTCATTACATACACATTGCTCCACGACATACCTGAAAAACTGCCCTTCGACCAGTTATGCAGATTGACAATATCCGCGTCATCTGCAAACGTCACAATGAAATCCGTCACTGCCGAACAGATATATCCAATCATGATGCCGCTGATAACCAGAACAGACATATTCTGCACCCTTTTTGACAGCAGCAGTACAAACCCCATTGAAAGAAGAGCTCCCGCAAAGGCCGCTGTGATCAAAAAGCCCGAGCTTATTTTGACAGCGCCTCCCCACAAAAAAACCATTACCAGCGCCACCACCAGCTTCGATCCTGAAGAAATACCGAGAACAAAGGGCCCCGCTATGGGATTATGGAAAAAAGTCTGCAGCAGATAACCCGAGAGAGCCAGCGCTCCTCCAAGTATCAATGCCGATAAAGCTCTTGGCAGACGGATATCCCAGACGATCCCTTTTATAGTCGCATCTATCTGACTGCCTGAAAAACACTTCACCACTTCACCTATCGGAACAGAAACACTGCCGATACCAATACTACATAAGATAAGGACGAGCATTCCTGCCAGAAGCAGTATAAGACCGATGATACATCTGAATCTTCTTTTATTCTTCTGTTCCATTCCGATCCTCCTGCTGCAGCCGATAGATATATTGCATATCATCCGTCTCTCCTGAAATCATCTTACGGATATCCTCTGTAAAGTCCCCCGCAGACAATGGATGCTGATATAAATCATTGGTGGTACACCACACATTCCCGGTCTTTACTGCTTTAAAATCCTTCAGGATACTGCTTTTATTCAGCAGCTCCTCCACTGTCTGAATTTCTCCGTCGATGGTACTGTTATACAGAAGATGATCCGCCTCCTTCGCCGCTGCGTAAAACTCCTCCACGGACATATTTACAGAAGACTTATGATCAGAGCCGGAACCCAGATTTTCAAATATATATTTTCCTCCTGCCAGCTCTATCATCTGCGGCAGATAGTCAGAGGATTTCCGGACATTCACAGTACCATTAGATGTGATATAGAAAAAAGCCACCGTTTGACCAGTCTGCTCTTCCTGCGACACACGCTTTAAAATGGCCTCCTGCCTGCTAAAAAGCTCTTCCGCTTTCTCTTCTTTTCCGAGAAGCGCTCCATAAAATCTGATCCATTCTGCCCTGCCCAGTGGATGTGTTTCATAGCTGGAATATTCGATCATAACCGGAATATTAAATTCCTGCAGCTTTTCTATGACTTCCGGCGAATGAGAAATCATTGTATTCTCAATGGCAAGATCACAGCCTCCTGACACAATCAGCTCATAATCCGGCATACTGTATTTGCCTGCATACAGAATCTTCCCATCCTCCATGGCTGCTTTGGCTTCATCTATGTACCACCCCTCAGCCTTCTGACCGGAAAAGCGAATACTGTCAAGGGCATCCAGTCCGCAGAACATATCCATGGCTGCCGATGCCACAAGATAAATCCCTGACAGCGGCCGTTGAAGGATAATAATATCCTCATCCAGGCCATCCGGAATGCTTCTGTTCTCCGGCACCGTAAGAAATCTGCTTCCATCCGCCACTGTGAGCAGACAATAACCTCCCTCATAATAATCCACCGCAAAGCATTCTGCATAACGAAGCTCCATGCTGTTCAGACAAGTCATCCCGGGGCTGATATCTGTCTTACGCCCTTCCAGGCTATTGATCATTATCTGACTCTGCCCGTCTTCCTCACCTGTTTCCAGACCCGTATCTGTTTTTTCCCCGTCCAGTTTTAAACTGTCCTCACTCTGCCGTTTGATTGTTTCAGAATGAAATGTCAATGTGTACTCGATCTCGTGGGGGACACTCATGGCAATTGTATCCGCCGTCACTGTCACTGGCTGATCCATAAGAAACACAGGCACTTCAAATGCAGAATTCCCCTCCGTATTAACCGGATACAGCTTTTCCCCGTTTACAATCATATAATCATAATTCGGACTGCTCCATTCCACCAGTGCAGTCCCCTCATGATCCTTGATCGTCAGAATCATGGGTGAAATTATGGAAGCTTTCCCACTGCCTCCTTCAAGACTGGCCTCAATGGTATACTCACCGTCTTCCTCCTCAAATATAACTGACGGCTGATTAACAACTGCAGCAAATATTCCTGATAACACTAAAAACGCAATAATGATACAAATTATTCTTTTTCTCGTAAAACACCCACCTGCTTTCCTGAATACTCAATTTTTCAGCATTAAAAAAACCCTCTGCCTGTACAGGTAAAGGGTTTATACACACTAAAAAATCACAGGAAACTGTCACAAAGACAGCACTCCCGCTGATATCACGTACAACCAGTTACTCGTGGCCTGAAACATAAGTTTCTGTACAACAATCAGGCAGGTCTCCCGGCTTAAAGATCATCGCATCGACCATCTTCCCAGTTGCCCAGTGATATATCGGTTTCTGCTCCCTAATTACGGTGACGAGTTCGTACAGGAATTGCACCTGTTTCCCTTTTCATCGAAACCAGCCAAATCCATATGACAGGCTGTTCCGACACCTGAATGTTATCTATTCATTTTTTGATATTCTATCACATCTCTATGATAGATGCAATCTATAATTCTCCCAGAATCGAGTTCCATCTCCTGTTGTTTTTCTAAATGACATATATTATACTTAGGTATAATTAAAATATATATTTATAGAGTTTGATCTATATATATTGGAACAGCAGCCGAGGAGATTATTATGATTACGTATGATTATTACCGGATTTTTTATTATGTAGCCACCTGCCATAGCTTTACAAAAGCAGCACAGGTCCTGAATAACAGCCAGCCAAATATTATGCGGTATATCAATAATATGGAAGCTGACCTGAATTGTAAATTATTTGTCCGGGGAAACCACGGTGTAACCTTGACCCCGGCGGGAGAAAAATTATTCGAGCATGCGAAAGCGGCATTTGAACACCTGACTCTCGGCGAAGAAGAACTCCGAAGAAATCTGGAATTGGAATCCGGCCTCATTACAATCGGAGTCAGTGAAACAGCTCTCCGTATCGTCCTCCTCACCGCATTGGAACATTTTCACGAAAAATATCCCGGCATCCATACGCATATTTCCAATCACTCCACTCCTCAGGCAATAGAAGCCCTGCAGCATGGAATTGTTGACTTTTCTGTTGTCACAACCCCTTTGAACATTAAAAAACCACTTCACACAATTCCACTGATTTCTTTTCGTGAAATTCTATTGGGGGGTCCTAAATATCAAAAGATTTCTGACGGAATACACTCTCTGACGGACTTAAATGAATTTCCTTTTATTTCACTGCAGTCAGGGACAGGTACACGCGAACTCTACACACAGTATTTCCTAAATCTCGGACTGTCTTTTCATCCGGAAATGGAAGCTGCTACAGCAGATCAGATTCTTCCCATGATTGAACACAATCTGGGTATTGGTTTTTATCCCGAAGTACTGGCCAGAGAATCTGTTACAGGAAAACGCATTTATCCAATCCGGCTTTTAGAGCCGGTTCCCGAGCGGGAAGTCTGCCTGATTGTCGATGATTCCAAACCACTTAGCAAAGCGGCAGAAACACTAATTGCCGAACTTAGTAAAATTAATCTGGATTCAAACGATTCTACTTTAGTTTTTCCAGAGACATTAAACAAAAACTGACCAATAGAAACACACATGAAACCCATATTGTGCGGATTCCCAATTTTTCTGATAATATGCCGCTGATCCCGGCACCTGCCGCGAAGAAAAAAATAATGCCAAAATAATAAAAGCACCGCTTTAATTGCTCTGTATTCTTCTCTCTAAGGTAAACAGACAGGGCATCCATTCCACTCCTTAAATTTCCAATGCACATTGTGCTTGCATAAGAATAACCGCCTACCTTGCGAAAGCTCTGCACCTGCATGGCACAGGCAAATGAAACTAAAACCGTTGCAGCCATATTTAGACTGACAGGTATAAATCCAACAAGAAACAGGATGATAATTTCGATCAGCAGAATTCCCTGTCGCCAGTGTATCCTTCTCGCATATCTGTAACGATGTTGTATCTGCTCGGCAATCAATACTCCCAGCGCAAATGCAAGTAATGGAAGCAAATAACTGGCAGCAGCTTTCCATTCATTTGCCATCAAATGCTGGCTCAGCAATACCACATTCCCGGTCTGTGCATTGGAAAAAACCCGGTCTCTTATATTATAAGTATAAGCATCCTGAAATCCTCCGGATAAAGCCAGAAATGCACTGTTGATAAATGCTTCAGACATCTGTGCCGCAGGAAGTATCTTTATATATCGCTTCTGTTCCTTCATAAACCTTTCCATTCCAATCAATATCCCACTGCTTATCATTCATAGATTATAATAAGTTTACAAAGGTTAGTAAAATGTATTTTTAAGAGTTTGAAACTACTATATTCATATTGCAAAAAGAGATTTTCCATAAATCCAATCTACAGAAAACCTCTTTGCTCTTTAAAATTCGATGGTATGGTATGGATCCCCATTCAGCTTTTTCCATACGGCTTCATTTTCACAGATCATCATATAGCTGTGTTCGCTTCCTTCTTTTGGTATGGATATGGAACCGGGATTTAAATACAGATTATCATCCCCAAAACATTCCCACGCCGGGATATGCGTGTGCCCATGAAGGAGGATATCTCCCGGCTGTATCGGTGGAAGGGCACCTATGTGATAAATATGTCCATGTGTGGCATATACAAGGCGATTTCCCACAGGCAAAAGGCAATAATCTGCCAGAATCGGAAACTCCAGAACCATTTGATCAACCTCCGTATCACAGTTTCCCCTGACGCAGAAGATCTTTTGCTTTATACCATTCAACATTGTAATGACTTCCTTCGGCGAATAGTCCTTTGGCAGATCATTTCGCGGTCCGTGATATAGAATATCTCCTAACAATAACAGTCTGTCTGCCCGCTCCCTCTCAAAAGCCTCCAGCATGTCTCTGCAGTAATATGCTGAACCGTGAATGTCCGATGCAATCATAAGTTTCATTTTTCTTCAGTTCCCTTTCAATATATTCCTCTTACTCAAATTGTCCCGGTTAAAAACTCACCTCAATTATACCTCACTTGCTGGAACATGTCCACAGTTCATCAGCTACAGGAGCCCATGCCGCAGCCGGTCCTTCACATTTTGCCGCCAGATCCCTCACATTCTCCGGATCCTGAAGATCAGTGGAATGTGCACCGGAACGCTCCACCGCATCTACCAGTGCCTGCGGGTTGTCTAAAATACCCCGGAGTATCATTACTCCGGGGCAATATAAGTCATTCTATACAATCTTTCACCTGAAAAAGGCAAAGCGCTTTTTTTCGTAAGGTTCCGTTTTTACAGATAAAACTTTATAACCAGTCTCACCAATGGCTGTTTTCAATTTTGCTTCATCCAACGGGTTTTCCGCAATAATTTCCGTTCTTCCTTTCGCATGAGATGAAGACACTTTCTTCACTATAAACTCTCTGCGCACCGTATCATTGATATGACTTTCACACATACCGCAGGCCATTCCCTCAATTTCAAGAATCATTTTTACCATCATCAATCCACTCCTTTAGAATTATCTCTTTTTATTTCCATATCAGAACTTTAAGAAATCCTGCCGTTATCCATTTCATAGACGACATCCGCCAGACTCATGGTGGATTTTCTGTGGGATACCAGCACCACTGTCTTATCCTCTCTGGATTCTCCCAGTGACTTCAGGATGATGCCTTCGTTAAGAGAGTCCAGATTGCTGGTCGGTTCATCCAGAAGCATGAACGGCGCATCATGGAGAAATGCTCTCGCAATGCCGATTCTCTGTTTTTCTCCGCCGGACAATGTATCTCCCAGCTCCCCGACTTTTGTATCGTATCCCTGTGGAAGCGTCATGATGAAATCATGAATGGACGCTTTTTTGGCCGCCTCCATAATGTCCTCTCTTGATGCCCCCGGCTTTCCAACGGCTATATTATTGGCAATAGAATCGTGGAACAGCCATGTCTCCTGAGTCACATAGGATTCCATATCTCTCAGGTTCACTGTATTGATTTCTTTCACATCTTCTCCGGATATATGTACCCTGCCGCTGTCCGCATCCCAGAAACGCATCAGGAGTTTCAGAAGGGTGGATTTGCCGGAGCCGCTGGCACCATGGATACCAATAACCTTTCCTTTTGGAAATTCAATGGAATAATCCTTCAAAATCTGCTCTTCTTCATAGGCAAAATCCACATGCTCCGCTCCTGCTCCTTCAAATCGGACATCCGACATACCGCTCACCTCTTTGATCTGAGGTTCCTCCTCTAATAAGGAAAGAACTCTTTCTCCGCTGGCCAGGGTCTGGTTCAGGTTGTTGGACAGATTGGACAATGCCAATACAGGCCCGAAGGAGCCCATCATGGCAATCACTGCGATCATCATCCTGTCATAGCTGACATCGCCGTTTCGATATGCATGAAGCATAAAAAACAGCATACCAAAAGAGAAAAACAGAATCACCATATTGGTAACAGAAAGCTGTGATGCTTCATGACGGTTCAGCTTTTTCTGCAGCTGTCCCAGATCACCAGATCGTTCGTTCATCTGCGCCATGCGCTCTGCACCTTTATCATACTGGATCGTCTCATCCAGTCCCCGCAGCGAATCAAGGATAAAACTGTTCAGTTCACCAAAAGCATTGCGGAATGCCATTCCGTCCCCGGCTCCGCGCCTGCCGTTCCACAAAGGAATGACAGCGCCTACCACCAGATAGCCAGCAAGGGCAATAACTCCTGCTGCCGGATACTGAGCCCCTATAAAGCATACCATCACAAGTGATGTCAAAACGGCTATGGCAATAGGTGAAATAGTATGTGCGTAAAACACTTCCAAAAGTTCAATATCCGACGTGATAATGGAGATAAGATTTCCTTTATCTCTCCCCTCCAATTTAGCTGGGCAAAGCTTCCTAAGTACCGCGAAAACCTTATGACGGATAATTGCCAGAAGCTTAAACGCAATAAAATGGTTACAGT
>JBJEJD010000059.1:0-4708 GCA_051877705.1 Coprococcus sp. | reverse complement strand
CACCATGATCACAAGCCCAAGCATACCACCGGCCACAGACATGATCGTACTGACGGCAATCGCCTTGCCCGCTTCGCCCTTCTGTGCCAGAGGATATCCGTCAAAGGTAGTCGCAACCGCCGCAGGCGCTCCCGGTATGTTCAACAGAATAGCTGCACGTGAACCACCGTAAACACCACCTACCCACACGCCCATCATGATTGCAAGGGCAGCATCCACATCCCAGCTGTATGTCATGGATATCAGCAGTGATGCTGCCATTGTAACCGACAGTCCCGGAATTGCTCCTATATATATTCCTGCGAATACACCAATTCCTACATATATTATTTCTATTAATATCGCAGTCATATCTTCTGTCTCCTTTATGGCATAATCACGCTGAACAGATATTTGAATACAAGCAGGATCATAAAAGTACTTATATAAGATATCAGTACAGCACGTTTCCAGTTACTCCTGTTCAGATACAGCATGCTGGCAAAGAGGAACAGCAGAGTGGCTGCCGTATAATGAATATAAATAATTCCTGCCACATACAGCACCAGCATCATTATGAAGGCAACAATAACCGGATCAAATACCTTCTTTTCATTCTCTGATTCACCCACTTCAGGATGCTTTCCAAATGCCACAACAAAAGCCAGTACAAGACAAAGAATTGAAACAAACACAGGATATCCGCCTGGTGAACTGACTGTAAGTTCATCAAAAGGGACAATAAAAAGAGAACCGATCACCAGAGCTACAGATACAGCAAGCATAATATATGTAAATATTTTTTCACCTTTCATCATATCATCAGCTCTCCTGTTCCTCTTCCAGCCTCGGAATTCCGAATTCATCCGGACAATAATCCGTCTGTCCGGAATCATATAATAACCACGTGGTTATCTGTTGGAATTTTTTTATATACGCGTTGGCATCATCACCTGAAAGTCCCAGAGGCATAATATAATTGTCACTTAGAAACTGCTGGTATTCCTCATTTTCCCATCCCGTCCGAAAGGCATTTGTCAGTGTTTCCTTCACATTATCTGAACAATCAATATCTACATACACACCTACAAAAGCTCCCCATGGAAAGTAACTGCTGTATTCCGGATAAATTTCTGAAATCGCTGCCACATACGGCAGACTTTCCAGACGTTCATTGGCGAAAACCGTTAATATTTTAACACTTCCGTTCATAACATAATCTGCCGCAACAGAATAATTGATTACAGACAAGTCGGCATATCCTCCCAGGAGCGCCGTCAAAGCAGAAGTATCTCCATCATACGGAACCTGTTTAAAGGAAACACCACTGGTTGATTCCATCATCGCCGCCACATTGGAAGGAAGGCCGCCTGCACCCGTTGTTGCGAAATTGATTTTACCCGGATTGGCCCGTGCATCCTCAAAGAGATCTTCAAGGGAATCATAAGATGAATCAGCTGATACGACCAGCACTGCCACCTGCTGACCTATGAGTATCACCGGGTAAAAATCATCATAATCAACATTGGATAACCCCATCACTTTATATAGTGGAGGGTTCTCGGAATTAAATAATATTGAATATCCATTACTGTCCTGTCTTTTAACGTATTCGGTTGCAACACTTCCCGATGCGCCGGTCTTATTCTGAATAATAATATTCGTTCCCAGCTCTTTGGCTGCATAAATAGAAAGTGTCCGGCTCAGGGTATCTGTTGAGCCTCCTGCTCCCCATGCCACATATCCGTTGATATTATTATCCGGATATTCCGCAGTGTAATAACGGATCGTCTTATAGACTTCCAGCATCGCAACGATGGTACTTACTATAAGCAGAAGACACACTATTATTTTGCTTGTTTTTTTCACCAAATCATCTCCTGGCAAAACAATGTCAATCTGTATTATTCACCAAGACTTTTCTTTCCCTGTACTGCACCATCCGCAATATACTCATCAATCTGAGCCTCGGTGTAGCCAAGTTCACTCATTACCTCTCTGGTATCGGATCCTTGAGCTCGTGTAACTTTAAAATCCGGTTTAAAGCTGCCAAATTTAACAGGATTGGTAGGAATATTTCTCTTTCCTGACGGACAGTCGAGCTTTGTCATAACTTCATTTGCCCAAACCTGCTCATCTTCATACACATCCAGCGGTTCATAGCAGGCTTCACACGGAACGTCATTCTCTTTGAATATCTTAATAATATCTTTAAGGTCAAATTTGGCAATGGCTTCATCCATGATCTCAACCACTTCTCTGTTCTTACCGATAGCATTCAGATGATCGCAGTTGCAATAGTCAGGATTGTCAACCAGATCCACTCTTCCCAGCAGTGTCATAACCTTATTGTAATCACGGTCGTATTCTGGAGCACACATTGCCAGAAGCTTGTCATCCCTTGTCCTGTAGACATTATTTGTAGGACAGATAACTTCAAAACGGCTCTTCGGATACTGATTGCCGTACTGAGCAGAAACCATCCCCGTACTGAGCATAAATGTTGCCGCATGATGAAGACTGACAGTTACTTTATCGCCCCTGCCGGTGCGGTATCTGTTAAACAACGCGGCACAGATTCCTGATGCCAGACAAAGGGAAACCTGAAAATCGCCATAACCATTGGTAGGAATCATAGGCGCGCTTCCCTTATTAACTGTTGTACCAAATACACCGCCTCTGGCCATATAACAGGTTATATCAAAACCGGCTGTATCCTTTTCCGGACCTTCTTCGCCATATCCCAGACATTGTGTCCAGATAACACGCGGATATTTTTTGCTGACTGATTTATAATCCAGTCCCAGCTTTTTCAGGGATTTTGATCGTATATTCGTGATAAATACATCCGCATCCGATAAAAGCTTATCCATCACTTCCATACCTTTTGGATTTTTCAGATTGATCGTCACAAATCTCTTGTTCATATTGGACATATCAAATCCAAGATTTTCTTCATCCGTATATGGCATTCCGAAAACCGCACCCTGAGTACGTCCCGGATCACCTTTCCCGGACTCGACTTTGATAACATCCGCTCCCCATTCACCAAGCACACGGGCACAGGTCGGAGCTGCAAGAAATGTTGTGAGATCGACAACCTTCACACCTTCCAGTGGTTTCATAATAAATTCGTCCTTTCTGAATCATTTTTAAAACGGCAGGGCTGCCGCGATATCAATTATGCACAGCAGCCCCGTTCAAAAAAAGTTATCAAGTCATAAGCAGGAACGAGTATAGATATTATTTATTGCCATATTCGATACGGCCGCCGCACTTATCAAGACCACGGAAAGCTGTCAGTCTCTGAACTGTACGAGGACCCTCTTCAAGCCACATAGCACGGCAGTCACGATACAGACGTTCTACTGGGCCATAATCAGATCCATCCGGTCTTCTAACACCGTTATTATCTTCGAAGTAGCCGATACCGCCGAAGATCTCCAGCATGGCGTCAGACACTTCACGAACAGTATCGATAGAGAACAGTTTGCACATTGCAGCTTTCATATCAATATTCTTTCCGGCATCATAATCTTCAGCAAAGTCCCAGATCATCAGACGAAGAGCATTGATCTTTGTACCCATATCAGCAATTGTCTGCTGGATAGCCTGTCTCTTGCACAGAGGCTTGCCAAAGGTTACACGGTCATGAGAACGGGCAATTGTCATCTCCAGCATACGCTGAGCCATACCAAGGTTTGAAACAGCGATATGTGCACGGGATACAGCCAGAGAATGCATAGCAATTTCAAGGCCCTGTCCTTCTTTACCAAGCATGAATTTCTTATGAACTCTCATGTTTGTGAACTTTAAGTCAGCATGTCCTGCACCACGGCATCCCATCATATGAGACATAGGAATGATCTCAAAACCTGGTGTATGTACATCTACAAAGAATGCTGAAAGAGACTCATCTTTATCAGATGTAGGATCTGTCTTAACAATCAGGTATGTGAAATCAGAGCAGTCTGTATGGGAGATCAGAGTCTTCTCACCATTGATGATGTAGTAATCCGGATCTTCAGGATCTTTCAGCGCGATTGTATGCAGGTCTGCACCTGTACCGCCTGTTCTCTCTGTTAATGCAAAGTTAACATAGATTGTCTTGTCCTGGAACTTGTCCATGTACTGAGCTTTCAGTTCTTCGCTGCCGAAGTCATCAAGGATTCTCCAGTCAAGGTCTGCTGCATGATGAAGATGCATACGCATACCGCCCGGTCCACGGGAGAACTCTTCCTGTACCATTAAAATCTGTTTCTCGCTCAGACCGAAGCCGCCGTACTTTTCCGGAAGTGCAAAACGATACAGATCGTTTTTGATAGCTGTGTCATAAAACTCCTGAGGGAATGTGTTGGTTACTTCGATCTCCTTCTGCATTTCATCAAACGGACCTTCTGCAAGGGCACGAATCTGAAGTAAATAATCCTGAAATTCTTTTTCTGTTAATTTCATGTTTTTTCCTCCTTCTTAAATATAGCCTTTTTAATTTCTTGTGGCCTGATTCATTGTTTGTGAAATATCTATCTCAATCTCACTGACCACATTATACTGTGAATTATCAACAAACTCCAATCGTTTCTCCTTACACGAATTAGTAAATGCATAATAAAAAACTATAATTTACCATCCGAATCATAGAACATTTGCTTATAAAAAATATCCGGACTCACTATTTATTTCAACACATAATCCGGACTCAAACTAAAAAAATAATGTCAAAGCGATG
>JBJEJD010000058.1:0-20035 GCA_051877705.1 Coprococcus sp. | reverse complement strand
CATGGAGTTTTTTAGAGCTTTTTGCAAAACAGAACACCGTCACCATATAAAAAGGAACCGTTGGCAGAATGGGCAGAACAACTCCCACCGTTCCAAGTCCCAGACAGATAAATCCAAGTGCAACCCATAAAATGTTTAAAGGATTTTTATTCATAGTATCCATTCCTCCTGTTGATTAGTTGTAGCTAACCAATTATCAAAAGAAAAAATGGACTTTCATCCATTTTTCTTTTATGATTGATTAGCTGTTTCTAACCGTACTATATCATATTCTTTATTGATAATCAATTTCTGCAAATGAAAACATTTCTCATTTATATATCCATTTGCCTATTCGGGCATAATCTGCAGACCCTGGATAATATGCCTGATGGAATTGCAGACCTGGATTCTGTCATCAATGATTATATCTCCTCTTTCTGTCCATACCTGTTCATAAAAAAGGTCAAAACTTTTTTTCACCGAAACATGATTAAAGACCATCAGATTATTACTGTATTTTTCGTTTTCAACTCTGATATAAGAAATCCTGTCTGAGAGGAAGATGCATGGATTAGCCCGATAATGGTAATCAGAAGCAAAATTTCTACAGACCATCTTAATCTGAATATCCTGATTATTCTCAATTAAGGATAACATATGTTTTAAATATTCCATTCTCTGAGCTACTGTAAGAATCACTTTCTGATTAAAGAAATCCAATTCTCCCGATATGGAAAAACTAAAAAGAGCAGACTCACAGATCATAATCTTCATCTGAGATTGATTCAGAAGATTCTGTGTCAGTTCATGTATTTTTTTAAGCTTTAAAGCATACTGATCGGGATTGCCAAACACATATCCCTGAGAAATAATCTCATCAAATAACCCAGGAGACAGGAAGTACTCCTGCATTCTTCCTAACAAAATCCGGATATTCGGTGATAAGAGAGATTGTGTGTATCTGTCATCTGCAATCAATTCCTCCATTTTCATCCGCCGGAACAGCAGCCTTTCCCTGGAACATAAATTTTGGGCTTTCTCATAAAGAGTCTGCCTGATCTCTTCTTCCTCGCTGATCATCACTGCTACACAGCTGTTTTTATTAAACAGCATACCCGAAATAGCATATGTATCCTTCACGGCAAAAATAATTTTTCCATATGCCTGCGAGCATCCATACAGATCCAGATTAATATGTGATCCGCTGGTCAGCGCATTAACAAGGAAAATACAGTCATTAAAGCAGTCATGTTCTCCTATATCCAGATCAATGGCCAGAGAAAAATGCACTTTAGGGAAATCCATTCCCCGTCTCATATATCTCTCGTCAATCTGCATCATCATCAATTGATACTCCCGGTTAACTGACAATATATCCATGGATGCGACAACATCCAGAGACTTTACCTTCCGCAGTGCAGGATGCTGCATTTTTGAAACAAATTCCGGCATAGGAAGACAGGCATAATATGACGTTTTTGGTGCCACATAGGACCCGATCGTATCTTTCAGATTACTTACATATTCATATTCAACCTTCAAATTGTCATAAATCGCCTGCTCCAGGTCTTCCGGATTGTACACACCATAATCCTGACATACATTCTCCCGATTTTCCCCGGACAATTCTGTCACAACACAATGACTGATCCCCCATAATATTTCATCAGCACTTCTTCTCGCTGGAATTGACCTCCCGTTGAGCCATTTACTGATATAAGACACATCATACTGCAGCGCCTGCGCAAGGACAGTATTCTTCAGATTCGAGGCAGACATCAGCTGTTCGACCAGAATACTGAATCTATTTTTTTCATCCATAGTAAAACTTATCTCCCAACATCATATTAATATTCGTCTAAAATCAGTCAAAACCGACTTTAACGAATCCATACTATCATTATGATAATTTTACTACATAACTTTCCAAATTAAAAGTATTTTAAGTTCTAAAAAGCTTATGCATATTTTTCAGTAATCTGTACAACATACTCATAAATACAAGATTCCTCTTACAAAATATTAAATAATGAATCAGAAAAGGGCAAAAATTTAGCCCATCCGACTCTTTTCCTTCTCGGATGGGCTTTTAGTGAATTTCCTGTAATTTCATTTAATACACCTTCAACTTTCTTAAATTTTCACTGGTCGTCCGCTATGGGCCTCTGCCTTTCATTCTGACCATCTCCTTAGGCTTCATCAATCTATAATAAACTCTTCCAGAGATCTCATTTGAATATACATTACCTTTTTAACTGGACTCATACTACCATATTCTTTGATTGAAAATAACTATGCCATTGGACCATCCTCCATATTCTAAGAATCGAATACTGACTAACTTTTCTGACTTCACCTGTCTGGAATAAACTTCCTCTGTTTCTGTTAGGTTTCTTTTCTTTATTTCTTGGTTATATAATAATCTATTTTTTCCTTTTTGTCAATAGTTTTTTCTGATTTTTTTATACTTATTTTAAAATAGTATGAATATTTTGATTATATCGTATATATAATTCACAAAATAATTAATTAATCAGGAACGCAGTCAATTATGCACATATTAGAGACATTTTATTCATTCAAAATCGATTTTATCTTCTCTGCCATGGCAAGAGCCAGCTGTTCATGTCCCGCTTCATCCAGGTGCAAACCATCAAATGGCCCCGCCTTCGCTGCCAGTGCCGCGTTCATAAAATCACATTCTTCTTCTGATGCAATTTTTTCGTAAACCGGCGCAAGCTTTCCTGACAATTCCACTGCCCGCATTCCACCGTTTTCATATCATTGGAGCCGAGCATCAGGATCACCAGATCCAACGGCATATGGGTCCTTATACACGGCTCCAGATAATAAAGGCCGCTCCTCCATGGTTCACCCTCCGGCTCCAGATTTGTTGTCCGGCTGTTCAGGCCTTCTTCTATGACCTTATAGTTTTCCCCCAGTATTGCTGCTACTCTTCCTGTCCACCGGATATTTTCTAAACAATGCATGGACAGATCTATCCAGCTGATGAGTAATTGCAAATTCTTTTTTTTAAATGTCAAGGTACCTGGGGTTTTTTGCAGCTTTACAGGTTCCAACAAAAAAGTTATAATATTGTAAAATATTGGAGATTTTATTTTTGGGGGAAATATCCATCAAATTAATGGGGGTAGAATGTTTATGAATTTTGATTTGAAAAAAGATGGAAAAAGGATCATCGTGATCTGCCTTGCATCTGTTCTTATGGCCGTCAACATTAAAACTTTTGTGCGTACAGGCGGTCTGTATCCCGGCGGTGTAACAGGACTGACCATATTGATCCAGCGAATAGCTGACCAGTGGTTTGGTGTTGCCATCCCTTACACCGCTGTTAATCTCCTGTTGAATTCTGTACCGATCTACATCGGTTTCAGATTCATAGGCAAAAAGTTCACACTGTATTCCTGCCTGATGATTCTTCTTAGCGGCATCCTGTCCGATATCCTTCCTGGATATATCATAACTTATGATATACTGCTGATCAGTATATTCGGCGGTATGATCAATGGACTCGTCATCAGCCTTTGTCTGATGATGAATGCCACCTCCGGCGGAACAGACTTTATCGCCATATTTATGTCAGAAAAAAAAGGCATCGATTCCTGGAATATCATTTTCGGACTGAATGTTATCATACTGTCGATTGCCGGACTGCTCTTCGGCTGGGATAAGGCACTTTACTCCATTATCTTCCAGTTCGCCTCCACCCAGGTCCTGCATCTCCTGTATACCCGCTATCAGAAACAGACACTGCTCATTGTTACCAATAAGCCCCATGAAGTCTGCGAGGCCATCAACAATGTAAGCCGTCACGGTTCTACTATCCTCAAAGGCGAAGGAGCATACAAACATGAAGAGCATCATATAGTTTATTCCGTTGTATCCAAAGAAGAAAGCAAACATGTCATCGTGGCCATCAAAAAAGTAGACAATGAAGCCTTTATCAACAGCATGAAAACAGATGCCCTTACCGGTCGCTTTTATCAAAAGCCTAACGAATAAGGTTTAAAAAAATCAGTCTCAACGAATACCGCAGGCAGAGCAATAGATAAAGGGGCATCCGCAATCTTCCGGGTGCCCCTCTTATTATTATAAAATGCTGTTTCAGACTTTTCTGAGTGCTTTCCTCATATTCTGGTTGCGCTTCTCATTCAGCTTTTCATACAGTTCAATCTCTTCCTCTGAAAAGTCCTCATACTGTATCTGCTCAAAATCAGTCAGAACAATCAGTATCTCTCTCAAAACATTTTCTGCTGACGAGGTTACCACGTAATCTCTGACATTCGATACACGTTTCTCATTCTGCTGATTTCTGTCACTCTTTGGTTTTTCGATGTTCTTTTCCCTCTGTTTAGCCTTTACCTCGATCATTTCTTTTACCAGCAGTCTCTGAATGGCTCTGGTCAGCTCTCTTCTGGTAATATTCAGAATGGCAGCCATTTCCTTAAACGTACAGTTTTCATGGGGCTGGCTCAAATAGTACAATACTTTTACATCACTGATCACGAGATCATATTTCAGAGCCACCGTGTCAAACAGCATCTCCTGCAGCTTGCGCTCTCTGTAAATATCAAAGAAAAAGCCCTCTCCCTCCTGAGCACCCTCACTAATCTTCGTACGCTCTGTACCAAGTCTGTAATTGCCCGGCAGAATGAACGGCGCTACCTCTCCATCACCGGCAGCTTCCAGCCAGAAGCGATACACCTGGCTTTTTTTCTTTTCATATTCCGCTTCGCCAAAAACGTCCTTATAAAAATTATTATAATATACAAATACTGTACTTTTCATCTGGATGACTTTTTTCATGCTCATACTCTGGGAAACCAGCGACCCCTTTGTCTTTACATAATAATAGACCGGTACCTTCAGTACATATATCGTCTGAATACGACGTATATATTCCAGATTGAACATAAAATCCTCACTCCATGAAATAGAACTGTCCATCCTCAGATTAAATTCTTCTATCACTGACCGTTTGAACAATTTGTTCCATAAAACGCCATAATAAAAGTCTGCGGGATTCTTCATCATATTTGCCGCATATTCAATCTTGTCTATAAGACCGTCATCCTCTATGGATCCCTTCTTCGAGACACGCTCTCCAATCACTCTGTAAAAATCCGCAATGACCATGTCACATTGGTATTCTGTTGCGGCACGGACAAATAATCCGGTCGCATCCGGCGTGATCCAGTCATCACTGTCCAGAAACTGCAGGTATTCTCCTCTGGCCGCAGAAATTCCCTGGTTGCGTGTATCAGAGACACCTGAATTTTCCTTATGTATGACACGGATACGACCGTCTTTTCCGGCATACTCATCACAAATCTGACCAGATGTATCCGTACTGCCGTCATCCATGAGTATCAGTTCAAATTCTTTATATGTCTGATTCAATATACTGTCAATACATCTGCTGATGGTCTTTTCTGCATTATAGACCGGAACAATAATACTTACCAATGGTGCCATTCTATATCCTCCCGCTGCCATTGTCTTCTATTTCACTTCAACCAGCTCAATCCTGAAATTCAGCTCTTTACCTGCCATCTCATGATTCGCATCAAAAGTAATGGTGGTATCATCCTTTGCTGTTACTTTAACCAGGAACGGCTGACCGTACTGATTGGAAAGATATACCTGCTGTCCTGCTTCCAGATCTTCTGATCCTGAAAGCTGCGCAATCTCGATCGTAAAAATTGCATTTGGATCCGCCATACCATATGCCTCTTCCGGCATCAGATGGATATCAACAATCTGACCAACTTCCATATCAGCAACTGCAGCATCAAAACCTTTAATCATCATACCGGCACCACATACAAACTCCAACGGCTCTCCTCGGTCATAGGACGAATCAAACTGTGTACCATCATTGAATGTACCTCTATAATGGGTACGGCAGGTCTTACCAACGTTACGTCCTGTTATTCCATTTTGTGAACCGCATCCGCCGCCGCAGCTGCTGCCACAGGAACCACCCTCTTCATGATGTCCACAGGAATGACCTTCTTCATGGTGATGGTCACAGTTTGCTCCTGTGGATACAAGTTCACCCTTCAGATAGGCTTCAACCGCAGCATCACAATCTCCCTGTGCTCCTGCACAGAGTTCTACTCCTGCCTCTGACAGTGCATTCTGCGCACCACCGCCAATGCCGCCGCAGATCAGGACATCAACAGACTGTTCCGCCAGAAGTCCGGCTAATGCACCATGACCTGTACCGTTGGAGCCAATCACCTCGCTGGAAATCACTTTATTATCTTCTACTTCATAAACCTTAAAAAATTCTGTTCTTCCAAAATGCTGGAAAATATTCCCATTATCATAAGTTACTGCAATTTTCATATTATTACCTCTCTGTTTATTAATTTATCCCTAAAGAATCATGTGGATTCTATTATAATTTCTGTCCGTCATTTCATCAAGTACCTTTTTTAAAAAGGCATCTAAAAAACAGCTATGAGCCACAGCCCCATCGGGGGTGCAAATACACCGCCGGCGGGGCTGCCTTAAAATACATCGCTTTTAATGACGGATTCCTTCCCGTCCATAGCTTTCTGCGCCATAGCATACCACATGATCACAGGCAATGCGATAGGTGATTAAAAAATATAAAGCATATACGCCTGCCACCACAAAAAATATCAGCACGGCAGTCTCCATGGCTTTCTGTCCGCTCAGTCCTGCGAAATCCCAGATTTCATATACTTTTCCAAAAATCACTCCAAGAGGCACAGTCATGAGAAAAGGAACTGCAAAGGGCATCAGAAAGAACGCGCCAATCTGTTTGAGCAATGCTGCTTTCTGCATTTTCTCATCCGAGCCCAGACGGTACAGCACAGCAAACCGTCTGCGCTCGTCCTCCAGTGCAGACAGTGTTTTTATGGACAGGATAGCCAGCGCCATGCATACGAAAACAGTGGCGACATACAGTGTTCCGATGATCAGCGTTCCGGCATTGGCATTGGAATACAGCCTAAAGTATTC
The DNA here is from genome assembly GCA_051877705.1 of Coprococcus sp. GTDB lineage: Bacteria > Bacillota > Clostridia > Lachnospirales > Lachnospiraceae > Coprococcus_A. The sequence goes on along the minus strand of JBJEJD010000058.1, from coordinate 13,039 downwards.
CTTTATTCTATAATCACATGCTTCCTCCGTGCCTTCGTCAGTTTCCTGAACGTAGATCAGATTTTTAAGCATTGCCAAAGCATCGGGCCGACTATTTCTCAGCGTATAGGCAGTGCAAATATCTGATACTGGCATATTCTCTACTGCTTCATCAGGAACAACGAAATACATCCATTCCCGGACAAATTCCGGATAAAATGTACTGCTTCCCGCCCAGGAATAATCCAACCCGTTCAAACTCACAATTTTATCCGAAAAATCCATCTCACAGATTCCCTGAACAAAAGTAATCAGCAGATACTCATCCTCCAATGTAACCGGCTCATAGCCACAGCCTGAAAGCAGTGTATTGAACTGGCTCAAGGGCATGAACCGATCTGTCCAGCCCATTTCCTTATATCCGATGACACTGCTGCAAAGAGTCGTTTCTCCCAGTGAATATAGCTGGTAGTCGATCTGAGAACTAATCGGACTGTACTTTTCCACAATATTCCGTCCCTCTTCCATGGAAATGCCCTGTTCTTCAGACAGATCAAACATGGCCATCACATCGTAAGGGCAATCCTTATTGATGGAATATTCCGAGTGAATCTTCTCCCCAAAGGCGACATTTAACATGGCAATGGCAAATACCAACAGGGTTGCAAGCGCACCGATCATCAGAGAATTCATGGTCATCTTTCCGGACAGGCCACGCAAAACCACTGTATTCGTTCCCTGATTCTTCAGTCGCTTATTTCTCAGCAGCATTCCGGCAATGGTTCTCGACAGCGTGAAATGGAACAAAAAGACCATCATCAGATCCACCACCAGCCATAACAGCAATTCCACACCGTCCTGATTATTGAATGCTGCCATCAGATTGTGATAAGTCACGACAAGGCTCCCGACTAAACCTGATATTGCCAGCACCGACAGAAAGCACCAAAGCAACGGATTCCTTTCACTTTTTGCCACAGCTTCTTCTTTCAACAGCTCTGAGACTGTAACTTTTTTCAAATATCGCAAAGAAACAAACGTGGACAGAACAAAGAGTCCAATGCTCACAGCTAAGGTCAGCAATATTCCCTGGGCAGAATAAGCCGACACCGTAAAAGGAATCTCCATGATCGAAGTAAATAATGCGACTATGAACTGAAAGATCACCAGCCCCGTACCCATGCCCACAATCATGGCAAAAAAAGACAGAAGTCCTGTTTCACAGGCAAAAAGTGTTTGAATATTCCGTCGTGTCATTCCCAACGTCAAATACATGCCGAATTCCTTTTTTCGCAGCTTCAGCATAAATCTGGTAGCGTAACTGAGCACAAGCGCCGTGACCAGACATGAAAGAATCGTAATCATGGTGAACATGGTACTCATATCAGAGGATACCTCCGCCAGCTGCCGTATCCGGTCACTGTAGCTGAGATTATTAACGGCAAACATAAGGGCAATGCTCAGAGCCACCGTGACAAAATAGATCAGATAGCTGCGAATCTGCCGCTGCACATTCCGAAAGGCAAGTTTAGCGAACATCTGCCTCACCTCCCAGCACCGCCATGGTATTCAGGATCTCATGATACATGGCCTGACGGTTCCTTTCTCCACGATACAGCTCGTTCCAGATCCGGCCATCCTTTAAAAACAGGACACGGGAGGCATAGGATCCCACCACAGCATCGTGGGTCACCATCAGAATAGTGGATCCAAGGCTTTGATTCATCGCTGTGAAGGTCTGCATCAGTCCCTTCGAATTGGCACTGTCCAGCGCACCCGTCGGCTCATCAGCCAGGATCAGTGCGGGTTGAGTAATCAATGCCCGGGCACAGGCTGCACGCTGCCTCTGTCCGCCGGAAAGCTGTCTTGGGAATCTGGTAAGCTGCTCCGTGATATCCAAAACCTCCGCAACAGTTTTGAGACTGCTCTCCGTTTCTCTGAACGGTCTTTTCTGCAGGTTCAGCGGCAGAACAATGTTCTCGGCGACTGTCAGCGTATCCAGCAGATTATATTCCTGAAAGATGAAGCCCAGACGATCGCGGCGAAACGCCGCCAGCTCCTGTTCACGCATCTGGGCGATATCCTTCCCTTCCAGAAGGATGCTGCCGGAGCTTGGGCGGTCAATGGTAGCTATCACATTCAACAATGTGCTTTTGCCGGAACCGGAAGCCCCCATGATAGCCGTAAATTCACCCTTCTCCATCTGGAAGCTCACACCATTCAGAGCCTTTGAAAGGACATCCCCGCTGCCATAATATTTGCTTACATTTCTAATTTCAAGTAAAGTATTCATATAATTTCACCAGCCTTTCACAGCCATTGTACCGCATAAGAGACTGTTTTGTTCTAACGCTGGCATCATCTAATCTAACAGTTTTGTTAGATTCAGGCAGGAAAGTGAAAAACAAAACGGGTAAAATGATGCTCTTTGGAATCAATTTCCAGACTGATATTTAACATTTTACAAAGTTCACCGACAATATATAATCCCATACCGGTGCTCTGACCATGATTTCGTCCCACTGCACCAGTAAATCCCCTCTCTGTCACCCGACTCAGCTCATGGGCAGGAATCCCCGGCCCGTTATCCGCAAAGGTAAGGCTTCCCTCAGTCAGCACAATGTCGATCTGACAGCCGGGGCAATATTTTGCACAATTGATGAGAAGCTGCTTAAGAATAAACATCAGCAACTTGGAATCGGTGTAGACAGAAGCCTCCCCGTCTATGGAAACACCGATATCCGCCGCAATCAAAAGCTCCATCTCTTCCCGAATGGCCTGGTCGCATACCCTATGCAGAGCAATACAGCTGATCTGGGTGTCTTTTTCCGCTGTCCGCAGCTTCGCATAAGTCAGGATCGTCTCTGCCAGATTATCTGCACGGCGCAGCTCCCGCCGCAGCTTGGCCGGTTCAGCGTCATTGGCAAGGATCAGCGAGCAGGCAGTAAGAGGCGTTTTGATCTCATGTACCCAGCTTTCCACATAATCGCAGTAATCCTGTTTCTCTGCTCTGGTCTGTTCCACTGCACCGATAGCCGATCTTGAAATCTCCTTCATCATCAGGTAATATTCCAGCTCCAGGGTATCCCGCGGACGTTCCAGCGTCTCGCCAATGAGATATTTTTCCGGCAGTGTATCCAGCCGGCTTCGCAGCATCCGCAGCCGACGGTCAGCGCGCTTCCATCCGATGATAACACAGAACAATATAACAATCATTCCACTGGACAGAAGGATCAAAAGCATTGAAAAGGGAATGCCGCAAAAATAGGCCACCAGGATCAGATACATGCCTCCCATGCCAGCCATACACAGTGAGATGGCCTTTGCACCAATATAATCCCAAAAGCTCATAGGCGATACCCCACGCCGCGCACCGTGCGGACAAAATCTGTCGCGCCGATTTGACTGAGCTTTTCCCGGAGCCTGCCGATGTTGACATACAGGGTGTTGCCATCAATGTACATTCCGTTTGTCCACAGATCTTCAATGAGCTCATCCCGGGTACACAGTTCCTTCTGCATGAGGCACCACAGAATACGGGTCTCATTCTTTGTCAATTCCACAGTATTACTGTTAAATGAGGCTTTCATACCCGGCAGATCAAGGATGAGGCCCCTGACGGCCAGCGTATCATTGGCTGTGCCTTTCAGCATTCTGCCTATTCTCGCCAGCAAAACGGCAGAATTGTAAGGTTTGCGGATAAAATCGTCCCCACCCACACTGAAAGCCAGCAGTTCATCTTCTGGAGTATCTCTGGCTGTCAGAAAAATCACCGGTGTATCGGCGGTTTGCCGCAGCTTCCGGCACAGGGTAAAACCATTCTCTCCCGGCAGATTCACATCCATCAGAATCAGGTCACAGGGCTGCCCATCCACCGGCTGATAGCCGTTGGTCAGCAGCAGTGTTTTCAACTCTGCGCGAATAACATCATCATCCTCAATAATCAGAATTCTCTTCATCGGAACACCTCCCTGGGACAGGGGACGGTTCTCTGTCCCTCTTCGCTTCTGTACGGGACAGAGAACCGTCCCCTGTCCCGCCCCCTGTCCACTGCTCTTTTGAAAGATAGTTAAAATGCTCTGTTCTGACATCTCCCATCAATGGGCATGGTTTATTCTCTTCTGTATGATGATAAATAAATCCGCATTTTTCCTGGCAGCGTTTAGATTTCTCGTTGCCATCATAATAACCGCACCACATTGCTTTACAGCCTAACTCTTCAAAGGCATATTTCTGCAGTCGTCTGACTGCTTCCGGAATATATCCCTTTCCCCAGAAAGGAACGCCGATCCAGTAACCGATTTCTATTTCACCTTCTGCCATAGCTGTATGAGACTGTGTAGGTGAAAAAAGTCCGATACTGCCAATGGCCTTATTGTCTTCCTTCAGACAGACAGCATATGTTTCCGGTTCTGATAAGACTGTTCTTATGATTTCAAGACTGTTTTCAACACTGGTATGAACCGGCCACCCGGCAGCAGGACCAACTTCAGGGTCTTTTGCATATTGATACAAACTTTTGGCATCTTCTTCCTGCCATGGACGCAGTATCAGTCTTTCTGTTGTCAATTCCAGGTATCCTTCCAGTATTTTTAAGCCTTCTTTTGCATTTTGTCCCAAAATTTCCTGTGTCTTTTTGAAATCATAGGTTTCATGAAGCTTATCCTGAACATATAAGAACTTCTCTTTCCCATATCTTCTGATAAACATAGCCTGCGCCTTACATGCTCCTGCGCCATCGTTGTCAGGCTGGTAGAAGCCCCTGGTGCATTCATCCAGTTCCCCGCATTCATAACATCCATCCATACCTTTTTCCCGGCAGCATTCTATATTCGGACATTTCCCCTTCGCATAAAGTGTCCCATAGGAACAGCAGTTGAAGACAGAACGGCATCCGCCACACCACTCTGTAAGGAAGCAATGATTACATGAAAACCCGCAATAGGCTGTCATATCAACACCTTTTTTCGCTGCTTCTACAATTCCCGCCTTCCATCCGGCTCCATTTTCATTTTGCCTGTCTCTGTCCGGTCCGTTAACACTAAGCGTCTTCCGGTATACACGTGAATCCTCGCCTTCAATATCCCTGGCCATTTTATAAAATTCATATCCGTATTTTTCATATAATCCGGTATGTACAGTTGAAATATAAATATTTTCCCTTCCCATAACCGTCGCCAGACTCTCCGAATAATCCAACAGTATTCCCGCATAGCGGTGACCTCTATGCCGTGGAAATGTATATAAAAAACCAACCCACGGAGACAGATCCGTCGGCTGGATATCATCCAGGGGAGCAAAGGTACAGAAAGCAATCAGCTCATCCCCATCCACAAGCATTGGCACCAGCGCAGCTTCACCAACAGTATCTTTAAGGCGATTGTCCCTGAGGAGCTGATATAAAAACTGGCCTGCACCCCATTCGCATTTTTCTATTTCATCTAACCAATGTTCTTTATTCTCTGCTGTAAAATATTCTATAATGATCATGCTTCTCCTCCATCTGGGACAGGGGACGGTTCTCTGTCCCTCTTCGCTTCTGTACGGGACAGAGAACCGTCCCCTGTCCCAGTCCCCTGTCCCACTCAAATGCTGTTTTTCCCTGTATCCTCCAGGAAATCCCGCCGATACTGGGATGGGGTTATGCCCTCCGACTTCTTAAACACTTTCGTAAACACCCGGTAGTCCCCATAGCCCGACTGTTCAGCAACCTCTGCAATAGAAAGAGAAGTGGAGAGCAGCAGCTTCTTGGCCTTCTCCATACGGATATTAGTCAGATAGGCCAGGAAACCTACGCCAATCTCATTTTTAAAAAGCTGGCTAATATACTGGGGATTCAGATGAAACTCTTCCGCCAAAACAGAAAGACTCATTTCCTCTGCCAGATGCTCCTGCAGATACCGGGTGATGCCGGCGATGGTTCGCTCTTCCTGTTTCCTGGATTCTGTCGTGGCTGATACCCTTTGTTCAAACAGAGATATCTTCAAATTGTCAATGCAGCTGCCGAATTCCTCATAATTCACCGGCTTTAAAATATAGTCCGTAATCTGCAGACGCAGAGCCTCCCGGCAATAGGAAAAGTCGTCATAGCCGGATACAATAACAAAAGCGATATCCGGGTGTTTGATACGGCTGAGCTGAATGACTTTCAACCCATTCATGATGGGAATATTAATATCCATGATAGCAATGTCCGGACACAGAGTATCGATTTTGGCCAGTGCCTCCATGCCGTCAGCTGCTTCACCAACTATCTCGCAGTCATGGGCTTCCCAGTCAAAGAGCCGCTTAAAGCCCTCTCGGATCATGATCTCATCGTCTACCAAAAGCACACGCAGTTTTTTCATTTCACATCCTCCTCATTCATAGGCAGCAATAAATGTGCCGTCACACCGCCTGTGGGATTCTCCGTGTACCAAAGCCCATATTCCAGGCCGCAGAGCAGCTTGATACGCTTCTTCTTCCACCAAAATAGAAATATACTGATAAAACAGGTACACAATCAGCACCATCGTCCCAATAAAAAAACGGTGCAGAATATCGTTCAAAAGAAGCCGTATGGTGTCCAGATAGTTGACGGTATAGATCGTAGCAGCGTCAAACGTCAGATGGATCAACATGGCAATCAACAAGATATAAAAAGCTTTATGCAATGGCGTCTGCTTTCGACCTGCAGAAAAATAAACAAAGGCAACAAAGGCCAGAACAAGAAATAATGCGATCTCCATTCGCGGCATATGATTCACCCCCCTTTATATTGATTATAGACATTTCACCTGCATAAAGATAGGTAAATAACACAGTTGAATGTGTCAATTTTTCAGGTCTTTATTATATCTTAGAGCATGCCATAAATCAATGGTAAACACGGATATAGGAAAAGTAGAAAACTTATTGGATGTTACACCAGATAGAAACGTCTCGTTTTTCATCAAGTAATACTCTTTCCGTTTCGATTTGCCAGATTTCTTCCTTTTGAATGACCACCTATACGATACTGTATATCCGGATTATTGATTGTCTGCAGCAAATAGTCTGCAGCAAACTTTTAGGATGGCATTAACTGAAAGCTCATGCTGAACCTGTTATACAAATCTGAACATCATCCAAAAACTTATCTCTCGCAAATATTAATCTCCTTTTTTTCGGACTTTCTCATCCAAGCAGGAAGAGGCAATATAACATCTCTTCTGAATTGCACCAGCAAAGACAGTGCAACCGGGAACACAAACAATCCAATAATGCCAAAGAGCTGCATACCAAGAAACATACTTATAAGCGTTGCCAAAGGATGCAGACCAATCTGCTGCCTACCAGCTTTGGTTCTACAATATTTCGAATCGCCGTCATCATAATATAAAGCAGTACCATGCCAATCGCAAATAGTATATTTTTTATAAAGGCCGCAATCGCCGCCCAGGGAAGAAGCACAAGACCGGTTCCAAGCACCGGCATAATATCCATGACAGCAACCAACAAAGCAATCCAAATTGCATAGGGAATCCTTATAACAAAAAAAACACTCAGTTCAGTGAAAGTCATTAAAAAAATCAAACAATAACTACGCAGGAAAATTTTGAGCAAATGAAAAGTCTTCTCTTTGATCGGATGGATAACTCTTTCCATTTTTTCCGGCAAAAACTTTTTCATGTACCGTGTGAAATGTTCGAAATCTATAGAGACAAAAAAACTGTCGTCCGATGCAAAATCCAGGCTGCCAAAAATCCCAGAATGAATGGCATCAGCAACGAGGGCAGAAAATAACATCCGAGATAATTCCCAATAAATAGAACATGAATTAAGTATTAAATTGCTGTTTAGCTTTCTTTTCAAAAAAAGCGCTTAACTACAAGAAAAATATCCTGCCTGCAGTTAAACGCTTTTTATTCATTATCTATAATTTTGTTTCCGCCTTTTGATCATCTCACTTTTCATCCCCTGCTTTACATCCGGCACAGCCATGGGAGCAAACCCATAGTTCATCAGCCACAGGAGCCCATGCTTCAGCCGGACCTTCACATTTTGCAGCCAGATCCCTGACATTTTCCGGATCCTGAAGATCGGTAGAATGTGCACCTGAGCGTTCTACTGCATCTACGAGTGCCTGAGGATTGTCCAATAACGGGCAGGGACGCAGGTGATTTCCATTCCATGGCTGTCCTTCTTTATAAGCAGTAAACAGCGGAGCCTGAAGTGCTTCAAGCAGCGTATGAGTTCGAACATTAGTATCTGCATAGTGAATAAAGGCACAGGGCTCATAATCGCCATTGGCATTAATATGAAGATACAGACGCCCGCCGGCCAGACATCCTTCAGAATATTCTCCATCGTTCCAGAAATCCATGGTAAACAACGGCTTTGTTTCCCGGAAACGACGCACAGTCTCATACATATATTTTCTCTGTTCCGGAGAAACCATAAGATTTGTTACAGCTCCCTTTCCAACCGGCATATAAGTAAACAGCCAGCAAAAACGCGCGCCCCATTCAATCATCTGGTCAAAATACTCCTCACTGCCAATAACCTTCACATTCTGAGAAGTATAGCAGCATGAAATACCAAAGGGCAATTTCTTCCTGCGAAGAATCGACATAGCCCTTTTCACACGGTCAAAGGTTCCTGTGCCCCGGCGGAAATCGGTGGCCTCTTCAAACCCCTCTACCGAGATAGCAGGAATAAAATTCTTCACCCTCAACATTTCATCGGCAAATGCCTCATCAATCAGAGTACCATTGGTAAAAGCGGTAAACTGACAGTCCGGATGTGCCTCACACAAACGGATAATATCCTTTTTACGCACCAGCGGCTCACCGCCGGAATAAAGGAAGAAATATGTACCCAGTTCGTTTGCCTGTCTAATAATGGAGTCAAGTTCGTCGCAGCTCATATTCAGCCTGTTGCCGTATTCGGCCGCCCAGCAGCCGGTACAGTGCAGATTGCATGCACTGGTTGGATCCATCAGGATAGCCCAGGGCACATTACATCCATATTTTTGTCGGCTCTCTTCCTGTTTCCGCAATCCGTACATACTGGCATTGATAAAGAAATTGCGGACAGTAGCTTTCAACACTTCATGATCCACTCCCTCACACAGCCTGACTATATATTTATTCCAGGTATTTTCAGGATCTGCCGTCACCGGACGTACAACCGCAATCTGACCTGCATGTTCTCCACTGATATCGAAACGTTCAGCCCAATCCACCAGCCGGTTAAAATTCCGGGCAGGATCCTTCAGTACATAGTCCATAGCCGCATCCAATGCAGCGGCCTGCACTTTATCTAATATTTTACTCATTTGTGATACTCTCCTTAAAATTTTATAAATGATATAATTCCTACTGATATAATCATCTTATTTACGCTTTTTGATAATAGATGCCAAAACACCAATGACAACAGCCACCGCAGCGATGGCAAATATTTTTTTCTTCATCCGAAGATCCCCCTTCCTTTGAATCCTGGTCAAAATTCAACAATCTGCCTATAACTCATTTCATCAATTCATCACAGAGCTTCAGAATTTGTGCTTCAACCCTGCGACGCTGCTTTTTCACAACAAAACAATAAACCGGATAAGAAACAAGAAAAAAAATCAAACCGATAATGGCAATCACTGTTCCCAGAGCAAACATTGACCTACTCTGAACCAGTGTTATGCCGATGCTGTGAACCAGGGCACCGCCGATTCCGGTAATCAAAGAAGCCATCGTTCCTGCTCTTGTTACACTTTTGTCCAGTTTACGAAGTTTCTCCATCTTCTCTTCTTCTTCTGAAAGAGCATTTTTGCCTTTTTCCAAAGGCAAATACTTTTGATAGATTTTTTTGACCTCTTCCTGCTGATCTGTAGAAAAAACATAAGTAGAATCATACATTTCTCTTTTGCGGTCCATTAGCTATCATCTCCCTCTTCCAACTATGTCTTATAAATCCTGCCTGTACATACACTTCTGCTGAAATATCTCAAACAAAACAATTTTTGAAATATGAGCATATATTAGAGGTATTTGATGAACAAAAGCTAAACCAAACATTAAGTTGAAGTTCATTTTTCTAAGAAAAATGGGCCAATCTTTTCGATCAGCCCATATTCCGGTACTACAACATATTAATTCCTATAACCGTATATCATCCTTGTAATTAACAACCGGTAATTCTACTGTAAAAACCGAGCCTTTCCCGACACGGCTCTCCACTGTAAGACGTCCCCGATGCAGCTCAACGATTTTTTTAACCATAGGCAGCCCAAGTCCAAATCCCTCTGCAGAATGAGAGGTATCTCCCTGATAGAATTTGTCAAAAATCCTGTTGATTGTTTCCTTATCCATGCCACATCCATGATCTGTCACTTTAAATACCACTCTGTCTTCTTTTGCCAGAAGTTCAACCAGAACAGAATCTCCTTCCGGAGAAAATTTGATAGCATTGTCCAGAATATTCCCAATCATTTGAAGAAGCAGATTGTCATTTCCATAAAGTTCAATCTGTTCGATATTTGTATGTAGTTCCAATCTCTTTTCATTACATTTGTGATCAAACATTACCAGCTTTTGCCGAAGCAGTTCGCTCAGATTCAGCATTTTCATTTCCACCGGTACTGTCTCCGTTTCCAGCTTGGTAAGATATAACACATTGGTGGACAGAGAAGCCAGCCGCTTTGACTGGTCGATAATAATATCCAGATACTCCTCCATTTCCTCCGGCGAACAGTCTCCGCCCCTTAAAAGCTCCGCAATTCCCACAAGTGAATGAATCGGCGTTTTAAATTCATGGGAAAAATTGTTAATAAAATCCGATCGAAGAATCTCCACACTGCTAAGGGTCTCCGCAGTTTTATTGAAACTCTCGGTAAATGTAACAATCTCCCTCGGGCGGAACATACTCATAGGGACTCTCGTGTCAAATTTTCCAGCCGCCAGCTGCTGCATTGCTTTTGTCATCTCACAAATCGGACCGATCAGCAGTTTTTGAACGATGGTCATAATAACAAGTCCCAGAATTAAGCTGATTACACAGATCACAACAATCATTACACTTGGCTTTTCAATCAGAAAAAGAGGTGAAATGCGTTCTGTTTTCACACCCATATAGCCGAACCAGGCAAAAAAAGAAATTAAAAAAACAATAATCCCAAAAAGGACCGCCGCCAGTAAAACCGTCAGGCTCCATGCTGTGGGAGATTGATATTTCCTGTTCCTATTCACAATGCTTCACCGCCTTATATCCCAATCCCCTTACAGACACAAGCTCAAATTCAGGATAGTTTTCAAAACGTTTGCGCAAACGACTAATATGCACATTGACAGTACCCGCATCGCTTTCGGAGTCCAGTCCCCAAATCTCATCAAGAAGCTGGAGTCTTGTGAACACCTGGCCAGGATAGGCAAGAAGCTTATACAGAAGATAAAACTCTTTCGGCGGCAGCACCTGAATATCCTTTCCTCTGGTCACAGTAAGATTATTATAATGCAATGTAACCTCTCCAATTTCAATTTTCTGTTCTTCCACGATTTTAGCCCGGCGAAGCAGAGCCTTGATTCGATACAGCAGCTCCGTTTTATCTACCGGTTTCGTCATATAATCATCTGTCCCGACCAGAAAACCCTGATGCTTATCTTCCTGCCTGTCCTTGGCTGTTACCATTAAAATCGGAAGATTGCTGCCAGACTCTCTTAATACATTAGTCAGTTCATATCCATTCATTCTTGGCATCATCACATCAACTACCATCAGATCAATATGCTCCTTATCCAATTTATCAAGTGCCTCCAGGCCATCAAAAGCTGTTATTACATCATAACCATTTAACCGCAGATTTGCGCACATTACACGATTTGCGATTTTATCATCTTCTACAACTAATATTCGAAACATCGTCTATCCTCCTTTTACAGCACTACCATATCTTAATTTTAATATAAAGTGCCAAGATTAACACAACATGAACATAATTGCAATTTTCTACACTTTTACAGAAACTCATCCATGTCATTTTTTCGTTCAAAAGTTGAACGGGAATTTAATCTTCAATTCATGATCTATTTATAGTAGAGATATAGGATTAAGCTAATCCAAACGAAAAATCATTTATGAAGAAGGAGGCTTATATGAAACTGATCCAGATAGAACATATCACAAAGGATTATGGAAATGACCGCGGTGTTTTTGACGTATCCTTTGAAATCGAACAGGGTGAAGTATTTGGTTTTCTCGGGCCTAACGGCGCAGGAAAAACCACTACTATCCGTCAGCTTCTGGGATTTATTCATCCTGATAAAGGGCAGGTCATCATTGACGGAAAAAAGGTCTGTAACCAATATTATAAAACTAATGCCCATATTGGTTATCTTCCAGGAGAAATCAATTTTCCGGATGGCATGAAAGGAATGGAATTTATACGGTGGTGCGCAGAGCTGCGGGGCATGAAAGATCTCGGCCAGGCCAGACAGCTGATTCACTTGCTGGATCTTAAAAATGCCGATAGTGATGTAAAACGGATGAGTAAAGGTATGAAACAGAAAATCGGTATTGTCTGTGCTTTCATGCATGATCCGGATATTCTGATACTGGACGAACCAACCAGCGGCCTTGATCCCCTGATGCAGAAAGCATTTATCGACCTGATTCGAAGTGAAAAAAAACGGGGCAAAACTATTTTGATGTCAAGCCATATGTTTGCCGAGATTGAAAAAACCTGCGACAAGACTGCCATCATCCGTAATGGAAGAATTGTTGCTGTGATAGATATGGCAGACATTCAGAAATCCAGCCACAAAGAATACAAGATCAAATTCAGTTCACCTATGGACAGCTACCGCTTTGCAAAAGAAAATTTTGCATTTTCTGAGATCAACCACGAAAAATCCCGTGTCAGGGTTCAAATCGATGACTCGGAGATCAATCGGCTGATTCACGTTCTTTCAGGCTATAATATCCATTATATCTCGGAGATAAAGCAAACACTGGAGGACTATTTCATGCACTTTTATGACAGCAGGAACATTTCCGAATGGAATGACACACATTAAGGAGGGAAAAAGATGATTTCAAAGGCATTATT
>JBJEJD010000057.1:0-20037 GCA_051877705.1 Coprococcus sp. | reverse complement strand
GCAGAGGGAAAATATTTCTGCTAATAATATGGGTGGCGATTATTCTGGTATTTCTGATTAAAGGAAAAAATATATCCATAGACGGTATTTTAAATTATACGCCACAGAGTCTGATACTGGCGGCTTTAATGATGATAGGGCTATTTGCGCTTAAAAGTCTTAGTGTTGTAATTTATTCGGGAATCCTTTATATAGCAGATGGCATTCTGTTTCCACTTCCTATAGCGTTTTTAATGAATATTTGTGGTTCTGTTGTGATGGTCACTTTGCCGTATATAATAGGCAAAAAAGTGGGTGCGAGGGCCGCAGGATATGTGGTGGAAAAATATCCAAAAGCAAAGTCATTGAATAAACTTCGTTCTGAAAATGATTTTATTTTTACGTTTTTTGTAAGGATGATCGGAAGGCTTCCAAGTGATATCGTCAGTATGTATATGGGAGCTATAGGGGTAAAGTATCAGAAGTATTTGTCAGGAAGCATACTGGGAATGCTCCCCCATATGATTACTTTTCCTGTTATGGGGATGAATATAACTAATCCGCGGTCTCCGGAATTTATCGTGTCTTTATGTGTTGAAATTATAATTATGGCAGGGACTACAACAGTATATATATTAAATAAGAAAAACGGAAAAAGACATAATCAGAAGGACTGAAAAATACTTTGTCGACAAATATTGATTCAGATGACAGTAAATGGTATAATTGAGGTTCTCCGAAAAATGGAGAACGGAATATTTTACCTTCGGTGTCTGACTGGCAAAATCCAGCGGAACCAGACCGGCTTGGCAAGATATGAAAATATGACTACCAGGAGGAAGCAAGTAATGATTACGATGGAGAATGTTTGTAAGTCGTACAGGATTGCAAAAAGAAACGCAGGCTTTAAAGAAGCCTGTAAATCCTTTTTTCGCAGAGAATATGAGGTTATTCATGCTCTGCGGGATGTGAGCTTTACCATTGAGGATGGCGAGATGGTGGGCTACATCGGACCGAATGGAGCGGGGAAAAGCTCCACTATCAAAATTCTAAGCGGAATATTGACACCTGACAGCGGCAGATGTCTTGTTGATGGCCGTGTGCCATGGAAGAACAGGATCGAGCATGTGCGGGAGATCGGCGTTGTTTTTGGTCAGCGTTCGCAGCTGTGGTGGGATGTTCCGGTCATAGACTCCTTTGAATTATTAAAGGATATCTATTCCATTTCTGACGGGACTTATCGGTCCAATTTAGACGAGCTGACGGAACTTTTAAATCTGGGAGAATTACTGCGATCACCCACGAGACAACTGTCTCTGGGACAGCGGATGCGCTGTGAGATTGCGGCGTCGCTTTTACATAGTCCGAGAATATTGTTTCTGGATGAACCCACCATTGGCCTGGATGCGGTTTCCAAGCTGGCGGTTCGTGATTTTATCAAAAAACAGAATGAAGTTCACGGGACGACAGTCATACTTACGACCCATGATATGCAGGATATTGAGGCATTGACCAGGCGGATCATCCTGATCGGCAAAGGACGTATTCTTATGGATGGGACGCTTGAGGATATCAAAAAGGGCGGCAGCAGTATCGATGAAACGGTGGCTGAATTGTACCGTTCCTATGATATTTAGGCAGGGAGGTGTTTTTGTGAAGAAATACCTTTCTTTTTTCAGGCTGCGTTTTGCCATGGGGCTGCAGTATCGGATGGCTGCTCTGGCAGGGGTTGCCACACAATTTGCCTGGGGCACCATGGAGATTCTTGTGTTCAAAGCCTTTTATGAAGCAGAGCCGGAGGCCTTTCCCATGACCTTTTCTGCCACAGCATCATACGTTTGGATGCAGCAGGCCTTTCTGGCTCTGTTTGCCGCCTGGCTTATGGAGAATGAAATATTTGAAAATATTATGAATGGGAATATAGCCTATGAATTATGCAGACCTGTGAATATCTATGATATGTGGTATGCCAGAAGTATTGCCAACCGTTTATCCAAGGCGGTGCTGAGATGCTTTCCGGTACTGATCGTGGCTGCATTGCTGCCCGAACCCTACGGTTTTGCAGCACCGGCGGATTTTATGCATTTTATGCTCTTTTTACTGACACTTATACTGGGGCTGGCTGTCACGGTTGCATTCTGCATGCTGGTATATGCACTGACATTTTTTACCATATCGCCTATGGGTATACGGATGGTTTTCGTATCCGCAGTTGAATTTTTTGCCGGCGGAATTATTCCGCTGCCTTTCTTTCCTGATGGACTGCAGCGGATCATGGAAATCCTGCCCTTTGCTTCCATGCAGAATGTGGCTTTCAGGATTTACAGTGGAAGTATGAGCAGCAGTCAGATGGAGCGTGCAATTATTCTGCAGATATTCTGGCTTGCAGCACTGGTAGCTGTTGGTAGGATTCTATGTGGTGTTGCAGAAAAAAGAGTGGCTGTTCAGGGAGGTTGAAGAAATGAGCGATCTGAGATTATATATGCATTACGTATCCATCAATGTCCGCAGTATGATGCAGTATAAGACTTCTTTTTTATTGACAGCCACAGGTCAGTTTTTAGTATCCTTTAATGTGTTTCTCGGTGTATTTTTTATGTTTCAGCGGTTTTCTAATGTAAAAGGCTTCAGTTACAGTGAGGTATTATTATGTTTTTCTATAATGCTGCTGGAATTTTCCCTGGCGGAAATGTATGCGAGAGGCTTTGACGTATTCCCGGATATGGTTAAAAGCGGAAACTTCGACCGTGTGCTGGTGCGGCCCCGGAATGAAATTTTACAGGTTCTGGGAAGCAAGTTCGAGCTGACCCGAATCGGCAGAATGCTGCAGGCAGTCGTCATGTTTGTCTATGGTATTATGAACAGCGGGGTTATATGGACACCCGCTAAAGTGATGACAGTCATATTCATGCTGATTGGCGGAACGGCCTTATTTTCAGGTATATTTCTGATCTATGCCGCATTGTGCTTTTTTACCCTGGATGGTCTGGAGGTTATGAACATCTTAACGGACGGGGCCAGGGAATACGGGAAATACCCTCTTGGCGTATATGGCAAGAGAATGCTGCAGATTACCACCTTCATCGTTCCCTATGCACTGGTTCAATATTATCCTCTATTATATCTTCTTGGCAGAAGAACGAGACCGGTCTATATATTTCTGCCGCTGGCAGCGATCCTGTTTCTGATACCAAGTTATATATTGTGGCGAATCGGTGTGCGCCACTATAAATCCAGTGGTTCATAATTGGAATATTGAGCACAGTTGCGCTGTAAATTTATCGTAAAATATCGCATTGATTTCAACAAAATTCTGAGCTATAATGAAAAAAAGACTGAAGGAGGAATTCGTTATGCCAAATATTAAGCCGATTTCTGATTTGAGAAATTATTCAGCAGTATTAGACAGCGTGGCTGTTGGTTCCCCGGTGTATCTGACGAAAAACGGACGGGGCTGTTTTACCATTATGGACATTCATGAACAGGAAGAACAGCAGGCAAAAGCTGAGAGATATGATAAAATGGAAGCTCAGCTAAAACTTATGTGTGAGCTTAATGCCGGGAGAAAATCAGGAGAGGAAAATGGATGGCTTTCTGATGAAGATGTGAGGCTGCATTTCAGGGCAAGAGCGAATGCAAAATAAAGTCTTTTATTCATTAATGTCAAGACAGGATTTGGATGAGATATGGGATCATATTGCGTTGGAACTGTGCAATCCTGATGCGGCAGCATATACTGTGACAGGTATTATGGATCGTGTAAATCAGTTGGCGGATTTTGCAGAAACCGGTTCGAAATTGTTTTTTGATAATGGCTTAGACAGTGGCTATCGTTATGTTGTATTCAAAAATTATATGGCTTTTTATCACATAGGTGGAAGTGCGATTTATGTAGATCGCGTCATCTATGCGAAGAGAGATTATATGCGAATGTTGTTTCCTGATGATTAATAATCTAAAAAGAGGGCCATCACATTATGGATCCTATTTTCTGGAATTCAAAAAAACTGCTCAGCTGTTCCTGATAGATGCCTGGTTGATGCCTCCCCCTGAAAACGATTTGCAGTGAGCATGTTTTCAGGGGGAGGCATCAACCAGGCATATACGGAAGGCTGAGCAGTTTTATTTATGCATCAAGCTTTTTCTGTAAATTTTTGTTGGCTGTAGCCAGCATCAGTTTGATTCGGTTGACCTGGTTGACTTCGCTGGCACCCGGGTCATAGTCGATGGCCACGATATTGGCTTCAGGATGCTGATGGCGCAGCTCTTTGATAACGCCCTTGCCGACGATATGATTCGGCAGGCATCCGAATGGCTGGGTGCATACAATATTCGGTGCGCCGCTGTGAATCAGTTCCATCATCTCACCGGTCAAAAACCATCCTTCACCGGTCTGGTTACCCAGGGAAACGATCGGTTCAGCGTACTTTGCCAGATCCCGGATGTCAGCAGGCGGATTGAATCGTTTGCTGGCTTCCAGTTCCTGACGGGCCGTCTTGCGGATCATTTCGAGGAAGGAGATACCGAGATTGCTGAGTATCTGTCCCTTCTTTGATTTGCCGAGTTTCTCATGCTTGAAATTTGAGTTGTAGAAACTGTACAGCAGGAAGTCAAGCAGATCCGGCATAACAGCTTCGGCGCCTTCGGCTTCCAGCAGGTCTACAAGATAATTGTTGGCTGAAGGTGAGAACTTAACTAAAATCTCACCGACAATACCGACTCTTGGCTTTTTGATGGTCTCATCCAGAGGCAATGTATCGAAATCACGAATAATGCCCTGAACATTGGACTTAAAGCTGTTCTTATTCTTGCCGATCATGGAATCAATACAGATATTTTTCCATTTCTCATGAAGGGCATTGGCGGAACCTGGTACTTTCTCATATGGTCTTGTGGCATAGAGTACCCGCATGAATATATCGCCATAGACCACGGCCTGCAATGCGTTTTTCAGCATAGGAAGTGTATAGGAAAATCCAGGATTTTTCTCAATACCCTGGGCGCTGATGGATACGACAGGAATCTGCGGCATTCCTGCGTTGCCAAGAGCTCTCCGGATAAATCCCACATAGTTGGTTGCACGGCAGCCGCCGCCTGTCTGAGTCATGGCAATGGCCACATGGTTCAGATCATACTTGCCGGATAAAAGGGCCTTCATAATCTGACCGACAACACAGATGGATGGGTAGCAGGCATCATTATTGACATATTTCAGGCCCACATTGATGGCTTCCTTATCGCAGTCCGGAAGCAGTTCACAGTTCAGACCCTCATGCTTCAAAGCCGGGATCAGCAGATCAAAATGGATCGGTGACATATTTGGTACAAGAATCGTATAATTATCCTTGCGCATCTCTTTTGTAAAAAGCTGACGGTTGTGGGCGCTGGTCTCAATGTGACCATGAATGCCGTGCTGGTCGCGAAGACGGATGGCGGCAATCAGTGATCGGATACGGATACGGGCCGCACCGAGGTTGCTGACTTCATCAATCTTCAGGCAGGTATACAGGCGGCCGGAGCCATTGAGAATATCCTTGACCTGATCGGTGGTAACGGCATCAAGACCGCAGCCGAAGGAATTCAGCTGTACCAGTTCAAGATCATCCCGTGTCTTGACGAATTCAGCCGCACAGTAGAGTCTGGAATGATACATCCACTGGTCGGAAACGATGAGCGGACGATCCGGCTGAGCCAGATGGGATACGGAGTCCTCTGTCAGTACAGCAAAACCGTAGGAGGTAATCAGCTCAGGAATCCCGTGGTTGATCTCTTTATCAATATGATAAGGGCGTCCTGCAAGAACGATACCTTTCATATTGTTTTTCTTCATATATGCCAGGGTCATCTCACCCTTGCGCTGGATGGCTGTATGTACCAGTTCAAGCTCCTTCCAGGCTTTCTGAACAGCTGTCTTGATCTCACGTGGATCGATAGTAAAACGATCCTGGAATTCTTCCACAAGACGTTCCTCCAGATGACGTTCGCTTTCCAGAGTCAGGAAAGGATTCATAAAGAGCAGGGAAGAATCTGCAAGCTCTTCAACATTGTTCTTAATGTTCTCCGCGTAGGAGGTAACAATAGGGCAGTTGTAGTTGTTGGTTGCACCTTCTGTCTCTTTGCGTTCATAAGGAATGCACGGATAGAAGATAAAGTTTACGCCCTGCTGAATCAGCCACATGATATGTCCATGAACCAGCTTGGCCGGATAGCACACGGATTCACTTGGAATGGACTCAATGCCGAGATTGTAGATCTCGTGCGTGGATTCAGGCGATAATACAACTCTGAATCCCAGCTCCGTGAAAAAGGTATGCCAGAATGGATAATTCTCGTACATATTCAGCACACGCGGAATGCCGACCACACCTCTTGGGGCAGCTTCTTCAGCCAATGGCTGGTAGGAGAAGATCCGGTCATATTTGTATTGGAAGAGATTTGGTACGTTGCTGTCACTCTTGGAACGTCCAAGTCCGACTTCGCATCTGTTGCCGGAGATATAGCGGCGATTGCCGGTAAATTTATTCACGGTCAGACGACAGTGGTTGGTACAGCCGCCGCAGCGTGTCATGCTGGTTGTATATTTCAGATTGATAATATCATCCAGGGAAAGCATGGTGGTTGCCTGGCCTTCATACCGGTCGCGGGCAATAAGCGCAGCACCGAAAGCGCCCATGATACCGGCGATATTCGGGCGGACAGCCTTGCAGCCGGAAATCAGCTCGAAGCTTCGAAGAACCGCATCATTATAAAATGTACCGCCCTGAACAACAACTTTATGACCAAGATCCTTCGGGTCGGTCAGCTTGATAACCTTCAGCAGAGCATTCTTGATGACAGAATAGGCAAGACCGGCGGAAATATCGCCGACTTCGGCGCCTTCCTTCTGGGCCTGCTTGACATTGGAATTCATAAATACAGTACATCTGGAACCAAGATCGATCGGATGTTTGGCGAAGATGGCAATTTTTGCGAAATCTTCAACAGAATAATTCAGTGAGTGGGCAAATGTCTCGATAAAGGAGCCGCAGCCTGAGGAACAGGCCTCGTTCAGAAGAACATTGTCAACTGTCTTGTTGCGGATCTTGATACATTTCATATCCTGACCACCGATGTCGAGGATGCAGTCAACATCCGGTTCAAAAAAGGCTGCTGCATAATAGTGGGCAACCGTCTCAACCTCACCCTCATCCAGCATTAATGCTGATTTCATCAGTGCTTCACCATATCCTGTGGAGCAGGAACGGACAATACGGGCATTTGCAGGCAGAATATCTTTAATCTCTTTAATGGCGCGAATCGCTGTTTTTAACGGGCTGCCATTATTATTGCTGTAGAATGAGTAGAGCAGTGTTCCATCCTGACCGACAACAGCAACCTTGGTGGTTGTAGAACCGGCATCGATACCGAGGAAACAATCGCCCTCATAATCGGCAAGATTTCCCTCTGTGACCGTATGTACGGAGTGCCATTTTCTGAATGCGTCATATTCCTCCTGGCTTTTAAACAGGGGTTCCATACGGGCTGTCTCGGCCTGAATCTTAATATCCGATGATAAAAGTTCGATAAGGCTGTCAATGGAAACAGTCACATCTTCCTTGTAATTCATGGCTGCACCCATAGCTGCAAATAAATGGGAATTCTCCGGTGCAATTACCTCTTCATCAGTCAGGTGCAGGGTGCGGATAAAGGATTCTTTCAGTTCCGACAGGAAATGGAGCGGGCCGCCGAGGAAGGCCACATGGCCGCGAATCGGCTTGCCGCATGCCAGTCCGCTGATGGTCTGGTTGACAACCGCCTGGAAAATGGAAGCAGAAAGATCTTCCTTGGATGCGCCGTCATTGATCAGAGGCTGAATATCAGACTTGGCAAAAACGCCGCAGCGGGCAGCGATCTGATAGATTGCCTTGTAATTTTTTGCATATTCATTCAGGCCGGGAGCATCTGTTTCAAGAAGACTGGCCATCTGGTCAATGAAAGAACCTGTACCACCGGCACAGATGCCGTTCATACGCTGTTCAACGTTGCCGTTTTCAAAATAAATGATTTTGGCATCTTCTCCGCCAAGTTCTATGGCGACGTCCGTTTGTGGAGCAAAATACCCCAGAGCGCTGGAAACGGAGATAACCTCCTGAACAAATGGTACGTTGATATATTTGGAGATGGACATACCGCCGGAACCGGTGATCATTGGATGGAGCTCCCGATTACCCAGTTCAGCGCGGGCTTTGGAAATCAGGTCGAGCAGTGTCTCCCTGATATTGGCAAAATGCCTCTCATAATCGGAAAAGAGGACATTTTTGTCGGCATCGAGGATTGCGATTTTGACGGTTGTCGATCCGACATCAATACCCAGTAATAAAGTTGAATTCATATACAGCCGATTCCCCTCTTTGAGGAATCGCTACCCTCCTTATGTAAAATATCATATATTTATAAATAGGTAACGAAAATAAAACCTGCACAGAAGCAAGTTCACCTTATTATACGACAGGAACACGTAAAAAAC
Organism: Coprococcus sp.; assembly: GCA_051877705.1. Lineage (GTDB taxonomy): Bacteria > Bacillota > Clostridia > Lachnospirales > Lachnospiraceae > Coprococcus_A. The sequence goes on along the minus strand of JBJEJD010000057.1, from coordinate 11,552 downwards.
AACTGTCACCATTTGAAAAAAATGAAAAAAGCATAAATAAATCCAAAAAAATATCTGAAATTTCCTCCTGCACATTTACAAACATAGTACATAGATTATAATAAAAAACAGGAACAGGATTGCCATGAATTATTATGTCAGCGGGGAAGCACTTAATGGCCGCCCTTGTCGTGGGATTGTCCATGTCATCAAAAAAGGTGATACGCTTTATAAACTGAGCCGGGTCTATGATGTGAGAGTAGCAGATATTATCTGGCAGAATCCGGGCATCCGCATCTATAATCTTCAGATAGGTGACCGAATCTGTATACCGGTTGGTTCTAAACCGGGCATGCCGGGAAACGACGGTGTCAATGTACCATCCACTTTCCCGTATGTCGTACGGGAAGGAGAAAATCTGGATCAGATACTTTCCATGTTCAGAATGACATGGGATGAATTGAAATCCCTGAATCCGGATGAATTTCCGTCTTATACTGCGGGGACTGTCCTTAACATACCGTCCGACAGAATATTGCGTCAGGATGAATGATAATCATAGATTGACAAAAAAACATGGAAAACCTATAATGACAACATAATGATAATTAAGGCCGGTACATTTTTGAAAAGAATGAATATACCGGCCTGACGAAAAGGAGAGAAGATATTGGATAATTTTTTAAATAAAATGGAGAGAAAGTTCGGGCGTTATGCGATCCGCGGTCTGATGAAGTATATCTGTATTCTTTATATTATTGGTCTGTTTATCAATATTGCGGCACCGCAGATCTATTATTATTATCTGAGCCTGAACCCGGAGAGGATTCTTCATGGTGAGATATGGAGACTGTTTACCTTTTTGCTTCAGTCCCCGAATACAAGTATCATCTTTTTTATTTTTACATTGTATTTATATTATATGCTGGGGCAGACACTGGAAAATGTATGGGGATCTTTTAAGTTCAATGTTTATTATCTGTCCGGTGTTATTTTTACCATCATTGGTTCTTTTATCGCTTATTTTGTGACGGGCAGAGTTTATCTCATGGATACTTATTATATTAATATGTCCCTGTTCCTGGCCTTTGCCTTTATTTTCCCGGATATGGAACTGCTGCTTATGTTCCTGATCCCCATTAAGATCAAATGGCTGGCCTATCTGGATATTGCACTGTTTGTGTATGAGATCATTCGGGGCAATATGGGGACAAAGATATCCATTATCCTTGCATTGCTGAATTTTGCAATTTTCTTCTTCTCCATGATGAAGACGAGGGTGTCTCCTGCGCAGATGAAGCGCCGTGCGGCTTATACAAAAGCCGTGAAGAAGACACCGAGCAAGCACAGATGTGCGGTATGCGGGCGTACAGATGAGACCGATCCGGAACTGGAATTTCGTTTCTGCTCCAAGTGTAACGGTAATTATGAATACTGTCAGGATCATCTGTTTACCCATACTCACGTGCAGTAATGTTTTAGTAACAGTTCAGCCTATATAATTTGTTTTTGATAAACCTGTTTTTGTGAACAACATGCCGAAAACGATTTGCGATGAGCATGTTTTCGGCATGTTGTTTATCAAAACAGGTTTCAAAAACTTCAAAGGCTGAACTGTTACTGTTTTATTATAATCTTTCCATGTAAATTATGTAAAAGATTGACAATATAGTCTATACATGATAAAACATTGTTATGTGAACAATGGAACTTGATAGAGGTGCATTTTTCATAAGTATTCTGGAACGAGGGCCCGGGAGGCTGTTTTAGAAGAAAGGGGAAGATGCCGAAGGAACTGCAGACCCGAATGTGGTTCCTGGGACACAGCAGAATATGCTGCGGACTGTCACTTTTGTGGAGCGCTATCAGATGTATAAGATTTTCAGAAGTATGATTAAATTATGCCATGAGCGCGCAGGTTTTGCGTTGTTCATGGCATTTTTTGATACAGGAGGAAATTTATTGATGAGAGCGATGAAAAAAGGCTTATGGGGGATTTTGGCATTTTTGTTGGTAATGATCTGTAAGTCTGATGTTGTGTTTGCTGCTGAAGAAGCAGCAGAATATGTTCCGGAAATGTATGCAACTTTCTGGGCATTGATCCCGCCGCTTGTGGCGATTATTCTGGCATTGATTACGAAGGAAGTATACAGTTCTCTTTTTGTAGGGATACTGATCGGCGGTATTTTCTGGTCCGGTTTTACTTTTGAGAAAACGATCACGCATGTATTTCAGGATGGCATTGTTGGTGTGCTGTCTGACAGCTATAATGTGGGTATTCTTGTGTTCCTCGTGGTACTGGGAATTATGGTATGCCTGATGAACAGGGCGGGAGGATCGGCAGCCTTTGGACGATGGGCAGCTGAGCATATTAAAAGCCGTGTTGGTGCGCAGCTGGCAACAATTGCCCTTGGTGTACTGATCTTTATTGATGACTATTTTAATTGCCTGACCGTGGGCAGCGTCATGCGGCCGGTTACTGATAAATATAATGTATCCCGTGCGAAGCTGTCTTACCTGATTGATGCGACGGCGGCTCCAATCTGCATTATTGCACCGATTTCTTCATGGGCAGCAGCTGTTACGGGGTTTGTTGAGGGTGAAGACGGTTTTTCCGTTTTTATCCGCGCTATTCCGTACAACTATTATGCCATCCTTACACTTGTTATGATGATTACTATTGTTGTGATGAAGATGGATTATGGCCCAATGAAGCGCCATGAGGAGAATGCGCTGAAAGGAGATCTGTACACGACATCGGACAGACCGTATGCCAATGCAGAAGCAGCAGAAGAAAGTGGAAAGGGTAAGGTTATCGATCTTGTATTCCCTGTTGTGGTTCTTATTGTTGCGTGTGTTATCGGTATGATCTATACCGGTGGGTTCTTCAGCGGTACGCCGTTTATTGAGGCTTTCTCTAACAGCGATGCCTCTGTCGGTCTCATGCTGGGAAGCTTTTTTGCTCTGGTGATTACCATTGTATTTTATGCTGTAAGAAAAGTTTTGTCTTTCAGTGATTCCATGGCATGTATACCGGAAGGATTTAAAGCGATGGTGCCTGCAATTCTTATTCTTACATTTGCATGGACATTAAAAGCTATGACAGACAGTCTTGGAGCGGCTGAATTTGTGGCCGCTGCCATGGAACATGCTGCAGGCGGTCTGGTGAATCTTCTTCCGGCGATTATTTTCCTTGTTGGATGTGGACTGGCTTTTGCTACCGGTACTTCCTGGGGAACTTTCGGTATTCTTATACCTATCGTTGTTGCCGTATTTGCCAATACCAATGAGACGATGATGATCATGTCCATATCCGCCTGTATGGCAGGTGCTGTATGCGGTGATCATTGTTCACCGATTTCCGATACGACGATCATGGCTTCTGCCGGAGGTCAATGTAACCATGTCAATCATGTGTCGACACAGCTGCCATATGCCATTACAGCTGCAGTGGTATCATGTATTACCTATATAATTGCAGGCTTTATAAAGAATCCTTTTATCAGTCTGGCTGCAGGTGTTGTGCTGATGATCGGTGTACTGTTCGTCATCAGAATGATGGTCGGCGGACGGGAAGAATAAAACGAATAGAGTGACTTTGAGGCTGCCGTGGGCAGCCTCTTTTTCTTCTCTTGACAGAAAGGTATGAATGTTTTATAGTCATATAAGATGGATATATTATACATTGTTTTAGTGATGCGTCATTTTGATTTTATAGATGAGGAGCCGGATTATGAATGAAAATAAGATATTAAAGAATCTGGACAGAGGTATTGAAACTGAACAGACTTTGAAGGAATATGCCAGGGTCCTTTCCGAAGGATACATGAAGCTGTCATTTTGCAAACTGGCGGTGAATTTTTCAACCTATTATGATGATCTCGAGAAGGCCGGCAGCATTGACGGTGAGAAAACACAGAAAGAGTTTAAGATTTTCCTTGAGCTGACAGCAAAGCTGATTGGTGCAGATGCCATTGGTGAAGCAGACATCCGTCGTCTGGATGGACTGAGGGAAGGATTGCGTGAGAGAATGCAGTCTCTCTATGATTATGTGCATATATTAGGGCTTTATGAGCATGTACTGAGCCGTCTGCAGTACCGGTACGAGGAGAAGACTGCTCCGGTGGATGTGGAAGCTCTGATGATGGAGATACATGGATATATCTGTCAGGATCCGGAACCATCCGGTATGAATGAGCGTATGCAGAATATGATGGGTGAGATGCCGATCCGTATGACCAGAAGCCGTTTCCTGGATTTGGTAAGTAAATCATGCAGCTGCTATAAAGGAACACGCAGTGATATTGCGGATTATTTCTTTAATGATATGTATCAGCAGGCACAGCTTCCTCATGCTGATGATCTGAATCCGGCCTATGAAGAGCTGCAGGAGATTGTCCGTGATATGGAAGCCATTGATTTTGATTCGCTGGATGAAGAAAAGGTTAAAAATGCCCTTGACAAACTTCAGATTGCGGGTCAGCAGCTGGGACAGGCTTTTTCTTATGATTTCCAGTTGATCGAACTGATTAATGATCTGTATATTCTGATGCTGAACAGTAATTTTGCCGGTCAGGACCGCGAGGTGGCCCCGTTGGCTGTAAGATGCATCAGTTCCTATATGAAGGCAGCCAGAGAACAGAATTTCCTGGGAATGGATGAAGATATAGTGGATGATCTTGGCAGGCTGAATGATCAACAGCAAAAACTTGTGGGGATGCATATTCTTTTTGAAGATCAGCTGTTGTCGGTTATGCAGCGTTATCAGGATATCGTTCGAGCAATCGATTTGGAGGAGCACTTTCAATGTCTGCGGTTATCCAATATTCTTGCGGGTGTTGATATGACAGCGGAGCTGGATACGGGCAGGGAAATTTTTGTTGCTGATCGTGATTATATTGCGAAGAAAACGGATAAGCTATTAGAAATGTATACATCGGTCTTCAATAATTATCCGATGATTATACGGCGGGCAGTCATTTCGGATGCGCTGATGAAGCTTCCGGTGGCCTGTGACAGTCTGGAAGAATGTGAACAGCTTATTTTACAGAGCTTTGAAAATTGCAGGGATCAGGTGGAAATAATGGCTTCGGCCGAACTCATGCGGATGACCATGAGAGAAGAAGAAAAATGGCAGGAGTAATTTATGCGCTGGTATAAAGACATGTATCTGGGACAGTCCCTACAGGGAAAAGGTCTGTATTATCAATATATTATTCGTTTCACAAAAAAAATAACAGGCACCTACTGCCTTATGCCGGCGAGAAACCGCAATGATCTTCTGGATATCTGTCATAGTGAGCTGCTTCGTATGCCGCAGCTTTATCCGAAGGATCAGCTGGTCATCGGGTTAGCGGGAAGTCACAGAGAGGCCTGTATGCTGGCCGGTGAGATCATACTGGATATCCTAAATAAAACAGGCAATACAGATGTACATGCTTTTTTCGAAGAATAGATACTGAGGTGTAAAATTGCTACATATATTGTTACTTCTTTTGAAAATAATCGGAGGACTGATCCTGATTTTATTTGCGCTCATCCTTCTTGTGCTGGCGGTGGTGCTTCTTGTTCCGGTAAAGTATCGTATTTCTGCCTCCAGATATGCTTCCATTGAGGCTGAGGGCCATATTTCCTGGCTTTGCAGTCTGATTGAATTTTTGGGTCGGCTGGATACGGGGAAAGAGGAAAATCAACGCGTGCATATACGTTTGAGGATAGCCTGTTTCTGTATCTATGATAATCAACGCCCGAAAAAGGAGCGCATAAAAAAACAGCGTACCAGGAAGACTAAAAAGGAGACGGATTCTGAGGAACAGCTGATTGATGCGATCGGACCGCCGGATGCAGATGAGAAAACAGCAGACGAGGCTTCTGCATCCGGGCAAAAAGAAGCCGACAGAAAAGTCGATGATGTCCCGGAGAAATCTGAAAAAGCCGGAAATAAGCTGACAAGTATCTTTCAGCAAATAGCTGCAATACCGTCAACCATAAGCAAAAAAATACATGCGATGGCTGAAAAGGCAGAAGTCATTACCGAAAAAAAGGATAAATTGATGGCGATTTATCATGATGACAGGAACCATCTCTGGCTGACCGTTTTTTTAGGAAGACTGAAAAGACTGCTGATCCGGCTGATGCCCAGGATAGACAGGCTTTTCTGGCATTTTGGATTTAATGATCCGGCTCTGACCGGACAGGTGCTGGGAATGCTCAGTGTCCTTTATCCATTATGCGGCGATCGAATGGTACTTCGGCCGGAGTTCTGTCAGGAGGTTATGGAAGGTGAGATCAAGCTGCATGGAAGCATTCGCGTTCTGCCAATTGTTGTATTTGCAGTACGAAGCTTTTTGAACAGACAGTTCTTTTGCATTGTTAAACAGATAAAAAGAATATAAAGATGGAGGAATGAATTATGTCAGATCACACATTTAATGAAACGGTTGAATCTCTCTTTAAAGGCATGGACAATTTTCTGACGACAAAAACTGTTGTGGGTGATGCCATTCATGTAAATGATACGCTTATTTTACCGTTAGTAGATGTATCTTTCGGGGTTGGAGCCGGCGCATGGAGCCAGGAACATAAAAACAGTGCCGGCGGTGGTATGGGCGGTAAAATGACACCAAGCGCAGTGCTGGTTATCAAGGATGGTTCAGTTCGTATGGTTCCGGTCCATAATAATGATCCAGTCAGCAAGATCATTGATATGGCGCCGGATGTTATCCATCGTTTTATGAATAAGTCTGATGATGATGCGGCTGTAGAGGAAGCAGTGGAGCATATTACAGAGGAGAATAAAGAATAGCAGAATGAATGCAGATGCATAAAATAAAACAGGAATATTTTTATAATGGTGAGTGCCATGAAAAAGGTATGCGGGTTTGTACTGTTTTGGGTAGCAGTGGGCATGACCATTATGTTTTTTATAGAATCCAGTATTTTAAGCATTTGCCTAATTGTATTTTGCCTTGTTTTGGCATATAATTTATTTTGTTCAAAATAATAATAAATAGTACGGATGGCGAAGTGAAAATGAATAATTTACTACAATTAAAGAATAAAAATGGAAAGCAGGTATTGTCTTATCACTATAAGAGAATACAGGATATTGATGATGTGATTTTGCAGCTGCTCAATGAGGCGGATATGGATGGCTTTATCAGAAGTTCCCTTGATAAGACGGCAGGTGATGTACTCTTTGATATTACCGGATATGTCTCGTTGGCAGATATTGGTCCGGTTCATATCTCTATAGGTGTACTTCGTAATTTGCTGAGTAATTTGTATCGCCTGCTGGCTTATCTTGAAGATTCCTTCATAGATATTGAATATGTTATGTTTGAGGAGGATTGTATTCTTCTGGATCCTGCAACAAAGAAGCTGTATTTGATCGTACTTCCTTGTCAGGAAGCCATGGATTCAGAAGTGGTTCTTTCTGACTGCCTTGAGAAAATCGTCAATAATTTTACATATGATCAGAAGCTGGATGGTGAATATGTGGGCAGAGTTCAGGCAAAGATCAAAAAAGGTATCCGTTCTCTGACAGATCTGCAGGATATTATTGAGATGCTTCAGGCAGGGCCTGATATGATGCCGGATGAGCTGTTTGACGACTGGAAAGTGTCCGGAATCCAGAACGAAGAAGAAGGTACAACTGATGTCCTTGAAGAACTTTCTGTTCCTGAAGTCAGTGATGCGAATGTCCTTGATGACCTTTATGTTCCTGAAGTCAGTGATACGAATGCTGAAGATGAAGTACTGTGTCCTCAGGAGAATACAGAAACAAGAGTGGAGCTGCGGGATGAAATCCGTGCTGAAGTGATTAATGAAGTACGTGAAGAACTTCGGGCTGAGATGCTTGAAGAAGTTCGCAGAGAACTTCGGGCTGAGGTGATTGAAGAGGTTCGCAGAGAACTTCGGGCTGAAATGATGGCAGAGGAGACGACAGAGGTGTTGTCTGATATGCAGGACAGCAGAATGCCGTATCTGATCCGCAGGAAAACAGGTGAAGTCATTCAGCTGAATAAACAGACCTTTATTCTCGGCAAAATGGATAACTGCTGTGATTATGTGATCAGCAATAATAATGCCATCAGCCGTATCCATGCGGTGATCAAATACAGAGAAAACTCAGATGATTATTTTATCGTGGACTGCAATTCGACGAATCATATTTATCTGAATGGATGTCAGATACCGGCAGAGCAGCCGATGATACTGGAAAATGGCATGCATATTCATCTGGCACTGGAAGAGTTTATTTTTCAGATCAGAGGCTAGAAAAATACAGTCCATTCATTTTCAAAATAAAAAAGGGATGCTGCCTGAGGCTGCATCCCTTTAAAAAATGATTAAGCTCTTTCAACTAATCCTGATCTTAAGCAGGAAGTACAAACATACATCTTGGATGGTGTACCGTTCACGTTAACTTTAACCTTCTTAATGTTGGATTTCCACATTTTATTTGATCTTCTATGTGAATGAGACACCTGGATTCCAAAGTGAGCTCCTTTTTCACAGATTGCACATTTTGCCATTGTAAAACACCTCCTCGTGTTAAATTAACCCTTTTAGACGCATCATACCGCCATATAGGCTTACAACAAATCAATCATAACAGATTCGTTCGATAAATGCAAGTGTAGATTTTACAAAATATGAAAAAATCTTATTTTCTTTTCTTGTAAAAGCGGTTATAATATAACATATCGGTTTATTTTCACCGATTTTGAATTATGCATATTAATTATTGGAGGTACCATATGAAGGGACGTATTATTACAGATATAGGTCAGATTTCTGTTGATACAGATATTATTGCCAAGTATGCCGGTATGGCTGCAGTTGAATGCTTCGGCGTTGTTGGTATGGCAATGATCAGTGTCAAGGATGGTCTGGTGAAACTCCTTAAGCGCGAAAGCATGACTAAGGGAGTCGGTGTCACGGTAAGCGAAGATAATCAGATTACAATCGATTTCCACATTATTACTGTTTATGGCATAAATATTTCAACGATTGCAGATAATTTAATGAACAATGTCAAGTATAAAGTGGAAGAGTTCACAGGCATGAAGGTTGATAAGATCAACATCTTTGTTGAAGGCGTGCGCGTGATCGACTAGTATAACGATTAAGGAGGACCCTGTTGTGGGAATAAATACAATTGATGCGAATATGTTGAAGAACATGTTCCTTGCAGGTGCGAAACGTATTGAATCTAAAAAAGAATGGATTAATGAACTGAATGTATTTCCGGTTCCTGATGGTGATACAGGAACAAACATGACCATGACGATCATGTCTGCAGCCAGAGAGGTCAGTGCTTTGGAGAACCCTACGATGGAAAGCCTTGCCAAGGCCATATCTCAGGGGGCATTGAGAGGTGCACGAGGTAATTCGGGTGTTATTCTTTCACAGCTGTTCAGAGGCTTTACAAGACCGATCAAGGATGTGGATGTCATCGACAGCAGCATTGCTGCAGAAGCTTTCAAAAAAGCCAGCGAGACAGCCTACAAGGCAGTTATGAAACCGAAGGAAGGAACGATCCTGACGGTAGCAAGGGGAATGTCCGAAAAGGCTGCAGATGTATTTGATTCGACGGATGATCTTGCAGAAGGTTTCCGCCAGATTATAGAATATGGCGATTATATGCTGAGCCTGACTCCGGAGATGCTTCCGGTTTTGAAGCAGGCCGGTGTTGTGGATTCAGGCGGTCAGGGTCTTATGGTCGTACTGAAGGGAGCCTATGACTGTCTCATGGGTATTGAGACGGCAGACGATTTTGTGACGGAGACGAAGCCGGCTTCAGTGCCTGCAGGAGAAACAGGCAGACTTGGTCTTGATGAGATTGAGACAGCTGATATCCGGTTCGGTTATTGTACGGAATTTATTGTTATGCTGGAGAAGGAATTTGATGATAAGGATGAGGATGATTTTAAAGCTTATCTTTCGTCCATCGGAGATTCTATCGTATGTGTGGCAGACAGCGATATCGTAAAGGTACATGTACATACCAACGATCCGGGTCTTGCAATTCAAAAGGGATTAACCTATGGTTCACTGACCAGCATGAAGATTGACAATATGCGTGAGGAGCATCATGAACGTCTCTTTAAAGATGCCCAGAAGATCGCCCAGGTCCAGGCAAAGGCTGTTGAACCGGCAGAGCCTGAGAAGGAAGTAGGGTTTGTGGCTGTTTCCATGGGTGAAGGTATGAAGCGGATTTTCGAAGAGCTTGGTGTGGATCGGATCATTGAGGGGGGTCAGACGATGAACCCAAGCACGGCGGATATTCTTGAAGCTATAGACCAGGTGAATGCCCATACTATATTTGTTCTCCCGAATAACAAGAATATTATTCTGGCTGCTCAGCAGGCCCGGGAATTGACAGAAGGCAAGAAGGTCATTGTCATTCCTTCAAAGACAGTACCTCAGGGTATTGCGGCTGTCATCAATTATATCAGCGGCAGTTCTGATGAGGAGAATGAGGCAGTGATGACCGAAGAAATGCAGAATGTACGCAGTGGTCAGATCACCTATGCGGTCAGAGATACGATCATTGATGACAAAGAGATCAAAGAAGGCAATATTATGGGGCTTGGTGACAATGGACTTCTGGCTGTGGGTGAAGAACTGGAAGATACCACCATGGCAACGATTGATGCGCTGATTGATGAGGAAAGCGAGATCATAAGTCTGTACTATGGTGCTGATGTTACAGAAGAGGATGCAGAGCATTTATCAGCCTTACTTGAGGAGAAGTATCCGGAGTGTGAAGTTGAACTGAATGAGGGCGGTCAGCCGATCTACTATTATGTAGTTTCAGTTGAATAAAAATATTTTAAAGGGCTGTCGCGGAACGAGCATCGCGGCAGTTCTTTTATGTATGGAATCGTTATGGTTGATGGAGGGCAGATATGAATTCCGGAGACAGGATAATATCGGTAAAAGGAATTGGCTCAAAGACTGCAGAGCATCTGGCACGTCTGGGCATTGAGACAGTGGGGGATTTTCTGGAACATTATCCCAGGGATTATCGCCGTTATCAGGAACCTGTGTCGATTGCCAGTATGGAATCTGATGATCTGGAACAGACCGCCTACAAGGTTTCTGTGACAGAAGCCCCTCAGCTTGTCAAACGGGGAAGAACGACGATTGTATCCCTTGTGCTCAGGGAAAACACGACGGCAGTTCAGGTTGTCTGGTATCATAGTCCCTATATTCGTCAGCAGTTGAGAGTCGGGCAGACAGTGGTACTTTATGGGAAAATCATCCGTAAAGGCAGGAAGCGCATGCTGGAGCATCCGGACATTTACACCGAAGAACAGTATTCATCCATGCGCAGAAGCCTCCAGCCTGTTTATGCTTTGACGGAAGGGCTGTCACAGAATTTTTTTATAAAAACGATGCATCTTATTCTTGATGAGGATGTTTTGATGCCGGATTATCTTCCGTCAGATATAAGGAAGAAATACCGTTTATCTGAGTATAATTATGCACTGCAGCAGATTCATTTTCCCAAGGATGAAGAAAATTGCCGGATGGCCAGAAGAAGGCTGGTATTTGATGAATTT
>JBJEJD010000056.1:0-20144 GCA_051877705.1 Coprococcus sp. | reverse complement strand
AGGCTTTGGTGTCTGCCGGATGCTCCGGCAGAAAAGTACAGTGCCCGTGCTGGTCCTGACAAGTCGGGATCAGCTGAAGGACGAGCTGGATGCATTGTCTCTGGGAGCGGATGAGTATTTGACAAAGCCCTGTCACAGTGAGCGTCTTCTGGCAAGGATCGCCAACCTGCTGCGGCACTTTGAAGATAGAAAGTATCTGCTGGAATATGACAATATGCGTCTGGATGTACGAACGTACACGCTGGAGAGCGGGGGTGATTTACTGATTCTGCCGGAGAATCAGGGAAAGATGATGGAAATGCTTCTGGATGGTCAGGGAGAACTGGTAACACGGCAGATGCTTTTTATGAAATTGTGGGGAACCACTGATTATGTGGATGAGAATGCTCTTCAGGTCAATATGACAAGATTAAAGCGAAATCTTGCCAGACTGAATCTGCAGGACAGGATCGTGACAGTCCGGGGAGAAGGCTACCGGCTTAGGAAAGCGGAGGAATGAGATGATGTTTCGGAATAGTCTGGAAGCATTTTTAAAATATAAATTATGGCTGGCAGTTTTGCTGACCTTTAATCTGTTATTTGGCGTATTATTATGGCTGCAGGATTCTAAGGAATTTCTGCGGCTTTTTCCTGCTATGCTGCTGGGGTCTGCGGGCATTTATGGGATAACGGCCTGTATTGCAGCCAGATCTGACAGACGGCGGATCAGGGCGCTGCAGAATATGCTGGAGGATCCGGAGATGTTTATGGAGCAGGAGAACTGCTTTGAGGGGGAAGAACGGGAAGCAATCTGGGAAATTGCGCAGGTCCTCTGGCAGAAAAATGAAAAAATACTGGAGCAGGAAAAAAATGTACGGGAATTTGAGGAATATATGGAGACATGGGCTCATGAGATCAAAACGCCATTGTCTCTGATGACCTTTGTACTGGACAACAGGCAGGATGAAATGTCATCTGCCGTTCATTACCGCATGGAATATGCCAGGACAAAGATGCAGGAGGATGTGGAACGTATGCTGTATTATGGCAGGATTCAGTCGGCCCGAAGAGATTATATGCTGGCTCCGGTATTTCTGGATGAAATCTGTAAGGAGGTGCTGGATGAATATGCGGTGCTTCTGGAGGAACAGCAGATTCAGATTATCAATGAAGTGGAAAAAGTACAGGTGATAACGGATAACAGGGGACTTATGTTCTGTATCCGCCAGGTCATCAGCAATGCCGTCAGATATGCCCGGCAGGATGGAGAACAGCGGTGGATCTGTCTGACTTCCAAAAAGGATGAGGAGAGAAAAAAGATCCTATTGTCTATCAGGGATAATGGCACAGGGGTGAAGTCCTATGATCTGCCATTTATTTTTGAGAAAGGTTTTACCGGCGACAAGGGAATGGTCAATAAAACGGCTACGGGTATGGGACTTTATCTTACTTCTCAGGTGGCGGAGCAGTTGAAAATCGGCATTGAAACGCCCTTGCAGCAGGAAGGTTTTGAGATACGGCTGATATTCAGTTTGTGATATGAAAATTGCCATTCGATGGATACTGTGATACAATACACTGGAAAAGTATGTGACAGGGAGAATAAGAAATGGTGATGATCAGAAAAGCGGCAGAGGCGGATATTGCCGCTATTGTCAGAATATACGATGCCATACTGACCAATGAAGAAGCCGGTGATGTGAATATCGGCTGGATCAGGGGTGTTTACCCGACAGAAGAGACGGCCAGAGAGGCGCTGGATAAAGAAATTTTATTTGTCTGTGAGGACGAGGGCCGGATCGTGGCCGCGGCTAAAATCGATCAGACGCAGGTGCCGGAGTATGCGGACTGTACAGCATGGGAATATGATGTACCCGACGATGAAGTGATGGTGCTGCATACGCTGGTGGTGGATCCACACGGGCCGCGGAGAGGATATGGGAAGCAGTTCGTGGCATTTTATGAGCAGTATGCACTGGAACATGGGTGCCATTACCTGAGGATGGATACCAATGCGGTCAATACCATTGCCCGTCATATGTATCGCGGGCTGGGTTATAAAGAAGTGGGTATCGTGCCCTGCATCTTTAATGGCATTCCGGATGTGCAGCTGGTATGTCTGGAGAAGCGTGTCTAAGAGGTGTATTGCAAAAACGTTTCGAAACGGGTACAATATAAGGAAAACAATTCCTATAGTGTGGAGGTTGTGGAAATAGATGAAGACGTTGGTAATCGCTGAGAAGCCTTCGGTAGGAAGGGATATTGCCCGGGTACTGAAGTGCGGGCGGAGCAATCAGGGGGCCCTGGAGGGTGAGCAGTATGTGGTGACCTGGGCGCTGGGCCATCTGGTGACACTGGCAGATCCCGAGGGTTATGACGCGAAATATAAAGAATGGAAAATGGAAGACCTGCCCATGATGCCGGATCGCTTTAAGCTTGTGGTTATCCGTCAGACGGGAAAACAGTTCCAGATCGTTAAAAATCATCTTGGACGGAAGGATATCGGAGATGTGGTTATTGCCACCGATGCGGGCCGTGAAGGTGAATTGGTGGCTCGCTGGATCCTGAAAATGGCAGGCAGCAGAAAGCCGGTGAAGAGACTGTGGATTTCTTCTGTAACAGATAAAGCGATCCGGGAAGGCTTCCGTCATCTGAAGGATGGAAGAGATTATCTTTCACTCTATGCAGCGGCGGAAGCCAGAGCGGAGGCTGACTGGCTGGTGGGTATCAATGGTACCCGTGCCCTTACCTGCAAATACAATGCGCAGTTGTCCTGCGGGCGTGTGCAGACACCGACGCTGGCCATGATTGCGGCCAGAGAACAGGAGATCAGGAATTTTGTGCCGGAGAAATATTATGGCCTGACAGTATCTGCCCATGGCATCACCTGGACATGGCAGGATAAGAAAAGCGGCAGCAGCCGTACCTTTGACAGAGACAGGGCGAAGGCTATTGCAGAGCGGACATCGGGCGGTGTGATGGAGATCGTCAGGGTGCAGAAGACCATGAAGAAAAGTTATGCACCGGGATTATATGATCTGACGGAGCTGCAGCGGGATGCCAATAAGCGGTTTGGATTTTCAGCCAAGGAGACACTCAATATCATGCAGCGGCTTTATGAGAACCACAAGGTGCTGACTTATCCGCGAACAGATTCCAGATTTATCGGCAAAGATGTGGCCGAGACACTGAAGGAGCGTATTGAGGCCTGCGGTGTGGGGCCTTACAGGAAGATTGCCGGGAAATTGCTGCTTCAGCCATTAAGGACAAATAAAAGCTTTGTGGATGACAGCAAAGTATCTGATCATCATGCCATTATACCAACGGAACAGTTTGTGCAGCTGGATCATATGTCTTCAGATGAGAGGAAGATCTATGATCTGGTAGTACGGCGCTTTCTGGCAGTGCTTTATCCGCCATATGAATATGAACAGACAAAGCTGACCGGCAGTTGCGGCGGTGAGCAGTGGAGTGCCGGCGGAAGGATCATGAAGGAGCCGGGGTGGCAATCTGCCTATGAATCGGGATGGGACGATGATGGAGAAGAAGAAAATGAAATCTTATCCACGACACGGCTGCCGAGGCTGGATGAAGGCGCTAAAGCAGATGTGACACAGGTGAAGATATCGGAAGGACAGACAAAGCCGCCGGCCTTTTATAATGAGGGGACTTTATTGACGGCCATGGAGAAGGGCGGTCTCGGTACGGTAGCTACCCGTGCGGATATTATTGATAAATTATTTAACAGTTTCCTTATGGAAAAGAAGGATAAGGATATCCGGGTGACCTCCAAGGGACGACAGCTGTTGGGCCTGGTGCCGGAGGATCTGAAAAAACCGGAGCTGACGGCGGACTGGGAGAAGAAGCTTCTGGCCATTTCCGAAGGACGTTTGAAAAAAGAGGTTTTTATCTCGGAGATCCGAAGTTATACAGAGGACATTGTGGGAGAGATCGTTGGCGGCGAGGGACAGTTCCGTCATGAGAATCTCTCCAGTCATCTCTGTCCGCAGTGCGGCAAGCGGATGCTGTCGGTACAGGGCAAGAACAGCAGGCTGCTGGTCTGCCAGGACAGAAGCTGTGGTTACAGAGAGACAGTGGCCCGAAAGACCAATGCAAGATGCCCGAAATGCCATAAGAAGATGGAGATGTATGGCAAAGGCGAGGCTCAGACCTTTGTCTGTGTCTGCGGCTATAAAGAGAAGCTTTCCGCTTTTCAGAACCGCCGGCAGAAGGAAGGTGCCGGTGTCAGCAAGCGGGATGTACAGCAGTATATGAAGCGGCAGCAGAAAGAAGCCAGTCAGCCGATGAACAACGCTTTTGCGGAGGCTTTTGCCCGGCTTAATATCGGAAAGGACGGCGATGACTGATGCTGTCCGGTATTTTGAATGCAGAAGAGCTGCTGGCCATCCGGTTTTATATGGGAGATCCGGAAGTGGCTGAAAAGGGACCTTATGAGGGAGGAACTGAGGCCTATAATACTATCAATGCCCTTATGCATCCCGGTTCAGCCAATGAACAGGATAAGGCAAAAGAGGGTCGGGTAATCATGCTCACAGGTGCGGATCAGCTCAAGAACTATCTGACTCTGATACTGCATATTTACAGCGCCATGGAAAAATACAGGCAGTATTGCATAGAGAAAAACAGTGGTCCATCGGTTATGTCCTTCAGATTGGATCGGCTGTCATCTCTTCAGCGGTTTGAGGCGGATCATCATCGGGTGGCAGGATTTTTTTCTACATGCAAACGGGGATTCCTGCCGGAATATGCTCATAAAAAGGCGGATGTTGTGATGCTGGAGGTGGAACGGGACAGCCCTGTACCATTTTTGGATTTTGAAGATATATTTGAGGGATGTTATGCCAAGCCGGAGGAGGCGGAGATACTGCTGCCGTTTGGTATGATTATTGACCGGATGGTTTCTCTGAACTTAAGTGAACAGGAGAGAAAGCTGTACCGGGATATCAATGGACAGCCTCCGGCGGGAAAGTGGCGGCTTCACATGACGATGGAGCCGTGGCCGGAGGTTAGAGAGGAAAAGCTTCAGAAACTGTATCAGGCAGTGACGGAGGAGAAAACGGTGGGACGTGTGATGAACTGCATGGATCTGCTGACAGCCGGGGAAGTTCTGACAGATGATGAAGAGGATTTTTATGGAATATGGAAAAAACAGCTTCAGCAGTATATTATGGGTACGCTGGGGCATCAAAGATAAAGCATAAAGAAAGAGGGATGGATTATGAATTTTGTATTTGTATCTCCGCAGTTTCCGGCTTCGTACTGGAATTTCTGCGATCGTCTGAAAAAAAGAGGCGTAAATGTTCTGGGGCTGAGTGATGCACCTTATGACAGTTTGTCAGAGAATGTGAAGAACAGTCTGACGGAATATTACCGTGTGGACAGTATGGAGGATTATGACCAGATGGTTCGTGCGCTGGGCTATTTCACCCACAAATACGGTAAGATCGACTGGCTGGAGAGCAATAATGAATACTGGTTGACCCAGGATGCAAGGCTTCGTACCGATTTCAATATTACAACAGGTATGAAGAGCGAACAGGTGGCCAATGTCAGAAGAAAATCTGCCATGAAGGCTTTTTATGAAAAAGCAGGTGTACCGGTGGCAAGATATCATATGGTGTCTACCCTTGAAGAGGGACTGGCCTTTGCAGCAAAAGTAGGTTATCCGGTATTTGTAAAGCCGGATGGCGGTATGGGAGCCGAGGAGAGCTATAAGCTGAGCAATGAGGACGCTATGCGCTGGTTTTATGCCACAAAACAGAATGTGGACTATATCATGGAAGAATTTATTACCGGTGATATCTGGTCCTATGACGGTATTTCCGACAGCAACGGGGATATCATCTTTGAGACAACGGTTTCCTGGCCGAGAAGTGTGGCTGATATCGTTAATAATAAGGACCATCTGTCATATTACACGGCTAATATGCTCCCGGAGGATTTGCGGGAAAAGGGACGAGCCACCATCAAGGCTTTCGATGTGAGAAGCCGTTTCTTCCATCTGGAATTCTTCCGTCTGGTGGAGGATAAGGAAGGTCTGGGCAAGAAGGGCGATATTGTGGCACTGGAAGTCAATATGCGTCCGGCTGGCGGATGGACACCGGATATGTACAATTACGCCAACAGTGTGGATGTTTACAGTATCTGGGCCGATATGGTCGTATATGACAAGACCTATGTGGATCTGAATCAGAGAAAATATTTTGCCGTTTATGCCGGACACCGTTATGGCAAACCGTACATCCATACACCGGAAGAGATTCGCTGGAAGTATGGTGATAAGATCGTTATGGATGAGGAAATACCGGACATCCTGTCAGGCGCCATGGGCAATCATATGTGGACAGCCAGACTGGACACAGAAGCAGAAAAGGATGAATTCATTGATTTCGTTCAGGCAACGTATTAGTATGATCGGAGGTAAGAGGAATGCCTTTTATTCGGGTGACGACGAATGTGGTGTTGGATGAGGAAAAGGAGCTGAAATTGAGAGACCGTATGGCGGATATTGTTGGCGGTATTCTTGGTAAAGATCCGGTGAGGATGATGACGGCTTTTGAGGGCGGCATCCATCTGTGCAGGGGAGGCAGTGAGAATGCGCATATACCTGCGGCTTTTGTGGAGTGCAAGTTCTTTGGCGGCAGGGACTATGAGAGATTTGAGTCCTTTGACGGTGCCATGAAGGCAATTTACAGGGAAGTTCTGGGCATAGAGCCGGTCAATCTCTATATTAAATACGAGGTGATCAACGGCTGGGATGAACCGGCGAGGATATTTAAGGTATAAGATGGGACAGGGGGACGGTTCTGTGTCCCTTCAATGTGGGACACAGAACCGTCCCCCTGTCCCATATTTTCGTCAGAAATCCTTAAGAAATGATTAAAGATATATTCATATGATAGTATATGCCGCTATGATACAATGAATATGTCTTAATCATTTTTTATGGAGGCGGCGGGAATATGACAGTGAAGAACATTCGAAAAAAGTTATGTGTTGTTTTGTTGATTGTCTGTCTGGCGATTTTTGGCATAGTCTGGCATATGAATGAATTTACCATAGAATTTAATATATCGGATTCGGAGACACAGGAGATTGCTTTTGGTGAGACCTATGAGCCGCCAAGGGTGGAGGCATTGCTTAAAGGGACGATTCTGTTTAAGAAGGGAATACCGGTGGAGGTGAGCAGGAGCGGTTCTGTGGATACCAGTAAGACCGGAACCTACACAGAATCTTACACAGCTTCTGTCCGGTGGATCTGTGAGAGTGAAGTAACCCGGAGGGTTAATGTGGTGGATGTGGTGCCGCCGGTGATCACCCTGGCGGGCAGTGAACAGATGCATATTGATCAGAATACAGCTTTTGAGGATCCGGGATTTACAGCGTCAGATGATTATGACGGTGATTTGACGAATAATGTACATATTAAGGGTGGAGTGGATACCGGTATCTGCGATACATATACGCTTGAATACTCTGTGACAGATGCTGCAGGGCATGAGACGACAGTTGTCCGGACAGTCTATGTGGATGATAAGGAAGCACCGAAAATGGCGATGTCCGGAGAAGCTGAGATGGTATTGACAGCCGGGAGCACCTTTGACGATCCGGGATGTACGGCCAGTGATAATGTGGACGGAGAGGTAGAAGTCAGTACAGACGGCCAGCCGGATATGTCGGTGCCGGGGAAATATATTATTCATTATCAGGCAGTGGATGCGGCCGGGAATGTGGCAGAATGCACCAGAACTGTTTATGTGAAAGCGGCACCGTCTCCTGATGTGAAGAATCCTGGTAATAAAGTTGTCTATCTTACGTTCGATGACGGACCGGGAAAATACACGGAGGATCTGCTTGAGATTCTGGATAAATACAATGTCAAAGCAACTTTTTTTGTGACCAATCAGTTCCCTGATTATAAAAATCTGATTGCGAAGGAGGCAGAAGCCGGTCATACCGTTGCTCTCCATACTTATTCCCATGATTTCAGCGATGTCTATACCAGTGAGGAAAATTATTTTGCCGATGTGAACAGAATCGCAGATATCTGCGAGAACCAGACAGGTGTACGACCGTCGCTGCTGAGATTTCCGGGAGGCACATCCAATGAAGTCAGCAGGCGGTATTGTGAAGGGATTATGACGGCTATCACAGCATCCTGCGATACATTGGGTTACAGCTACTGCGACTGGAATGTGGACAGCAACGATGCCGGCGGTGCATCTACAGCATCGGAGGTTGCCGGGAATGTCATCGAGGGAATTAAAAACCATAATGTCTCTTATGTACTGCAGCATGATATTAAAGGCTTCAGCGTGGATGCCGTAGAGGAAATTATTCAGTGGGGCCTGGGCAATGGTTATACGTTTCTGCCGCTGACTCCGTCATCACCGATGTGTCATCATCGGGTACATAATTAAGCAAGGGCAGAGCAATGGGGGCGTGGGGACAGGGGGGGACAGGGGGACGGTTCTGTGTCCCGTTTAATGCGGGACACAGAACCGTCCCCCTGTCCCCACGTCCTCTCGGAATCAATATACCAGTGCATCAGTCTGAAATTTTTCTTTCAGATAAGCATAATAGTCTGTTGTCAGTATTTTGCCTGAAGCGGTCCATTTGGTACCTACGATTTCCTGCATAGTATCCAGATAATTTTCAGGCAATGTCACATCGGACAGCATTTTGACGGAGTCTGTGACGGAGTCGTAGATCAGGTAGTCTGTGACAAAACTTCTGTTGGAAAAAACAACAAGGCCTGGAGCATCTGAGAGAATATCCTGTCCGATATAGAGTCTCGAGTCGTAGTTCAGCCCCAGCAGATTGCACAGAGTCGGAACGATATCGATGCTGGAGCAGACTTTGTCCACCTGTACGGGTTCGGTCATGGAAGCACTCCATAGGATCATGTTACTTTCATAGAGTCCATACCACCGGATCTTTTCCGCATCGATGGTTTCTGTCAGTAAATCTTCCATTGCATAGGGATAATGGTCCGGTGCAAGGGCAATTACAGTCTTATCAGCCACACCGGCTTCTTCAAGGCGTTGGATCATGTATTTGAGCGCACGGTCCAGTTCAATCTGACAGGCAATGTAAGCCTGCATCTGTTCATCTGCATCAAGATCTTTTACCAGATCATAGTTCTTATAGGACATACAATTGCCGGTAAAATTATATTCCATATGGCCGCTGACGGTCATATAATAGGCATGAAAGTGTTCATCATTAATGTAATCATCCATGGATTTTTCCATCATTTCCAGGTCTGATTCTGGCCATACATAGGTAACATCCAGCCCGTTGCCGTAACCCTTATACGTATAGCCCATATTTGGATGCGTCGCATCCCGCTCATAAAAAGTATATGTATGATTGTGGTAGGCATTGGTGGAATACCCCAGAGGTCCGAGAATATTGCCAAAGCACAGGGCCATATCATTATCTGACGTATTCTGGAAAGAATGATTGCCCTGTCCATTTGGAATCAGGCCAGTACACACCATATATTCACCGTCACTCGTATTGTTGAAAGCTGGTATGTAAAAATGATTCATGACAAATCCCGTATTAACCAGTTTGTAAAGGGTTGGCGTCAGTTCTTCATCAACTGCCCATGGGGAAAAGGACTCTGCTGTCAGAAGAATTAGATTGTAACCCTCGAACATGCCGGTATATTCATTCTGAGTGGTCGGTGTGGCGGAAGCCATATATTGATTCAGCCACCGGTAGTCATCATTTTCTTCATTTTCATTCAGTCCTGCAAAATCATAATCAAGTATATTGTCGCGATAGTACAGGGAGACAGCTTCATCGGAGTCCGGATCCGGATGGGATGAGATTACGTCTACAATATCGACCATATTATCTTCCGGCTTCTCGATGACGGGAACAGTATAAGCCTCAAAATCCTCCTGCGGCACCAGTGATGGGAAAAAAGCATATTTCAAATCGGACAATGCTGTCAGGTCAAACCCGAGTTTGCGGAGGGACAGATCCTTGACCCACTTCGAACTGTAAAGACTTTGTGGAGAATAGGTATCCGCAGAGTCTGTTTCGATATTCAGTGTAAAAAACGCCATCAGTATCATAGCAGCCGTCAGCCACTCCATAGTCAGCCCCGGATGCAGACCGGAGAATTCCCGATTCCGAATCGTGAAAATGAGAAAAATGATCAGAGGCAGGAGAAATAAAATGATACTGCCCAGATTGTCAGTAATGGCATTGATAACCAGATCACTGAATTCTGTCAGGGCATTGGCGCCTTCTGTTCCTCCGATGACCAGAGAAAAAGAAAAGGCAGTTTTAAAAACCTTCCAGAAAATCAGATAAACCATGATCAGCAGAAAGCGAATAATGAGAATCAGCCATGTCAGGATCAGATTCATCCGAGGACGGCAGCTGGTGGTGATCAGACCTGCAGTTACACCGATGAAGGCGGAAATGATAAGAGGATACAGCAGGCCGTGAAGATCGCTGAATAAAAGCATATGCAGCAGAAGTTCCCAGTAAATGAAGGTAAATACAAATAAAAAAACCCGAAGCAGCGCATGCTGCTGTTGGGTATGATACAGTGCTTTCTGCACTTCCGAAGGTTTTAAATCAGATATTTGTGATTGGTTTTCTTGAAATTGCATATTAAAGTTCCATTCTTATATTTGGTAAATTTAGGAGATTATTTTAATTGTATCGCATAAAACAGAGTATGAAAAGAAATAATTATAATTTCCTGTCGATATTTTATGAAGTTTGTATTATACTTGGTTAAGGTGCGGAAATAGCAGGAGTCCTTAATTCAATTCATTTTATTAAAAAAATAGAAGTACGAAAAGAGATGGTCAGATGTTGGATATTAATGTAAAGGATGTTAGCCTTGTCCTGGAGGGCGGTACATTCCGGACGGTGTTTACTATGGGAATTCTGGATGCATTTCTGGATGCGGGAATCATCATGCCCTATGTCAGCGGAGTGTCTGCAGGAATTACATATGCCGGGTCTTATATAGCGCAGCAGAGGGGAAGGAATATCCATATAATTAGAACTTATCGCCGGGATAAAAGATATATGGGAGTGCGAAATTTTCTCACGGACAGGAGTCTGTTTGGATTAAAATTTGCTTATGACAGAGTAACCAATGAATTGGTGCCATTTGACTGGCAGAGCTTCAGAGACTATAAGGGCACTATGTGCGTGGGCGTCACCAATGCCCGTACAGGTGAGATCGAATATATGGATGGTCTGAAAATGGATAAAAGCTGCAGAATGCTGCAGGCCACCTGCGCTATTCCCATGCTTTTTCCGGCCATAGAGATCAATGGACAGTATTATTATGATGGCGGTGTGTGCGAACCTATCACAATCCGGAAAGCGGAGCAGGATGGCTATCAGAAACATATCATCATCATGACAAGGGTAAAGGGATACGTTAAAGAACAGGATCGTTCCAACATAATGGCAGCCCGCTGGATGAAAAGAAAATATCCCAATATGGTCCGTCCTTTGCTGACGAGGCATGATTATTATAATGCTCAGGTGGCTTATTGTGAAGAACTGGAAGAAAGGGGGCAGGCCCTTCTTTTTCGTCCGGATTATGCCCTGGCCAGTATGGAAAAAGATCTGCAGAAGCTACAGGACGGCTATGATATGGGGTATCGTCAGGCAACAGAGCGCATGGAAGAAATCAGAGCTTTTTGTGGATTTACTGTAAAAGTCCAAGAAGTCAAGCCGAAGGCGCAGACTGATTGGTAACTTTTACGTATACATGCGGCGCTAAGCGAAACCGAGCCGAGGGCGAAAGTTGAGCTTAGCACAGTCGTTTAGTTTGTAATGATATGGAGAGAAGAGAATGCGGATAGGTTTAATTTCGGATTTACATATTGATATTAATAAGAATTATCCAATATTGGAAATGACAGCGGAGGCTGCCGATGCAAAGGAAGCGGATGTACTGGTTATTGCAGGGGATATCAGTGAAACACCGGAGGTAACATTATCGGCCATGGAACAGCTTCGGAGGCTTTGCAGCTGTCCTGTATACTATGTACCGGGAAATCACGATATGTGGAATAAAAATTGTCCGGGAATGAAGACCGAGGATATTTACCGGGCTTATAGGGAGGATAACTGTTGCCTTTCCGGGAAAAAGGTTGTTCTTGAAAAGGACGGTGTGAGACTTGCTTTGACCGGTGATATCGGCTGGTATGATTATTCCATGGCTTCTTCAGAATATACAAGGGAACAGCTGGAGAGGATGTCCATTGGTGCACGGACGTGGCAGGATAAGCTGTTCAATCAGTGGACAGATAATAATGAGCTGCAGATGTCGGTTAGCCTGGAAAAACTGGAGAAGCAGCTGATGGCCTGCGGAGATCTGCCGGTGCTGGCGGTAACGCATATGCTGCCTGTCCGGGATTTCTGTGTGCCGGAAAGTCAAAAAGACTGGGGTTTTTTTAACGCATTTCTGGGAAGTACTGCTCTGGAGGAATTGTATCAACATTATCCTGTACGCTATGCGGTATGTGGCCATGTCCATTACCGCAGTCAGGTGAAGAGGAACGGAATTCTTTATATATGTCCGTGTCTTGGATATCACAGTGAATGGCCGCTGTATGAGCTGGCCAATACAAATGGTGATGCCGGTGCGGATGCACGCCGCCATGTCCGGGATGCGCTTTATATTTTGGAGGAAATGAAATGATAGGAACGATTGTAAATGTTACGACAATTACCTGTGGGAGCATTATTGGCAGTGTTGTAAAGAAGGGCATCAAACCCCAGTATCAGCAGGCGCTGTATAATGCCATGGGTCTGGCTGCTACTATGCTTGGCATTAATGCTGTGGTGAGTCATATGCCGGACAGTAAGTATCCTGTTCTTTTCATTGTAAGTCTTGCTGTGGGAAGCCTTTTTGGGACAATTCTTGATATTGACGGAAAATTTCAGAGATTGACAGGGAGGTTTTCAAAATCCAATCTGGGGCAGGGACTTTCAACGGCTATTCTTTTGTTTTGTATAGGTACGTTGTCCATTCTGGGGCCAATTGAGAGCGCGCTTCATGGTGATCATACATATTTGTTTACAAATGCAACGCTGGATTTCGTTACATCCATGGTATTGGCATCTACGTATGGCATCGGAATAGCGCTTGCAGCAGCGGTGCTGTTTATCTGGCAGGGGAGTATTTACCTTGGTGCCGGTCTTTTGTCGGGATTTCTTACGACAGAGCTTCTGGCTGAAATATCCATTGTGGGCGGTGTGCTCATTGCAAGCTCCGGATTGTCCATTCTTGGTATCAAAGATTGTAAATCTCTGAATATGCTGCCGTCACTGCTGGTTCCGGTGATCTGGTTTCTGGTTAAAGGCCTTTTTGGACTGTAATTGTATTAAAGTTACGAATTAAAAAGGGGGATTTGGTATGGAGAAAAAAGAAATTTTACATTATGTTGATCACACATTGCTGACTCAGACAGCCACCTGGGCGGAACTTCAGGCTATCTGTGATGACGCCATTCGTTATGAGACTGCGTCGGTCTGTATTCCGCCTGACAGGGTAAAACAGGTAAAGGAATATGTTTGCGGCCGAATGGCTGTCTGTACTGTCATAGGATTTCCGAACGGGTACCATTCACCTGCTGTTAAGGCCTTTGAGACGGAGGAGGCACTTGACAATGGGGCTGACGAGATCGATATGGTCATTAACCTGGGCATGGTCAGAGAAAAAAGGTTTCATGATGTGGAAACGGAAATACGTACCTTAAAAGATATCTGTGATGATAAGATTCTGAAGGTAATTGTGGAGACATGCTTTCTGACGGAAGAGGAAAAAATCAGAATGTGTGAGATCGTGACAAATGCAGGTGCGGATTATATCAAAACATCCACCGGATTTGGCGGAGGCGGAGCAACTTTTGAGGATGTAGCTCTTTTTGCAAAACATATTGGTCCGGATGTGAAAATTAAAGCAGCCGGCGGCATTGCTTCCTTCGAGGATGCGGAGAAGTTCATTGAACTGGGAGCATCCCGTCTGGGAACAAGCCGCCTGATAAAACTAATGTACTAGCCAAGGTAGGCTTTTAAGAGTTTGAAGGTGTTACGGACACCTTCTAAGTGAGAACGTTCGTATCCGTGGGAGGCATAGATGCCGGCGCCTATGAGGCCGTGACGGATGTCATAACCGGCGTCCAGAGCTGCATCGGCATCGGATCCATAGTGAGGATAGACATCAACAGCGAAGTCAAGCGACTGGCTCCGGGCTGCTTCAATCAGGGCTGTAACAGTGTCATAATGATAAGGCCCATGGCTGTCTTTAGCACAGATGGAAACCTGGCGTTCTGTACAATTCAATCCTTCACCGACGCATCCCATATCTACGGACAGTACTTCTCTGACACTGGCCGGAAGATGGGAATTGCCATGGCCCACTTCTTCGAAAACAGAGATATGCTGATAGATTCTTCTCTCAGGGACAATGTCTTCTTCCTGAAGATGACGGGCATAGCCCATAAGAATTCCAACACTTAATTTGTCATCAAGAAAACGGCTTTTGATATAGCCGGAGTCGGTAATGCGGGTGCGGGGATCAAAACAGACAATATCGCCGGTCATGATGCCGAGGGCATCCAGGCCGGCTTTGTCATGTACATCTTCATCAACTACGACTTCCATCGTATCAAAGGTACGGTTCTTACCATTGTAATCGTCATTCACATGGATGGATGCATTGATTAGCTGAAAGGTTCCATCATATACCTTTCCCGTACGGGTGTAGATCCGGCAGTTTTCACCTTCAATATTATTGGGAGTGAGACCTCCAAGTGGTGTCAGTTTGAGGCGTCCATCGGATTTCAGTGTATGGACCATGGCCCCGAGAGTATCCAGATGAGCAGTGAGAAGAATGGCATTATTTTCATCTCTGCCGCCAAGATCAATGAAAATGCCGCCCTTTTCTGTTAATACAGGTGAATATCCCATCTGCCGGTAAAGGTCAACAACATAATCAGCAGCTTTTTTAGTAAAGCCTGTTGGACTGTCTATAGCCAGCAGGGCCTGCGTATGCTGTAAAATAAAATCTATATCATTCATAAATTGCCTCCTTTGTGTACATATATTTCAGATTACTATTATATCTGATTTTTCATGAAAAGAAAAGATATATACGCTTTTATGAAAAACATGCTATACTATAAGTGCGGCAGGGCCGTAAAAATAATTATATTAATGAAATAGAAAGAAGACGTAATAAAATGCATACTAAAATTGGAAGAAATGATCCATGTTGGTGTGGCAGCATGAAGAAGTATAAAAGTTGTCATCAGAATTTCGATGAGAGAATTGAGGCTTTGAGAGCGCAGGGACATATTGTGCCGGATCGCTCTCTGATTAAAACGCCGGTTCAGATTCAGGGAATCCGTGAGAGTGCAAAGATCAATATAGCTGTTCTGGACGAGGTGGCTGCCAGGATCAAAGTTGGCATGACAACAGAAGAAATTGACAGAATTGTCTATGATACAACGACGAAAATGGGTGGTATTCCCGCTCCGCTGAATTACGAGGGGTTTCCAAAGAGTGTTTGCACTTCTGTTAACGATGAGGTATGTCACGGAATTCCGTCACCGAATGTGGTGTTGAAAGACGGAGATATTATTAATGTAGATGT
Organism: Coprococcus sp.; assembly: GCA_051877705.1. Classification (GTDB taxonomy): domain Bacteria; phylum Bacillota; class Clostridia; order Lachnospirales; family Lachnospiraceae; genus Coprococcus_A. Next base: position 4,492 of record JBJEJD010000056.1, on the reverse strand, counting down.
TTCTACTATTTATAAAGGATATTTTTCTGATTCATCCCGTATGTTCTGTATAGGCAATGTGTCAGAAGAGAATCAGAAGCTGGTGCGTGTTGTGAAGGAATGTGTGGAGCTGGGACTTGAGCAGGTGAAACCATGGGGGTTCCTTGGAGATATGAGTCAGGCTGTGTATGATCACGCGACACGAAATGGTTACCAGGTTGTCAGAAATATAGGCGGACACGGAGTCGGACTTGCATTCCATGAGGATCCATGGGTTGGTTATATTTATAAGAGAGGTACGCAGATGGTCATGGCACCGGGGATGATGTTCACTATTGAACCAATGGTCAATCTGGGTACACATAAGATTCACGTTGATGCGAAGAATGGATGGACGGTCTACACCAATGACAGAAAGCCTTCGGCTCAGTGGGAGATCCAGGTGCTGGTGACAGAAGATGGCCATGAGGTCATTGCGTATTAGGGGGTACGTGTATGGTGTGGATTTTGATTGCAGCCGGCATCTGTCTGACAGATCTGGGTGTGAAACGGTATATTGACAGTCATAAGAAGGAGAATTGTCATGAGCCTGTTGCAGGCGGACATATTATCATTACAAAGTATCATAATCCGGGTGCAATGCTTGGCTGGATGAAGGATAAACCACGGATGCTTCTGGGGATAACTCTGTTTGCTATTGGTGTACTGACAGCAGGACTTATGGGAGCACTGAGAGATAAACGTTCACCGCTGATCAGGTTTGGATTGGCTCTCCTGCTGGGTGGTGCAGCCAGCAATGCCTATGACAGGATCGTGAATCATCAGGTCACGGACTATTTTCGTATCAGCATCGGCAGTAAAAGGCTGGAGCGCATTATTTTTAACCTCGGAGATATGGCTATATTTGTAGGTGGTTTTCTAGCTGTTCTGGGAGACTTGAAAAACGATTAAAAAGCGGGACAGGGGGGACAGGGGGGGGACAGGGGGACGGTTCTATGTCCCATATAAAAAAATATGGGACATAGAACCGTCCCCCTGTCCCCCCTGTCCCTAATAAAGCGGCTGTTTAACAGCCGCTTGTGTTATTCTTCATTATTTTTTTCATCCTGGTGTCTGAGGGAAGCCTCTATGAATCCTCTGAATAACGGATGTGGCTTATTCGGACGGGACTTGAATTCCGGATGGGCCTGCGTGGCGATGAACCATGGGTGATCTTTCAGCTCAATCATTTCCACGATACGTCCATCAGGAGAAATTCCACATAACTGCATGCCATTTTCAGTAAGTACAGTACGATACTCGTTATTGACCTCATAACGATGTCTGTGGCGTTCCTCGATAACTTTCTGTCCATAGAGTTCAAAGGCTTTGGAATTTTCGTCCAGAACACATTTATATGAACCGAGACGGAGAGTGCCGCCCAGGTTAGTGACATTGTGCTGATCCGGCATAATATGGATGACCGGGTGAGTTGTGTTCGCGTTCAGTTCTGAACTGTGGGCATCGGCATATCCCAGGACATGTCTTGCAAATTCAACAATAGCCATCTGCATACCAAGGCAGAGACCAAGAAATGGTACGTTATGAGTACGTGCATATTCGATGGCTGTAATTTTGCCTTCAATGCCTCTGTCTCCAAAGCCGCCTGGGACGAGGATGCCTTCGGCATCTTTGAGAATCTGATCAACATTGAAAGAGCTTACAAGTTCGGAGTCTACCCATTGTATGTCGACTTCAGCGCCATTAGCGCATGCAGCGTGTTTCAGGGATTCTACTACACTGATATAGGCATCATGGAGCTGTACATATTTGCCGACAAGGGCAATACGTACTTTCCTGGTCGGATTTTTCCATGCGTGGACCATGGCTTTCCAGTCCTCCAGATCCGGTTCCGGGCAGTCAATGCCGAGTCTTTTACATACAACATGGGCCAGTCTTTCTTTTTCCAGAGCCAGCGGCGCTTCGTATAAAACATCCACGTCCAGATTCTCTATAACATTATGGATATCCACATTACAGAACAGAGAGATCTTGTCTTTGATACCGTCATCCAGAGGCCGTTCGGAACGGCAGACAATGACGTCCGGCTGGATGCCCAGTGACTGAAGATCTTTAACTGTGTTCTGAGTAGGTTTTGTTTTCATTTCACCTGAAGATTTGATATAAGGAATCAGCGTGACATGAATCAACATACAGTTGTCGCGGCCGATTTCATGCTGGAACTGACGAATAGACTCCAGGAATGGCTGGCTTTCGATATCGCCCACTGTACCGCCAACTTCAATAATGGCGATCTCAGTTTCACGGGAGGCAGGATTTCTGTAAAAACGGCTCTTGATGGCATTGGTGATATGAGGGATAACCTGTACGGTATTGCCGCCATAATCGCCCCTTCTTTCACCGGATAATACATCCCAGTAAACCTTTCCGCTGGTCACGTTGGACATTTTGTTCAGAGAACAGTCAATAAAGCGTTCATAATGTCCGAGATCCAGATCGGTTTCTGTACCATCGTCGGTGACAAAAACTTCTCCATGCTGGTACGGGTTCATGGTGCCCGGGTCAATGTTCAGGTACGGGTCAAATTTCTGCATAGTTACGAAATACCCGCGGGCTTTCAGAAGTCTTCCAAGAGAAGCTGCTGTAATACCTTTGCCTAAACCGGATACGACACCGCCTGTGACAAATACATACTTTACTGCCATAATGAGCCTCCTTTTATAATGAATAAACATTTTACTGTGGTACAATATTAAAAATAACTAGGATATTATAACGCACCTTTTAGTAAGAATCCATAACTTTTTAAAAAAAATAATTGAATTATTCGGCATAAATACAGTTATTTCCAGTTATGGAAAAATATGTAAAAAACTAATAGGGATCAGTTATCTACTTAGCCATACCTGAATGCTTCTGATAAAGACCGGGAAATAAATGTAAAGATTTTGTGAAAACTTTTTTTTGCTATTGATTTGGTATGAATATTTACTTATAATATATTAAGCGCACCGGGTAATGATTGCCGGGTGTCTACATAGGACAATGATGAGCCTATAGGCAGGAGGATATATGGATAGTCAGAACATGAACAACAACAGGAATCCGGACAATCAGCCGGGCGACAACAATAAGAAGGACGATATGAATAAGCAGAGCCTCCTTATTATGGTAGTTATTGCCATTGGCATTATGGTGATTGTCCAGATGCTGTCCGGCAAGATTGCCTCGGCTTCTCAGGAAGAAGTGACCTATACGGAATTCCTGCAGTCTGTGCAGACCGGAAAAGTTGAGGAAGTGGAGTTTGATTCGGACCGCATTTACTTTAAAGAGAAGGATAATAAGGGCGTTACTTATTATACAGGCAATGTGGAGGATGATCGGCTGTATGAGATGCTGGATGACGCGGATGTCACCTATTCCCGCAAAACGGTGGATACTTCCACCTATATATTGACCAGTATATTATCTTTCGTTCTTCCGATGGTACTGATGGTAGCCATCATGATGATCTTCTATCGCTATGCGTTTAAAGGCGGCGGTGGAATGATGGGGGTCGGCAAGAGTACGGCCAAAATGTATGTACAGAAGCAGACGGGGGTTACATTTAAGGATGTGGCCGGGCAGGAGGAATCCAAGGAATCGTTGTATGAGATCGTGGATTTTCTGCACAACCCGGGGAAATATACAAAGATTGGTGCCAAGCTGCCGAAGGGGGCGCTGCTCGTCGGACCTCCGGGTACAGGTAAGACATTGCTGGCGCGAGCTGTGGCAGGTGAAGCCAATGTTCCGTTTTTCAGTCTGTCAGGATCCGATTTTGTGGAAATGTTTGTAGGTGTCGGTGCTTCCCGTGTCAGGGATCTGTTCAAACAGGCCCAACAGTCTGCACCGTGTATTATTTTTATCGATGAGCTGGATGCCATCGGTAAGAGCCGTGATTCCAGATACGGCGGCAATGATGAACGTGAACAGACGCTGAATCAGCTGTTGGCGGAGATGGATGGTTTTGACCCTTCCAAAGGTATTATTATTCTGGCGGCAACTAATCGTCCGGAGATTCTCGATAAAGCGCTTCTGCGTCCGGGACGTTTTGACAGACGTATCATCGTGGAGCGGCCTGATCTGAAGGGACGTATTGATGTCCTGAAAGTGCATGCAAAGAATGTATGTATGGATGAAACTGTAGATTTTCATGAGATTGCGCTGGCAACCAGCGGGGCTGTTGGTTCTGATCTGGCCAATATTATTAATGAAGCAGCATTGCTGGCAGTACGCAATCATCGTAATGCTGTATCCCAGAAGGATCTGTTCGAATCTGTGGAAGTGGTTATTGCAGGTAAGGCCAAGAAGGACAGAGTCCTGAGTGCGGAAGAACGGAAGATCGTTTCTTATCACGAGGTGGGGCATGCTTTGGCTGCTGCTTTGCAGAAGCATTCCGAGCCGGTACAGAAGATTACGATTGTACCGAGAACTATGGGAGCGCTTGGATATACCATGCAGGTGCCGGAGGAAG
>JBJEJD010000055.1:0-4809 GCA_051877705.1 Coprococcus sp. | reverse complement strand
TCAATGCGGTCACCATCAATGTTCACAGCTGGTGTGTCGTTCAGCCGCAGGATGCTCCCTACGATTTTACAAGAATGGATAAAATCGTCCGTCTCCTGGATCAGAATGGCATCAATATTGTCATGGCCACAGGCACAGCGGCATTGCCGAACTGGCTGCTGGTGAAATATCCGGATATCATGGCCACGGATATGTACGGCGTGAGGAATAAACCGGCCAAAAGAGTGAATTTCTGCCCGAACAGTCCGGATTACCGACGGGAGATAAGGAATATGTGCGAGGCTCTGGCCGAACACTATAAGGACCAGAAAAATATCATTCTCTGGCATCTGAGCAATGAACTGGAAGACCGCTGCTACTGTGAGACATGCGCGGCAGCCTATCGCGAGTGGCTGAAGGAGAAATACGGCACGCTGGAGGAACTGAACAGAAGGTGGAATACCATGTTCTGGGGTCATGAATATACATCATGGGAACAGATCCATCCTCCGGTTTATGATAATATGATCTACAGGAATGTGGATGGAAAAGGAATTGACATATCGGCTTTCCCGACGGAGACGATTGAGTATCTGAGATTTACTTCTGAAAGCTTCAGACAATGCTTTGAAATAGAAAAAGAGGCAATTCGCAAATACATACCGGATGCCATCGTCACCAACAATTTCCAGTATCGGAATCATGATTATGACGTTCTGGCAAAACCGCTGGATGTTATCTCCTATGACACCTATCCGTCAAAGGATGAACCACCGTACATGGCTGCCTTCAACTATGATCTGACCAGAAGTCTCCGGTCTCAGGACCCGTTTCTGATCATGGAGATGTCTCCGAATCATGCCAGCTGGGAGATGTGCGCGGCGGCTAAGCGGCCGGGAGAGGTCTCTCTCATTGCCATGAGCGCATTGGCGAGAGGAGCTGAATCTGCCATGTTTTTCCAGATCAGACGTTCCAGGGCGGGTTTTGAAAAATTCCATGGTGCCATGATCGAACATTCCGGAAGAACAGATACAAGACAGGGTCAGGAACTGAAGAAGTTGGGTGAGGTGCTTCATAAATTCGGTTCGGAATTTCTGGGCAGCAGTATCAAAGCGGAAGTGGCTGTTGTGGCAGACTGGAACAATAAATGGGGCGTGGAGATACCTTCAAGTATCCAGAAGCAGACCAGTTATTTCCAGCAGGTCATGTATTATTATGAATGGTTCTATTCCCAAAACATTGCGGTGGATATAGTCCGTGCGGGCAGTGATCTGTCTCAGTATCGTATGGTCGTTGCGCCAATGATGTATATGATGGATGAGGATGATGCTCAAAATATTAAGACCTATGTAAAAAATGGCGGCATGTTTATAACGACTTATTTCAGCGGCATGGCAGACAGGGAAGACAATATCTGGCTCGGTGGTTATCCGGGATTTTTACAGGATATGCTCGGTCTCTGGGTCGAGGAGACAGATGCGCTGAAAGCCGGCACAACAAATAAGGTAAAGATGTCCGCAATATGGGACTCCGGTGAGTATGAATGCAGCTTCCTCTGTGATCTGATCAGAGATGAAGGGGCAGAAGTCATTGCAAGATATGACAGTGATTTTTACCAGGGAGTTCCGTGTGTGACAGAAAATCAGTATGGACAGGGCAAAGCGGTTTATATCGGTACAAAGCCGGATAAAGCTCTCCTTGCTTCCTTAATGGCACACTATTCAGAAGAAGCGGGTGTCGGATCGGTGCTTTCCACACCGGAAGGTGTTGAAGCAGTCATAAGGGAAAAGGATGATGAAAAATATCTGTTCCTGCTGAATCATACAACGCGGGAGGTCGTTGTATCACTCAACGGAACCTGCAGGGATCTGCTGACAGATGAGGCTGTGGATCAGGTTGTTCTGCCATCCAGAGGTTATATGGCAGGAAAATGTTTATAAAATAGAATCAATACATAAAAAAGGGGACGCCGTATAAAGTATACGACGTCCCCGGACTGTTTTACTGGAAAATAATTTTTCTGTAATTTTTCTTGCCGCGGCGGATGATGAATTCCTCTTTGTTAATCGCATCCGGTGTGTAAACGGTCTTGATATCGGTGATCTTATTGCCGTTGACTGCAACACCGCCCTGTTCAACGGCTCTTCGGGCTTCGGAACGGGTCTTGCACAGGCCGGATACGGCAAGGATTCCCATGATGTCGATGACGCCGTCACGCAGGTCAGCTTCTGTAATAGTGGTTGTCGGCATATCTGCAGCAGTTCCGGCTGAGAATAAAGCGCGGGCATTCTGCTGGGCTTTCTCAGCTTCCTCTTCGCCGTGTACCAGCTTGGTCAGTTCGAAAGCAAGAATCTCCTTGGCTGTATTTAACTGGCTGCCTTCCCATTTGTCCATCTCATCAATCTGCTCCAGCGGCAGGAAGGTGAGCATACGAAGGCATTTCAGTACATCGGCATCGGAGACGTTGCGCCAGTACTGGTAGAATTCGAACGGAGATGTCTTATTCGGATCAAGCCATACGGCGCCTGATACGGTCTTACCCATCTTTTTGCCTTCCGAGTTCAGCAGCAGGTTGATGGTCATGGCACAGGCATTCTTGCCAAGCTTTCTTCTGATCAGCTCTGTACCGCCCAGCATATTGGACCACTGGTCGTCACCGCCGAACTGCATATTACAGCCGTATCTCTGGAACAGGGTGTAGAAATCGTAGCTCTGCATAATCATGTAATTGAATTCAAGGAAGCTTAAGCCTCTCTCCATACGCTGCTTGTAGCATTCTGCCGTCAGCATACGGTTAACGGAGAAATGCGGACCTACTTCACGCAGGACATCGATGTAATTCAGATCCATCAGCCAGTCGGCATTATTGACCATCAAAGCCTTGCCTTCTGAAAAATCGATGAAACGTTCCATCTGTTTCTTGAAACACTCACAGTTGTGATCAATGGTTTCCTTCGTCATCATCTGGCGCATATCTGTTTTGCCGGACGGGTCACCGATCATGGCTGTACCGCCGCCGATGAGGGCGATTGGACGGTTGCCTGCCATCTGCAGACGCTTCATCAGGCAGAGGGCCATGAAATGGCCAACATGCAGACTGTCTGCTGTCGGGTCAAAGCCAATATAGAAGGTTGCTTTGCCGTTGTTGATCAGTTCTTTAATCTCTTCTTCGTCGGTCACCTGGGCGATCAGGCCGCGGGCTACCAGCTCGTCATATAAAGTCATTGTAAAACTCCTTTCTCTGTCTCTTTATAAGTAAAGACATAAAAAAATCCCCATCCTTCAATAAGGACGAGGAACACTCGCGGTACCACCTTAATTCACCGGTCATTCACATAACCGGTCTCTTCAAGTATCAATCAATACTCATGCACAATAACGGTTGCATTCCGTCGCAGCCTACTGGAAAATCGTTCGGTGCGCAGCTTGTGAAGGTATTCAGTTAAAGCTTCCCATGCGCCTCTCACCAGCCGGCAGCTCTCTGTATGTTTCACTAAAACCTACTTATTTCAGTCATTGCTTTTTGTTTTTAGATATCTGCTGTCAATTATAGAAAATAAGTCTGTCCTTGTCAATAAGAAAAATCTCTTTTTTGAACTCTTTTCAAGACGGTTTGAAAGTCACTTTGTTTTTAAGAACATTTTTCTTGCGTTCATAGGATAATTTATGGTACTTATAACAAAGTTTTTGCATTTACCGAATACTAAATATAGGATAAAATATGGGATAGAATGTAAAAAAACTATGACTATTTAGAGAAACAGGGAGGAAGAAGTCTGATGAATGAGAAGATACTGGTTGTCATACCTGTACAGGAGCGACATAAAGAAAAACTGGAAAAAGCAGGCCACGGATGCCGTTTTATCTATTCTACGCCGCAGGATGTGACGGAAGAACTGATTGAGAGCGCGGATATTATTATCGGTAATGTACCTGCAGGAAAGCTTCATGCTCCGAAAAAACTCCGGCTTTTGCAGCTGAATTCAGCGGGAGCGGATAATTATATCAAGCCGGGCGTATTGGATGCCAATACTGTTTTGACCAATGCCACTGGTGCTTACAGCAAGGCTGTGGCAGAGCATACCTTTGCCATGATGTTGATGCTGCAGAAAAAGCTTCACCTTTACCGTGATGCGCAGCTTCGGTCAGAATGGACAGATGAAGGAACCGTACCTTCCATTACGGATGCCATTGTGCTTGTGGTAGGCCTGGGAGATATCGGATTACATTTCGCGCGAATGGCAAAGGCTCTAGGAGCATATACCATTGGTGTCAAACGTTGTGCCGGAGAATGTCCGGAAGGAGTGGACGAATTGTATACAACAGATGAGCTGGATCAAGTGCTGCCAAGGGCAGATGTCATTGTATCCTTCCTGCCGGGAACAGCAGCAACATATCACATTTATACGAGGGAACGGTTTGAATTGATGAAGGGGAGTGCCATATTTTTAAATGGTGGCAGGGGCAATGCTGCTGCATCAGATGTGCTGTATGAAGTACTGGTGAATCATCAGATAGCAGCTGCCGGTATCGATGTAACAGAGCCTGAGCCTTTGCCGGCGGACCATCCGCTCTGGAAACTGCCGAATCTGATGATTACACCACATATATCCGGTGGTTATCATCTGCCGGAGACCTTCGAACGAATCGTCGATATTGCGGCATACAACCTGTCAGCCTGCCTTGAAGGCCGCCCACTGAGGAATATTGTAGACTTCACAACAGGTTACAAGAAACATTAGGCACCCTCATGGAAAAAGATTGTTTTTGATAGCAGCTCCATCATAAAATACCCCGGAAAACGATTTGCGATGAGCATGTTTTCAGGGG
>JBJEJD010000054.1:0-4818 GCA_051877705.1 Coprococcus sp. | reverse complement strand
CGTATGCCGGCATCACCGTTTCTTCCAGAGAAGTGGCCCGTTTCAGGGATCATATCATCCGCTTTGCGGCAACCAAGATATCTGCCGGTGTCAGCACGGGTATCGGTGATCATGAAGAAAAATATACGGGTAAGGAAAATCAGTCTGAGAGCGGCGATGAACAGTTTGAAATTGCCGACGACCGCAGTCTGGAAGAAATCTATAATGCTATAAAAGATCAGGGGCTTCAGCCGGTGCTGAATGAGTATATCTATGTATAGCAGAATGATGGCCGTCACCAACAGACATCTCTGTAAAGGAGATTTTCTGAAACAGATTGAATATCTGGCATCCACTGATGTGGATGCCATCATCCTGCGGGAGAAGGATCTGCCGGAGGATGAGTATGAAGCTTTGGCCGAAAATGTTCTTGATATCTGCAGGCGATACAATAAAAAATGTATTCTCCATACTTATGTTGATGCGGCCCGGAGACTGAACTGTCAAAATATTCACTTGCCATTGCCGCTGCTTCTGGAGAAGCAGGGGCAGCTGGTGGATTTTGAACACATCGGAACTTCCGTCCATTCGGTGGAGGACGCACTGGCAGCGCAGAAGGCAGGGGCCACATGTCTTACGGCAGGCCATATTTTTGACACGGACTGTAAAAAAGGTCTGCCGGGGCGGGGACTTTTGTTCCTGTCAGATGTCTGTCACTCCGTTGATCTGCCTGTCTATGCCATCGGCGGTATCACGCCGGAAAATCTGCCGCTGGTGCTGGAAGCCGGAGCGTCAGGCGGCTGCATGATGTCCCTGGCCATGCGGATATGATTTTATTGTACCTGATGCTTTTTAAAACTTAAGCTGGCGAGGAAAAGGGCCAGTGCAGACAGGAGCAGATATACCAGCACGGTCATAGAAAAAAGATTGAGAACAATATTTCCAAAGGACCAGGAGAAGTACTGTTTGAACTGTGATAATCCTGAAAGGGCCTGATAGGGGAGCAGCTGCAGGATATGGCTGGACAGGCTGGTTCTGCCTGTTCCTGTGAATACAGGAACAAATATAATCATCACATCAATAATGAGCACCGTATAGGATGATTTCATTTTAGCAGAGAGCAGCAGGGTCAGGGAGGTCAATCCAAGCATGACAATAAAGGCTATGGCGATGGTCATAAAGGCGGCTTCTGCAAATGTCAGATCATAGGGGCAGGTGTTGTCCATGATCTGCAGTGGCAGACTTCCGCCTTCCATGCCGAAGGTCATCAGGGGAATAAGTAATGCGGCAGCAGCATTGACTGCAAATACAACGGTTCCGAACAGGATGGCAGCGATTATTTTAGCGGTAACGGTCTTGTTTTTTCCATATCTTGTGGACAGAATAATGGCATCCGTGCCTGTCTGGTATTCACCGGCAAAAACAGGTGCAATGGCTATGCAGATGCCAAGCATGCAGATCATCAGCATTCCTGCTGTATCACCAAAGTTTGCCCATCCAAGAACATAACCATATTCGTAAGGGGAAGATATGGACAGGCTTTTCTTCAGCCAGTATTGCTGTTCGGTTTCATTCAGGTAAGTATTGTCTGCTATACGCTGTTTGACCGTTTCATTTCTTGCTTCATAAAAGCCGGAGATGTCATCAGGGGCAATACCTGGGATGTTGACTGCTCCCATTCCGTTGTAAATGTAAGTGTTGCCGATCATATTCAGATAGCTCTGGCGAGGTGCCAGATATCCAAAGTATATTTCATCTGTAAAGGATACCTCGCCGCCCCTTTCTGTAATCAGATGATCCGGATCGGAGGCAATCATCTGATATTCCTCAATATCCCGGGCAATGCGTTCTTCGGTTAAAGTTCCGGCCAGGGCATTATAACATTTCTTTTTGTAGGAAACGGCCTCGTCTTTTGTCAGCATGATGCCGTTTTCATTCCATGCACGGTATTGAATGAAGGGCAGGCTGAAAAAAAGGACGGTGGCGAAAAAACAGCATAAAGTCACAAAAATGTTCATCCTTTTTCTGTATATTTTCTTAAATTCCATTCGAATCAATTCAGTCATTGGTTGTTTTCCTTCCTGTCTTTGTTTTGAAAATAGTATAGATATAAATCCTCCAGAGTCGGCTCCATAAGTATGGCATTGTCAAATGGTTTTTTATCAGCCACAATACGGACAGTCACATATTTTGTTCCGTTATGATGGAGATTAACAACAGTGCAGCAGGTATTTAATCTGTCTGCCTGTTCCCGTAAAAGATGACAGGTCCAGACCTTCCCGTCCATTGCATGGATAATTTCATCTGCCGGTTGGGAAAGCAGCAGTCTGCCGCTTTTCATCAACAGGATATGGTCGGCGATGTATTCCACGTCGGATACAATGTGGGTGGACAGGATGACAATTTTGTCCTTTGCCAGATCAGCGATCAGGTTGCGGAAGCGGACCCGTTCTTTAGGGTCCAGACCGACAGTGGGTTCGTCCAGTATAAGCAGATCCGGATTGCCCAGCACTGCCTGCGCGATGCCAAGCCTGCGTTTCATGCCTCCGGAAAAAGTCCGGATTTTTTTGTCAGCCACATCCGTAAGAGATACCATCTCAAGGAGATTTGCGGTCTGCTTTCTGGCAAAAGGTTTTCGAATACCTTTCAGGGCAGCGATATACGCCATGAATTCTCTGGCTGTGAAGTCCGGATAATAGCCAAAGCTCTGAGGAAGATAGCCCAGATGGCAGCGATAATCTTCACCCATGGCAGTAATGGAAATGCCATCGGCGGTGATCCGGCCGGCAGTGGGGGAGAGTACATCACAGATCATACGCATTAGGGTTGTCTTGCCTGCACCATTTGCTCCCAGCAGGCCGTAGATTCCGGGTTCAAAAACAGCACTGACATGATTGACTGCTGTTTTTGAGTCATATTTTTTGGTGAGATTGTTTAATTCAAGTTTCATAGTGACCTCCATTCATAAAAATAAAACCCCTTTCCAGTCATTATTTTACCGGAAAGGGGCCATGAAGACTTTAATATGAAATTGATGAATTCCTAAGAAAATATTAATGTGTATCCTGTGTGACATTTGGTAAATGGACAGCAGGCAGTGTGATGATAAATGAAACAGTATCATTTTCACTGGAAGCCGTCATGCTGCCGCCATGGAGGGTTATAATTTCTCTCGCGATGGCCAGACCAAGGCCCGTTCCGCCTTTGCTGCTTGTTCTTGCATCGTCCAGACGATAGAATTTCTCAAAAATCATGGATAGCTTTTCCTGAGGGATAGTTTGGCCTTCATTCTGAAAAGAAATAATGACGGAATTGTCCTTTTCTTCAGCTGAAATAATGATTTCTGTATTCGGAAAACTATAGGCGGCTGCATTTTTCAGAACATTATTGAATACCCTTGCCATTTGATCAGGATCGGCATCAATGGTCAGATTTTCATCGGCCTTTAAGAGCACCGAATTGCCGTTTGCAGAAAGCACAGGGGACAGCTCGTCGGAGAGCTGAACCAGCATATAATAGAGGTCAATGGTCTTCTTTTCAATGGAAATCTGCTGCAGATTGTACCTTGTAATCTCGAAAAACTCGTTGACCATTTTCTCCAGACGGTAAGCTTTGTCAATGGCAATATGCAGATATTTTGCCTTTTGTTCAGCAGGCATATCCGGTGCTTCTTCCAGAAGACTCAGATAGCCTATGACAGAGGTCAGCGGAGTTTTCAGGTCGTGGGCCAGATAGGCCACCAGATCATTGCGTCGGTTGGCTTCTGTTTGGAGGGATTGCTCACTACGCTGTATGGCAGTTTTAATTTCCGCCATCTCTGCGGCGATTCCAGCATATTCCGGGGGAAATATGCCGGCAATATCTGAGGAACCGTCCATATAGAGATGGATCAGCCGGCTGGCTTCGGTGATGCATTTCTGTCTGCTTTTTCCGGAGGTGAAATGTGCAGTTATATAAAGGCTGATGATCCAGAAAATAGTCATTCCGATGAGGAGACATAACAGCAATTTTTTAATTTTATACCAAAGAGGTACCTGAGCGATAAATTCACTCCTGTTCACAGGATCATATCGGTTTTCCATTATCATAAAATGCTCTTCAAACCATTCAACAAAAGAGCCATTCCATACGTAATCTATGAGATAGTAGAGTACCAGACAAAGAACGGCTGCAAGGATGATGGTAATAACTATAGACAGTATTTTTTTATATTTTTTATTTTCAATACTATTTTTCAATTTTATAGCCTACTCCCCAGATGGTTTTGATATATTTTGGATGGTCGACAGTATCCTTCATCTTTTCACGTAAGTGGCGGATATGGACGGTGATGGTGTTATTGCTCTTGGTGTAATATTCATCCTGCCAGATCTGATGAAATAAGTTTTCGGCACTGACCACGCTGCCTTTATTCTCCAGCAGGATGCGCAGTATGGAGAATTCAGTGGGCGTCAGTATAAGAGGCTGTTCATTCAGCAGACATTCGTGGGTTCTGATATTCATGATCAGTCCGGAATGGCTCAGAACATTTTCAGGAATTTTCTCCGCATGGGCGGGATTGTATTTCTTATATCGGCGAAGCTGGGCTTTGACCCGTGCAACCATTTCAAGAGGACGAAAAGGCTTGGTGATATAGTCATCTGCTCCGAGGGTTAGTCCGTTGATCTTGTCCGTTTCTGAATCTTTAGCGGTCAGCATGATGACTGGATAGTTGTGCTGTTCCCGTATCTTCCGGCATAATGTGAAGCCGTCGGTATCAGGCAGCATGATATCAAGAATGGCGAGGTCAAGTTCTGTTGTGCGGATGCATGCCAGGGCTTCTGCAGAGGAATAGAACTT
>JBJEJD010000053.1:0-4843 GCA_051877705.1 Coprococcus sp. | reverse complement strand
CCTGTTGATGCCTATGTTTGAGGCTACAGGTACTTCCCTGATGCTGTTCGGTCTGGTGGCAGGTATCGGCCAGCTGGTGCTGCTGATCCCGACGGACCTGACATTCTGGTATATCAAGGATGCCAGCGGTCTGAGTGTAGGAGATACAGTGAAGTCATTGTGCGTGCCTGCTACAATCGTCGGTATTGTCTGCTTTATCTTAATTCTGGTTATCAGTCCGTTTGCCGGTTCTCTTCCGGGAATGTTCTAAGCAAAATGTTCCAGGCAATAGGCAAAATGGTATGACGAAAATGAAAGGGGATGTCGGTTATGACAGAGAAAAAATTAATTAAGCTGAGTAAATCCTACACGACGATTAATGGCGTGGAGCTTAAAAATCCGGTGGCTGCTTATGAGGAATACGGCAGACCGGACGGGCCTGTTGTGCTGCTTTGCCATGGCGGTCTGTCCAGCCAGCATGCAGCGGATGTGACAGCTGAGGAGCCGAATCCGGGCTGGTGGGACAAACTGGTAGGCCCTGAAAATGTATTTGATACCAATGTGTACAGGATTCTTTCCGTGAATGCGCTGGGAAGTCTCTTTGGAACGACGAGTGCTCTCACAGTGAATCCCGATACCGGCAAAGCTTATGGGAAGGATTTCCCATATATCACACTGGAAGATCAGGCCCGTTTCCTGAAGATGGTCCTGGAAGAGCTTGGGGTTGAAAAAGTATTCTGGGCAGCAGGGTTGTCTATGGGTTCATTGACGATTCTGAATCTGGCTGTGCTGTATCCTGAATTTGTGGGAGCCCTGACACCGGTTGCCACGGCAGCCTATATGACAGCGGGCGGTATGGTTTATCATAATGCCATTATGAATGGACTTCGCCTTTCACCGAACTGGAATGGCGGTGATTATGATGAGGGCATTCTGCCTGCCATTATGGCCATGGCACAGGTCAATAAAGTTTATTTCTCCCATTATTCATTATTTGAAAATATGGTGGAAGGCATCACTGATCAGAATGAAAGGGAGAGAAAACTTGATGAATATGTAAAAGCGGGAAATGAGGCCTATGCCAGATCTCATGATCCAAATGGGATGATAACCTGCCTGAGAGCCTGCAATTCATACAATCTGGCAAGAGGGTACGCATCTCTTGACGAGGCGTTTGCAAGGCTGAATATGCCGATGCTTGTCATTAATGTTGACTCTGATGGCGAATTCCCTCCAAAGTACGGAAAAGAAATCGTGGATGGCGTTAATGCGCATTATCCTGGAAATGCGGAGCATGTAATTATTCACAGTATCAATGGACATCTTGGCTGTGTGACAGAAGGCGAACAGCTGAAAGAGGCCATGATGCCGTTCAAACAGCGTCTTTTAAAATAAAGCGATTGATTCCTTAATATGCATGACTATGGCTGCCGGAATATTTTTATAAAGGGCCCTCTGCAGGCAGAGCAATGACCGCAGGGATGTCCGGGAAATAATGCGGCGGCCTTTTTTATAATCTGGAGCGAATGAGAACAGTGTAGCGTAATGAAACAGTTCCGGAGGCGGGAAATTACGGAGACTGACCGGATAAAATGCGCTAAAACGGGCGATTTCTGCCGCGTTCCCTGATTTTAAATAGTTGGCACGGTATTTGCTGTTTTTATAAATGTACAGGAATGCCACTAAAATACAAATCTGTAACCAGAAGGAGGAGATTACAAAATGAGTGTAGTCAATGTGGAAAATATGCTCGTAAGAGATCCGTTGATTGACGGTTTTACTTACGATGAATTAAAAATAGGAAGTACTGCTTTCTACACAAAGACAATTACAGAGCATGATGTTTATGCATTTGCCGGAATTACCGGTGATGTGAATCCGGCCCATGTGAACCAGACCGGGGCTGAGGCTATGAACCTTCCAGGAAGAATCAGTCATGGCGCGCTGACGGCAGGTCTTGTTTCTACTGCTTTGGGCACCAAAATGCCGGGGCAGGGATGCCTGTACCTGAGTCAGAGCAGTAAATTTATCAGAGTCGTACGGTTTGGTGATACTCTGACAGTACGTCTGGAGGTCGTGGACAGGGATGATGCGAAGAGACGGGTAACGATTAAAACAGAGGTCTTTAATCAGAACGATGAACTGGTGCTTACAGGTGAAGCAAAGATGCTTCCTAAAAAATGAGAAAAGGATATAAAGGAGGAGCAAAATGTTTAGTTTTACGGAAGAACAGTTGGATATTCAGTCAATGGTCCGTAATTTTGCGGAAAAAGAGATCCGGCCGCTGGCACAGGAAATCGATCAGACAGGCAGATTCCCGGCAGAGACCATAGCGAAGCTGGCCGAGATGGGAATTATGGGAATGAATATACCTGAGGAATATGGCGGCGCCGGACTGGATGAAATCTGCAAGGTCCTTGTAATTTCAGAAATATCCAGATGCTGTGCCAGCACTGCGGAAATTGTAGCAGTTCATCTGCTGGTCAATGATATTATCAAAAATAACGCAACACAGGAACAGAAAGAGCGGATTCTGCCGATGGCAGCGGAAGGAAAGCTGGGGGCCTTCTGCCTGACAGAGCCGGGGGCAGGTTCTGACGCGGGCGGACTGAAGACGAAGGCTGTTCAGGACGGAGATGATTATATCATCAATGGCTCAAAATGTTTTATTTCCAATCTGGGAAAGGATGAAGGCAGCCATTTTGTTGTTATAGCGCTCACAGATCCTGAAAAGAAGACAAAGGGCGGTATGACCGCTTTCCTGATCGAAAGAGATACAAAAGGCCTTTCTCTGGGAAAGACAGAGGATAAGATGGGAATGAACGGCGCAGCTGTTTCAGAATTGATACTTGAGGACTGCAGGGTTCCAAAGACGGCAATTATGGGTAAAGTCGGCGATGGATTCAGGATTGCAATGAGCGGCCTTGACGGCGGACGGATCGGAATTGCGTCACAGGCTTTTGGTCTTGCACAGGGAGCTCTCGAGGAAGCAGTTGCTTATTCCAAAAACAGAATCCAGTTCGGTAAGCCAATCTGCAAAAATCAGGGACTCTCCTGGTATCTGGCAGATATGGCGACAAGGGTGGAAGCCGCAAGACTGCTTACTCTGGAAGCGGCAGATGCGCGTATGAAAGGAAAGAATGCGACAAAGGCGGCTTCCATGGCCAAATATTATGCAGCTGAAACAGCAACCTATGTATGTGATCTGGCACTACAGATTCACGGCGGCTACGGTTACATGAAGGATTACGCCATTGAGCGTATGTACAGAGACGCGCGTATCCTGCGCATCTATGAGGGCACATCAGAGATCCAGAAGATGGTAATTTCAAGGGAAGTTTTAAAGGACTGACAGATCTGACAGGAGGAATTGATAATGAAAAATAATTATCTTGAGGGTATTCGGGTAGTAGATCTGACTACATACGCTGCAGCCCCGGGAGCAGGCCGTATTATGGCAGACTGGGGAGCCGAGGTCATCAAGGTCGAAGATTTCCGCGGTGATCCGATGAGAAAATTTGGCGACCAGATGGGCGTGCCGGTAACAGACGATGAAAATCCTATCTGGGAGCTGGAAAATGGCAACAAGAAGGGTGTCACCATTGATATTAAAAATCCAAAGGGCAAGGAAGTCATGTTGAAGCTGCTTTCAACAGCCGATGTCTTTATTACAAATGTCAGAATGGCTTCCTTAAAAAAGATGGGACTGGATTACGATACATTGGCTCCGATGTTCCCGAAGCTTGTATGGGGCCATGTTTCCGGATATGGCGCATATGGTGATGAGGCAGCCCGTCCGGGATATGACGTCGTTTCCTATTGGGCAAGAGGAGGTTCTCTTGTTGATACACCGCCGATCGGTCATCCGCCGATCACAGCACCTTATGGCGTCGGTGACCATACGGCCAGCCTTGTTCTTCTTGGCGGTGTTCTGGGTGCGCTTATGCGTTCTCAGAGAACGGGTGAAGGCGAGAAGGTTGAAGTATCTCTTTACGGTACGGCTATCTGGGTCAACAGTCTGATGGTCATCAGTACACAGTATGGCGATCAGTGGCCAAAGGACCGTTATCTGCCATCTTCACCGTTCTCCAACTCCTATCAGTGCAAAGACGGTGAATGGATCACCCTCACAATCATTGCCTATGAAAGATACTGGAAGGCCTTCTGTGAGGCTCTTGAAATCACGGAGATTATCGATGATAAGCGTTATAATACACTTCTGGCTGCCAAAAAACCGGAAAACTGCAGGGCGCTCTGCCATATTATTGAAGATGCCTTTATCAAAAAGGACAGCAAAGTATGGATCGAAAGACTGAATGCGGCGGACATCGCTTTTGAGCGAAGCAGCCATTACAGCGAGGTTGCAAAGGACCCGCAGGCTGTTGCCAACCATTATGTTGAGCCTTTTACAACAGGAAATGGCAATCAGTTCATGCTTCCGATGGGACCGGTTCAGTTTAAAGTAAATGAAGCACCGGATTCAGCACCGGCACCGAAGCTTGGCGAGCATAATGTACCTGTTCTGAAATCTCTTGGATATTCGGATGAAGAAATTGAAGCATTAAAAGAGGCAGGTGCAATAAGCTAAAAGAAAGCGTATCACATTTATTTGTTTTTATAGAGCATGACTTGGAAAGCTCATGCATACTAACTCCCTCCCTTTTTAAAAGGCTCCGAAAGTTGGGCATTCTTTCGGAGCCGAATTTATTTATCTGTTTTTCTCAATATCCTGCCAGTTTGGATTATGCAGGATTTCCGCGTCTTCCCCAATAAATATCTGTCCCGCTTCGTCATCATTCTGCAGATGGAACAGCAGCCATGCCGTCATATAGCCGTCTGCATAAGCCAGCATATCACCGTGATC
>JBJEJD010000052.1:0-21164 GCA_051877705.1 Coprococcus sp. | reverse complement strand
GAATTAATCCAAAATCAGTAGCAGGAGGTACCAAAGTATCCGGAAGCTGCCTTGCGCGTTCTGGATTTCTGGGACCTAAATCCAATGCACCGGCGCCATCACTTCGAATCGGCTGGGGCTCATTTGAATTTTTTAATTCATCTAATTTTTCTTGCATTCTCTTTGAAAACTCTCTATTCATACTGTTACACTCCTTTCTGTTCTGTTTGAATGTATTTTTTGCGCAAACACAAAAAAATATACTTTAACAGAAAGGTAATTCTCCTAATCCAGAGTTAATCTCCGGAGTATTCAACGATAAGGATTCAAGTATGGCCTTGAGTTGAATGGAACGGTTTCAAATAGACAGCTTTCAAAAGAACCCTTGCTTTCCCGTCAATCGAAATGACTTAAGTGACCGTATGCAATGCAGAAGTTTCAAGAACAGATGAAAGGTGAAGCAGAAAAAGTCGGATTCTCGTCAGAAGAAGAAGTATCTAGTTGGATTACTGATACATGACATTCCTGAACGTTCTAGAGAAAAAACAAGAACAGTCCCGACGGCAGATGGCGGATGCCATTTCCTTTGGCCAGTTCAGGAAGGATGGTGGCGGTAATGTATAAGACTTTTTATGAAATGGAATGCACTCCTTTTACGAGAGATATTCCACCCGGACAGCTTTAGGGCAGGTCGTAGAGATTTCGACTCCCCCTGGGGGAAGCCAGGACATGAAAAAAGCACCATCATATGTTTTCACATACAATGATGCCTTCTTTATGTTATTTCAGCAGATCCAGTAAAGTGTACTCTCCGTTCGGGATGTTTGCCGTCCGCCGATATTCTTTGATTGCTCTGACCAATGTATCAGGGTCGCTGAAGTATTCCTTCACAAAATCATAGGATTTTACATCGTGCATCCGCAAATCAATTTTACAGAAATCACTTGGTTTCTTCCCTGACCGTTTGAATCGTTCATACGCACCCTCATTATGGATGATGAGCATCTCAATCTCCGGGGCGGTTATCACATTGATCACATCGATCTTGTGAGCATACGCTTTACTCAATCGGAATTCCTCTCTTCGGGAATCCAAAATCCGCACCACGGAGATCTGGTTGTCAAACCCTTTTCTCAAGTAACGTTCCTCAAAACGCTTGGCGCTCCTGCATCGTATCACGCTCTCGTCAAGCATTTCACTTCGAGAGAAAATCAGAAGGTCATTGTCCACCAGAATATCAATGATAGCCGATTCTGCCGCGCCTTCGCAGATACAGGCTTTATACTTTGACAATTCCATCGCACGGCCTCCTTACTCGATTGAAGCTGCGAGGCTTTTTTTCAATCGCATATAGGCTTCATATGCAGGTGTTGTTCCTTCGAGGAATCCACTCTGGTAAGCATCACTCTTTTTGATGTCGTTGCGCGTGAGGATATTGCTCAAATTGTCAACCATTATTCCGTTTCGGTTGCGAACAATATGAATACCATCGTTTCGATCGTACTCATCCAGCAGCTCCGGATAATGCGTGGTAAAGATCAGCGTACCGCCCTTTTTGTTGAGCCTGCTATCCATAAAGAACCGCATAAGCGTGGTCACAATCTCCTTGTTGAAATGGTTCTCAATTTCATCCACCAGAAGATATCCACCAGACTGTAGTACCTCTTTTGCCATGGAAAAAGTAATAATACCTTTAATCGTACCAGAAGATAAATAATGCTCCAAATCCATCGCATTATTGAGAACAATCTCGTCTTCCCCTTTGAATTTTAAATGGATGAACATCTTTTTCTCGATCTGCTCAAAACACAGCTTTTCAATCGTCGGATCGAGAAACGCAATTACTTCCAACGGGATATCTTCCGAAAACGGAAGCACATTGACATTGGTGTACGAAAGCAAGCTGCAGATCTCCAGGGTATCCTTGGTTTTCTTATTATGAGCGATGATAAAGCTAACATCATCCGAAAGGAACATTTCATTCTCATTGCGAATTGCAATCGGCTCCAGTCCAGAAAAATCTGTCAGTGCTTTTTTAGATTGCACAGTAGCTGCAGGTTTCTCCCACAGTTTTTCATTCACAATGGAGTAAACAAAGTCTCCTGCTTTTGTCTTCTGTGAAGTGATCTCCGTTTCCAAGCAGCAAACATTCTGATTTACATCGTAAAAATAAACACGGAATACCGCTTTATTTGTTCCTCCAAGGATTGTCTTAGCGTCCACATGGTTGATCGGCTCATTTTTCACAATGTTCAGAGCAAGCTGAATTGCCTTCAAAACGGAGGTCTTTCCTGATGCGTTAATGCCAATGAACGCATTTGCAGCATGAAGAAAAACGCTTGGTTTTGATAACAGCTTAAAAAGGCTTTCTTTATCGTCTTCGTTCACGCGCTGCTGTGCATAAAAAGTAATATCCAATTCCTGTTTGAACAACGGCAAACCTTGCGCTGTGATTCGCAGTATCTTCATATTATCTCCTTTCTAAAAACGTGAAATCCGTTTTTATTTTTGGTATTTCTTATTATACTCCACTTTAAAAAAAATAGCAACAAATTTTCCGTTTTTATTTTTCGACAACTAATACCGATACACCGGATTGATGTCCTCGGTCAGCGTTTTCTTATTACACCGAGTGTCAGACACATCATGCAGCTCTGATTGTTTGATTGATTTTGAAGGACTTTTAAGACTCGTAAAGCAATAAAAAAGAGACTCTAAGGAGTCTCTTTTTTATTGCTTTTCAGTTATTACTGAACCTTAACAACCTCTTTTTTATTGTAAGCACCGCAAGCCTTGCATACTCTGTGAGGCATTACTAATGCGCCACATTTGCTGCACTTTGATAATGATGGAACAGACATCTTCCAATTAGCTCTGCGGCTGTCTCTTCTTGCTTTTGATGATTTATTCTTTGGACAAATAGACATGGTTTACACCTCCTTAAAATTATTAAAAATATCCCGGATAGCCGACATTCTCGGATCCAGCGATGCACGGTCGCATCCGCATTCACCTTCATTTAAGTTCTTCCCGCACTTGAAGCACAGGCCCTTACAGTCATCGCTGCAAAGTGTCTTCATGGGAAAACGAATTAAAATCTCGTTGTAAACGAATCTGTCTACATCCAGAGAGCTTTCTTCCATAAAACTGGTTTCATCCAGGTCATCCAACTGCTCCGCCTGCACTTTCCTGAAGTCAATCTTCTGACTGAAATCAAACTCAAGCCTCGTCGGAACAGATGCCAGACATCTGCTGCATGGTATATCAATGGTAACATCCACATGTCCTGAAAAGCATACAACACTGTTGCCCTCATTCTGGACAGTCAGCATCACCGGCTCCTTCCGGATAAAATCATAGCAGTCACCCTCCAGACAGAACGATGGCATCTCAATCTCCGGTCTGAATTCCTGCACTTTACGATCAGTTGATATTATTTCAGATATATTGATTTGCATAGATATCTCCTAAGTTTCATACCTTTGTAATTATACATACATAAATACCATTTGTCAACAGCAAATTTCAAAATCTGTCAAGTATTTATACTTTACACGCCCAATACCTTTTTTGATGCTTCTTCGGCAAACTGCTGACGTACCAGCTGATAATAATAACCCTTCTTTTCCAGCAGTTCCCTGTGTTTCCCCTGTTCAATAATCTTGCCGTCCCGCACCACAAGAATCAGATCTGCATTCCTGATGGTGGACAAACGGTGGGCAATAATGAAAGATGTCCTGCCCTTCAGAAGCTTTTCTGTTGCTTTCTGGATCAGCTGCTCTGTCTGTGTATCAATGGAAGATGTGGCTTCATCCAGAACGAATATCCTCGGATCTGCCAGCACCGCCCTGGCAAAGGACAGAAGCTGTTTTTCTCCGGTGGACAGACGGTCACCGCCTTCTCCCACATCACTCTGATAACCTTTTTCCAGTTTTGCAGCCACCTGATCGGCAGACACTGCCTGTGCCGCAGCCATGACCTCCTCATCTGTGGCCTCCAGCCTTCCATAGCGGATATTTTCCATAACGCTTCCTGAAAACAGGTGTGGATTCTGGAGCACATAACCGATATTACTGTGAAGCCAGAGCTGACTTCTCTCCCGGTAATCCTTTCCATCAATGAGAATTCTTCCCGATGTCGGCTCAAAGAAGCGGCAGGCAAGATTGACCAGGGTGCTCTTTCCTGCCCCTGTCTCTCCCACAATGGCGACATTGGTTCCCGCAGGAATCTTCAGATTAAAATGACTCAGCACTTCCTCTTTGCCATCAGGGTAATGAAAAGAAACATCTTCAAACTCGATATCACCTTTGATCGGCTCCCAGTTTTCCTTTTTAGGATGTAAAAAGTCACCGTATTGATCCACCACTTCCGGCGAATCCACCACCAGGGATTCCTGCTCAAGAAGTGAGGTTACACGCTCAATACTGGCCTGTGTGGAAATAAAATCCGCCAGATTTCTTGCCAGCTGCTGAATCGGTTCAAAAATCTCCACGGCGTAGGTCGTAAAGGCTGCCAGAGTGCCAAATTCAAGTAAATGATCAAATACCATCATGCCACCCTGAGCCAGCACCAGAGCAGTAGCCAGGTAACCAAAAAACAATACCAGCGGAATATAAATTGCACTCAGCCTTGCAGACTGCACGGAAGCCACCCTCATTTCCTGGGTAATATCCGAAAATTCTCTGTAGTTTTTATCTTCGATCACCAGCGATTTTGAAGTTTTCGCACCTGTGATGCCCTCATTATAAGCATTGGTAATTTTGGAATTGACCTTTCTTACTTTTCGGTTCCATTTAAGAATCCGGTTCTGGAAATACCATGTCAGAACAGCAATGGCCGGTACAATGAGCATGATCACCAGAGCCAGTTTCCAGTTCAGTACAAGCATGATCACAAAAACCCCCAGCACATAGGTCAACGCCCAGAGAAGATCAACAAAATTCCATGCGACCATACCTGAGATTTTACTGGTATCATTCATGACTCTGGATAAAATATAACCTACGGGTGTCACATTGTAATAGGAAAAGGATAATGTCTGAAGATGCACAAACAATGCCCGCTTCATATCTCTTCCTATCCCCATCTCAATCCGTATGCAGCCTCTGGTAAAACAAATGACCGTCCATGCCTGGAAGGCAAAAACCAGCACAGATATCAGTGTAAAGATTCCTATTCCCTGAATTGTCTGACCTTCCACAAAATGATTGATGGCATACCGCTGGAACAATGGCAGACTCATATCCACCAGTGCACAGAAAAAGTTCATAACAACTACCATTACCAGAACGCTTTTATAGGGTTTTAGAAATGGGAACATTTTCTTCCAGATGGAAAAGTCTATGGCTTTTGTAAATTCCTGTTCTTCTAAACGCATAAGCTCCCTCCTTCCATCAGACGTATATCACTGTTCATCTGTATCTCGTAAATATCCCTGTACGGCCCATCCTGAGCAATCAGCTCCTCGTGAGTCCCCATCTGGCGTATCTCACCTTTATCCATGACCATAATACAGTCCGCCTGCATCAGCGATGTAATTCTGTGAGAGATCAGTATAACCGTGGTCCTCTCCATTTCAGACTTTAAAGCCTGACGAATCTTATTGTCTGTCTCCGTATCCACCGCAGAAAGAGAGTCATCGAATACAAGAATCGGCGCATTCTTCATCAGCATTCTTGCAATGGCCACACGCTGCTTCTGACCGCCTGACAGGGTGACACCCCTCTCCCCAACAATGGTATCATATCCATCCGTAAAATGCTCGATTGCCTCATCGACACAGGCAATATGGGCAGACCACCGGATATCCTCTTCCTCCGGGTCCTCCCGGGTAATACCAATATTCTCACGGATGGATCTTGAAAAGAGGAACGGCTCCTGAAGTACCATACCAATATTTTTTCTCAGGTGATCCCGGCTGATGTCCCGGATGTCCACACCTCCGATGGTGATCCTGCCGCCTTCCTCCGGCAGTTCATAAAGCCTGTTCAGCAGATGAACAAGGGTGGATTTACCGCTGCCTGTACTGCCAAGGATAGCAAAGGTACTGCCCGCAGGTATGGTAAAATCCATATTTTTCAAAACAGTCTGTCCGTTCCCGTAGGCAAAGTTTACGTTTTCAAAGCAAATATCACCGTTCAAAGGAGGGCGCAGGGCATTCTCCCCGTCTGTCTCCTCCTCTGCCTCCAGTATATAAGCAACTCGATCCATAGATACCCCCGCCTTGCTCATATCCGAGAGGATTCTTCCCAGACTTCGTATCGGCCATGCCAATGCAGAATTGTAAGATACAAAAACCATAAAATCACCGAGACTGATTTCTCCCTTCACCGTAAAAATGGTTCCCATCACAATGACTACGATAATCTGAAGTCCGGTAATAAAACCTCCGACGGCCCAATAGATGCTCATCAGCTGTCCCAATCGTATCCACATATTGGCGAAGCCGTCATTCTTCTCATCAAAACGATCAATCTCATATTTCTCCCGTCCGAAAGCCCTGACAACTCTGACCCCTGACAGATTCTCCTGAACAGTACCGGACAACTCGCCTTCCGCCTCATCGGCTTTCAAAAACCTTCTGGCGATCCTGGAGTAGAAGAAACCGGAATATGTCATGATAATCGGAATAAACAACATGACCACAAAGGATATTTCCACATTCATGGAAAACATAATCACCATATACATGGTTATCAGAAAAACCGTACGAAATACTTCCGGCATCTGACTGCATACAAAATTGCGGATAACCTCCACATCTGACGTACACCTCTGAATAATCTCACCTGTCTGATGACGCACATGCCATGCAAAGGGCAGATGCTCAATATGATGGTACAGCGTATCACGGATAGATTTCAGAAAGTTCTCGGAACCCTTTGCCAGACACATCTTACTCAGATAATTAAAAACACCTGATACAAGAGCCGTTACTGTCACAGCACCCGCTGCGGCAAATAAAGCCGGCTTTCCCTGTTCTATTCCCATGGGCAGAATATCATCCACTGCATATTTAACGATCTGTGGTATTGACGCACTGCAGACCGATACCATCATGGAAAAAATTAACGTCAACACAAAAAAATGAATATTTCCCCCTAAAAACCGAAAAATCAGCCTGATTTTCCCCGTTTTATTCTTCACTGCACAACAACCCCCTAACCTTTATACGCAAAAAAAGGACACCCCGGATTCTGGGATGTCCTGTATTGCAGTATCAATTCAAATCAGATTCAACTATGCCGCAATCTGCTGCCGCATCATATCAATGCCCGAAAAACATCGTAAAAGCAGGCAGCCGGAAACACCATGAACTCAGGTTCTTCTCTCTGTTCATACACTCAAATAAATTGTCCGTATTCTTGTATGTGATCTTATTCGTCATGTTGCTGCCTCCTTTCTAAATTATTATTATCAGACGATTTTTAGTATATATGACTACACACAATATGTCAATACTTTCCTGTATTAAAAACTATTGATCCAAAGCATTTTTTACAGCCTCCGGTATTTGGGCTTCAGGTATTTCCTCTGTGAAATCCAGTCCTGCCCCGATTTCCACATTTGCTGCCGAGAAAACGACCTGAACGCTGCCGCTACAATTGAATGAAACATTCTGTATCTCCCCACCGCCGGTTACGATCTGAATACTGCCGCTTTCAAAGAGAACATCCATCCCCTCAATGGCAGGCGCAATCGCATAGGCCACTGCCTCGATACCTGCTTTATCCAACGAGATGGTATAGGTATATATTTCATCCGTCTTCTGACATTGCAGATGCGCATACTGACAGGTCTGATAGGCAATATCCAACAGCTGCCCGGCCTCCACATTGATCGCTTCTGCAGTTTCAATCTCTTCACCATCTTTATTGTATATCTCCGTATCCGTAAAATACAGTGCATAACCATTTTTTTGTATCGAACTGATTTTTACCCCGTCACAATTCCAGCTGTAAAAATCAAGTTTCTCATTCAGAGTCACCGGTCCACAATCCGCCTTCAGCAGCATTTTGGCCCCCAGAGACTCCTTCTGATTCAGCTTCTGCCATGCATTCGCCATACGTATGAAATCTCCGGATATTTCTTCTGCAGCCTCATATTCTCCACTGACAATAGCGTTCCTTACCCCTTCAGGGATATGGACCGGATTTCTTTCTTCTATATCCAGCTTCAATACAGCATCAATACTAAACGTCGTGTTTTCTTCATCATCCAGGATACCATTTCCGATAAAATGAATTTCAGATGGTTCATCTTCATCCGCCAGAAGTTCCATACTTATAGAACCTGTATCTGTCAATCCATCAGCGGCCGACGGCATCAACAGCTCCAGAACCGCTTTTGCATCTTCATTCTCTGCCATGATTGTATACGTTCCATCCTTTTCCATAATATCCACATGACGATAAAGTTCCACGGCCTGACTCAGAAGAAGAGAGTAATCCGGAAATGCCGCACTCAGCTTATAAGCTTTACCATTTTCCATGAAAACAGCATCTTCACAATAATAAAGTACTCTGTCTTCCTGAGTGATTACATCAACCTGATGTCCATCCACATTCGTCCGGTCTGCCCTGGCCGTATAGTTAAAACTCTGCGCACTGATATTCGCATCTACAGTCAGTTCCATGGACAACTCCTGCTTTTCAGCATACTTCTTCAGAAGGTCATAGGCTTTGACACTATCCATCTGATGATACAGGACAAAGAAAAGAGCTGCACCAGCGACCACTATGACCAGAATAATCACCGGCAGTATTTTTTTCCACAAGGGCTTTTTCTTGCTCTCCTTACCGGATTCTGCCGTGTTATTATCGGCCCCACCGGATTCCTGCTCATTCATATTTTTCTTCGCGATTAATTTACGCTTTGCTTTAACTATTTTCCTGATCAGCCGCAGAATCAGAAGCAGCAGGAAAAGGAGCAGAATTCCCATCAACAGCCATATCCACCATACATTTACAGTTGATATGACCGCAACTTCTGTTTTCAATCCATCCACATTAAACGTCAGATATCCCCCTACGGACGACACTTCTGCCTGTTTCCACGTATCTCCCTGTTTGACATAGATATTCAGGCTTTCCGGCTCCATATCCGGAGGCAGATAACGCAATGTATGCTTTTTTTGCCCGTCATCCGGAATCGATATATGCCACTGTTCAACGATTTCCCTGTCAGCTCTTGATCCCGACAACCCCCTGTCCAGGATATCCAGCCAGTTTTTTGCCAGAAAATCGAATTCATCCGGTGTATTTGGCTGTGCCATCACATCTGCATCAGACTTATCATTGAATAATCCTTCAATAAAGAAAATAGGCCTCTCATCCGTGCGGGTTTCTTTACTGGCAAGAGCCGTAACATAGGGTATATATTCTGCCGTAACGACTGTATCAAATCGGAGATCGCTCAGTTCATTTTTATCCCAGTGAACATAATAGCCCTTTTTCTCCGGCACATCAGGATATACTGTATCATCAAAGGAATCCCCATATTTGAAAGTAACCGTCTTAAGAACTTCATCATCCGCAACAAAAGTCAGCGTAAGCTGCCTGAATTCATCCGGAATGGCAATTACTTCTTTCTCTTCAGATTCATCCTCTTTTCCATTATCTTCCCCTGAATCCTCATCTTCTTTTGACTCTGATACTGAACTGACAGTTATCTCTCCCATCTTTATGTAATTATCATAGGAAACCGGTTCTGCTGCACCGGCATAGCTTCTTCCATTGATACCGGCCAGTGTATCGGAAACAAAATAGTTTTCTACAAAATTACCGGCGTTAACACCGGAGACTGCGCCTGCAAATTCCTGATAATCATCAATATTGACCATACTGTAACATCCTGCCACTGTGCTGGAACGGCGGGTCAGCGATTCTTCAACACCGGAACCAACGATACCGCCTACATTCTTTACACCTGAAAGCGTACATTTTGTAAAACAATGACGAATGGTCGAGGCAGTCAGACCGGCTATACCGCCTACATAATCCCCGTTTTCACTGGTAACACTGCCATAGCCTTCTGACCTGGCAATGAGTCCGAGATCCATTCGTCCGCAGATACCTCCCACATAATCCCGTTTGCCAGCTATTTTGCCATTATTCACACATTTCTGAATAATAGCTTTGACCTCCAGTTTTCTGCTCTGCGCCTCATCCAGAGTGGAAGCGATATCATCCTCCGGATCCAATTCATATTCCATGGCCATAGAACCGGTGATTCCGCCCACGTTAATATCACCCTCCACACCGCCGCCGTTTGTACAATTGGAAGCTTTGCCCAGAGTTACCAGATCTATATCAATATCAGAACTGTCAATAAGTATATCATCCTCTTCCCCGTTTATCTGAAAGAGTTCAATTGCCGTATCGGAAATAGCATTAATCTGCTGCTGGATTTCTTTCAAATCCTCACTTAAAGTACCTGAAGAATCAGAGATCTCTCCATTCAGAAGACGCATCTGACCGGACATTCCATACAGAGCAGAAGAAAGACCGCTCAAAGATGTCTTCATACTGATCTGAGTGGACGCATTCAGATTACCACTGGCAGAAGTTTTATTTTCACCGCTGACACTGCCTGTGCTGCCGCTTACAGATATCTCACCGCCTGATGATACGCCCCCGGCGGCAGCTCCTCCAACCGGAGTCGTAATTGCTCCCGCCGCTCCTCCGGATGAAGAACTTCCTTCCACTTTTCCTCCGGAGGAAGAAGCACTGGCGCTGCCGCTGCTGCTGCCCTCACCGCTTCCATTGACTGTAGTCGTTACACTGCCGGTGGTTCTGATATTCTGGGCTGCCCCTGCGGCACTGTCCATATAACCCGCAATCCTGTTCAACCTGGAAGTCACTGTGCCAACGCTTTCATCAGCATCATTCAAAGCCTGATCCAGCATTTCATCCAGTTCCTCAAACTGCCGTTCCAGTCTGGCCAAAGCGCTTTCTGATATATTTTCTGCAATATAGGGCTCCATCTGTCCCGCAATTCCGCCCACATCTTTGCGTCCAAATACATTGGCATTATTTACACAGTTATGGATATATCCGCAGCTGCGTCCGATGATGCCTCCCACATTATAACCAATATGCGGATACCCCACCGGAGCATTGTTGACACAGCTCACTACCAGACCGGAGGAGTATCCCGCAATACCTCCGGTATCTGACGAAGCCATACTGGTATCCACTGAAGACAGTTTAGACAGGTCAAGGGAAAAATCAATATCCAGTTCTTTCGGACTAATGGCAGGATCAACACTTGTCGTGTTAACATAAGCATTGTTCTGACAATTATCAACATTTCCAAGATTGCTGCCGACAATACCGCCTGTCATTTTATCTCCTGTAACCGATCCACTTGCACTGCAGTTAAGAATCTGACCTGTCAGCGTGTTGCTGCCGGCGATGCCCCCAACACTATTATCACCGGATACATTGCCGGTAAAGGTACAGCCTGAAATACAGCCATAATTTTCCCCCGCAATTCCGCCCACATTGTCACTATCCCTGCCGGGTGTAACCGTACCGCTGACTGTCAGATTCTTAATAACCGCTTTTTCCTGCAGAACGCCGAATAACCCGGCCGGTGTCGTGCCCTGCTTGATATCCAGACCACTGATGGTATAGCCATTACCGTCAAATTCTCCTCCAAATGTGGGAATCCCTGAGAATTCAATATCTGCCAGTGAAATATCTGCCCGAAGGACCACCTTTTTTCCCTGGGACCAAGTATCCAGCGTACAGGATTTTGCCAGGTCTGCCATATCTTCAGCAGTATCTATATAAATAGTTTTTGATTTTTCTTCGGCATATGCCGTTCCTTCCGCAGAAAAAAACGCAGATACCAGAAGAGTGCTGAACAAGAGCACTGCGATGATTTTATGCATTTTCTTTGCTTTCATCTTCCACTCCTTCCTCGGCCACAGAGCCGGAGATTACATTCAGATTGACGTCGCCATCCACTGTGGCCCTGACTGTACCACTGATGGTTCCATGTATTTCACCCCGAACTAACCCCTCGATCCTGACACGTCCACTGGCGCTGGCCGTCATTTCTTTAACAGGCATGGAGAAGGATGTCCAATCTACAATCCTGCTTCCCAACAGTAAAATCTGCGGCAATACAAACATAACCAGAATCATGGAGATAATTGTTCCGCGTCCGATACTTCCGATACCTACGATAGCCGCATCAGAAGTCATCCTTCCTACCAGAATACCAGCCATGGACAGAACCGTGCCTGATGTAATAAGTGTTGGGAAAGCAAAATTCATCGTTTCAATAATGGCCTGTTTGTGATCCATCTCACTTTTTAACTCATTAAAACGGCTCGCAATAACAATTGCATAATCAATATTGGCACCCATCTGAATGGAACTGACCACCAGATAGCTCATAAAGAAAATCGAATTGTCCATTATGGTAGGAATGGAGAAATTGATCCAGATAGCCCCCTGTATAACCAGAATGAGCAGCACCGGCATTCCCGCTGACTTAAATGTAAACAGAAGCACCACCAGAACGATCAGGATGGATACAATCGTTACGACCAGATTATCTATTTCAAAAGATTTCTTAAAATCATATTCTGTCGTAGATTCGCCCACGACATAGATATTCCCTTCTGGATAATATTTCCTGGCGGTTTCCCGCAATGTATCCAGAAACGCGTAGGTTTCATCACCGCTGACCGGCAGATTCAGATAAACCAGAACACGATTATAGTCATCGCCCTGCAGCTGCTTCTTCGCGCTTTCCATCATGATTTTTGCCATAGACAGCATCTCTGACTGATCTTCATCCAATGCGATAATCCCTGAATCTATCTGGTCGCAAGCAAATAATAGAATGTCAATCAGCGGAACACTATAAGTTGAAAGACTTCCCACAATCTCCCCATACTCCTCATTTTTGGCCGCATAGGCCGCATATACCACCTGAGCCACTTCGTAATCCAGATCTGTCAGCTCCGCAAACTGCCTTGGTGTCAGCCTGTCCGCCATCGTATATCCGTCCATGGCTTCCACATTAGACAGGCCCATACTGCTTTCAACTTCTTCAAAAGTATCCAACTCTTCCAATAATCTCTTTTCAGCACTGTAATCCCCGCCTGGCACCACAAGAGCCACATAATTATCCAGTCCAAAGGTATCTTCTATCATATTCTCCGCAATTTGCGTTGTATTCAGCTTTGGTGTGTCCAGAATACTGTAACCGTAGGCATAAGGACAATTACCGGAAAGATTAAAGGCTATAATCAAAACAATAATAAAAACCGGCGGCACCACATATCTTGTAGCGTAGGCAAATTTACCGACAAACGGTATCTTCGGAATAAAACTGCGATGTGCTGTTTTTTCCATCAGCGGTCCAAACAGCATCAGCAGCCCGGGCATGACAACAAAAACAGATAAAAGCGCATAGAATATGGCTTTGATCAGACATATGGCCATATCCGGTCCGATCTTGAACTGCATGAACATCATGGCGATCAGACCGCCAATGGTTGTCAGACTGCTTGATCCAATCTCCGGTATACCTTTACTCAAAGCCATGATAACAGCTTCCCTCTGAGGCAGCACCCGTCGTTCTTCCTTAAACCGGTTGCACAGAATAACAGCATAGTCCAGAGACAATGCCAGCTGAAGAATACTGGTTACTGAATTGGAAACAAATGAAATGGTACCAAGCAGAAAGTTACTGCCCAGATTCAAGATCATGGCTGTAACAAAAGTCAAAAGCAATACCGGGACTTCTGCCCATGTCTGGGAAGTAAAACACAATACTGCAATGACAATTATTGCTACCCAGACCATGATAACACTGACCTCACTGTCAAGGATTTCTGCCTGCTGATCACCCAGATCCGTAGACACATAATAATCCTGATCAGATACCAGTTCCTCCACTTTATCCAGTGCCGCAAGACATTCTTCATCCGTATCTGCATAATCAAAGGTGATCGTATACAGGGCAGATACATCTTTATAATCTTCCTCTTTATCAAAAGTCACACTCTGTACACCATCAAGCCCGGAAAACGCATCACTCAGGTCCTCTGCCTTCTCCAGTGTTATGTTCGCCACCATAACCTGCGCATTCCCATAGGTAACAAACTGATCCGCCATAATATCCAGCCCCTGTCTGGCCTCCGAATCATCCGGCAGATATTCTGCCAATTCATTTTCAACCTTTACCCAGCTTTGGGATATCAACGAAAAAATGATCCCTATAATCGTCAAAAGGAAAAACAGATTACGCTTATCCACGATAAAAGTGGCAATCTTTATCATAAAACTGTCACCTTTATTTTTTGTCTGTTCATCATTCATAAGCATCCACACTCCTTTGCTTCATTATTTCAGAAGATAAAAATATCCTCCTGATCTTCTTTTATGACAGTGCCTTTAACACTGAATCTGTTTCTTCCCCCCTGCAAAGATAAATCCAGAGAATCCATGGTGATCTGTCCCGTTGCCGTGTAAGGAATCGTATTCATAAGTGTGATCAGCTTCCCTCTGATACTGCAATATCCATTCTCATCAATACTCCCTTCAAACGGCTCTGAACGTTTAAGCAGATTCATATATCCGCTGATCGTATTCTGTTCTATCTGAATTTCCAGTGTACCGGCTCTCCCGCCAATCGGCGTCTGCATCACAATCTGATATTTTCTTTTAAGCATCCCCATACCTCCCTGCCCTCTGCTTCAAGGCCATGCAGCCCTGCAAAGTACTTTTATTTTCCTATATCATAAGATAATCGACACAGGCATAAAACAGTCAAACATGGCTGTTTTGCTGAAAAATCAGACAGATATTAACATTTGCCTGATAAATATCCATTTGCAACCACTCAGCCTTTGACAGACAAATAGCCATCTTTATCCATTGAATTATTACCAGACAAGTGTATAATAAAAACATAATTGTTTTTTAGGAGGACGATATGAAACACGAAGTCACTTCCCTGAACACAAAAAAAGCACTCGCTGCATCTCTCAAAAAGGCCATGCACACCAGGGCCTTTTCTAAAATTACGGTGAGTGAAATAATTAACGACTGCGGTGTCAATCGCAATACTTTTTATTATCATTTTCAGGATATCTACGATCTGCTCAGATGGATGCTGGAACAGGAGGCTGTCAATGTTGTCAAGAATATCAACCTCCTTGTCAATCCCGAAGAGGCCATCGGTTTTATCATCGATTATGTTGACGCCAACAGGCATATTATCAATTGTGCTTATGACTCCATGGGGCGCGAGGGAATGAAACTTTTCTTTCTGGCAGATTTCAATGGCATATTGCGTTCTATTATAGACAGTGTTGCAAATGAGATGGATATAATGGTTGATGATAACTTTAAGAGCTTTCTGATTACTTTTTACACAGAAGCACTGGCAGGAAGTCTGATCAATTATTTTCAGAATAAGGATACGCATAATCGACAGGAACTGATTGAGTACATCCTGTTCACTTTACAGAATTCCATACCTAATCTTCTGAAAACAAAAGCAACGGAGGTATCCCCATGAAGATTGCGGCAGTTATTGCTGAATACAATCCTTTCCATAACGGTCATCTGTACCAGCTGCAGGAAATACGCAGACGCACGGAAGCTGATCTTATTCTTGTTATGATGAGCGGAGACTTCGTCCAGCGGGGAGGCCCTGCCTGCATTGATAAATATACCCGATGTCAGATGGCACTGGCTTCCGGCGCTGATATCGTCTGTGAACTGCCCGTTTACGGCGCGCTCGGCAGTGCGGAGATCTTCGCATCATCCGCCGTCTCCCTCCTCAATCAGATGGGATGCATTGATTATCTCTGTTTTGGAGCAGAGAATGATCATCTCGAATATTTTGATAAGATTGCCCACATCCTTGCCGATGAACCCCATCCCTACAGAGATATATTAAAGGAATGCCTTCGTGAAGGTCTGAACTTTCCTGCAGCCAGAAGCAGAGCATTATGCCTCTATCTGCAGGATTCCCATTGTTCAGATATATTAAGCATGCCTAACAATATCCTTGCCATTGAATATTTGAAAGCTCTGCACAGAACAGGCAGCAGTATCCGGCCGGTTCTCATCAAAAGGAAAGGCGCAGATTACCACAGTACCGATACTTCAGAAATCTTCAGCTCTGCTACAGCCATTAGAAAATGTCTGGAGAATCTCTCCCTCCATGCGCATAATGAAAGCAGTACTCTGGATCAACTGCCAGTTCCCGCAATTACCGGACAATACATTCAAAAATATCTTGCATCCAAAGGTCTCCTGACGGCTAATGATTTCTCATTGATGCTGGCCTACCGCCTTCTGGAACCCGGACTCGACCTGATGCGTTATGTGGATATCACAGCGGACATTGCCAACCGCATCGACAGTTTTAAAAATCAATTTCAGTCAACCGAACAGTTCACGGAACTGCTGGTTTCCAGAAATCTTACTGCCACCCGTGTATCACGGTGCCTTTTTCATATTCTTCTTGGCCATGAAAAGGATATTATGAACCGCTGGAAGGCCGCTGATTACAGTGGATATCTGCATGTTCTCGGTTTCAGAACATCTGCTGCCAGCTTCTGGAAGGAGGTACCTGACAACTTCAAAAATCAGCTGGTCATGCGCACATCCAGAGACGGCCGCCGACTGACGGGATCCGGGCAGGAAATGTTCCAGGCGGATCTGTATGCCGCCCGCCTTTACCGTCAGACACTCTCCTGCCGCTTTCATCTGCAGCTGCCTGCCATTGAGTCTGAACCACTTGTTGTTATGGATAATCAGTCATAATATGTTCTGTTCCCTGCATATGTATAGTATCAAAAAGAACAGGGAACCTGTGAATGAAGGAAAAAGCTGTCTCTGTTATACTGTGCCTGTCATTGCTTTTGCTGATTATTTTTGCGCCCGCAGTTTCTTCAGGAGCCGCCAAAGGACTGATTCTCTGGTACAGTCAGGTACTTCCGACACTGATGCCTTTTACCCTGATCCTGCAGTTCATGCTGGCTGGAGGTACCGTCTCCTGGCTCGGACATATTATGGGACCGGCGATTACACGGATATTCGGCTTGTCTCCAGCCGGCAGTTTCTGTATACTGACAGGTTTTCTATGCGGTTTCCCCATGGGAGCACTCACTGCATCTCAGATATTTGAACAAAAGCTGATCAATAAAGAAGAAGCCCAGCTGCTGGCGGCTGCCTGCAACAATGCCGGTCCCATGTTCCTCAGCAGTTATATACTGGAGCAGCAGCTTCATACAGGAAACCGGCGTCCCGTACTGACGCTCATTTTCTATGGCAGTGCCCTGCTGTGGCTGTGGATACGCAGCCGATTGCTGCACACCAAACCAATTTCGCCACAGACATCCTTTTCCCATAAAAAAAATACTTCCGTATCCTTTCGCCAGATATTACTGAACAGTTCAGAGCTTATGCTGAAGGTCGGTGTATCCATGATGATATTTGCCATTTTCTGCGAAATTATCCAGGGTATCTCCGGCATCTCTCCGGAAAATGCCGCTTTTGTTACATTGTTAATGGAAATTACCAATGGAGCCAATGTCATTGCAGGTCTTTCACTGACAAACAAAATAAAGACAGTCCTGATTATGAGCGGTACAGCCTTCGGCGGCTTATGCATTGCCTTTCAGACTTATACCCTCATACATTCTCAGAAACTGTCTTTTATAAAATATCTTATTGATAAATCTGCCATCAGCATACTTACAGGCATATTGACCCTGCTATGGCTTCATATCTCAGCAGGATGAAGCATTAATCGATGTCATCATAGTCGTCATCATCGAACTCATCATCATCGATTTCTTCTTCCTCTTCGTCCCCAACCTCTTCCTGCTGCTCATATACACCTGCCGGCTGCTCTTCTTCATAACCGGTATCATCTGTCAGAGTATCCTCTTCATCATCTGCTCCGGCCGATACAGCCTCATGATAATCGTTCTCTGTAACATTCAGCTGAGAAACCAGGGCATCATTATTGCTGATAAGAATACTCAGGTTCTCTGACAGACCATTAATAAGTCCTTCTGAATTCGTTCTTGCAATATCAAGTGAACGCTCCACAACCTGCTGAATATTGCCAATAAGGCTCTGCGTATATGCAAGCGCACTCATGCGCATCTCTTCTGCATTCTGGTTGGCAGACGCAATAATCTCCTCTGCCTGAGCATTGGCCGCATTGATCGTCTGCTCTGCCTTCTCATATGCCTTCAGCATGATCTCATGTTCCTCTACCAGCGCATTGGCATAATTGGTCGTTTCTTCGATCATCTGCTCTGCCTGAGCCTGGGCATCACTGATAATCTTGTCCTTCTGGGCAATAATCTTCTGATAGCGTTTGATCTCATCCGGAGTCTTCAGTCTCAGTTCAGTCAGAAGCTCGTATAACTGCTCCTTCTGTACGACAATCTTAGACTGTGAAAACGGTGCCGGCTTACATCCTTCCACATATTCTTCTATTTCATCAATTAACTGTTCAATTCTGCTCATTATCAATTCTCCTTCAGATTTAGCTTCTCATTTAACTTCTGCTCGACATATGGCGGCACGAACAGACTGACATCTCCATGATACTTCGTCAGTTCCCGCACAGCACTTGAGCTTAAATAAGAATGTTCAACATTAGTTACTAAAAACAAGGTATCCAGATGCGGACGAACAGCCCTGTTGGTCTGTGCCCACTGCAATTCGTATTCAAAATCCGTAACTGCTCTCAGCCCTCTGACAATAATCTTCGCATTATAAGCATCTGCAAAGTCAACAAGAAGCCCGGCAAATGATGTGACTTCCACATTCGGGATATCTTTTGTGACTTCTTTTAACATATTAACACGTTCTTCAACAGAAAACAACGGTGATTTTGAGCTATTGCGCAAAACACCGATTATGAGTTTATCAACCATAACTGCAGATCTTTTAATAATATCAATATGTCCGTATGTGACCGGATCAAAACTGCCCGGATAAATTGCTGTCCTCATTCTTACTTCTCCAATACCCTTTTCACGAATACATGCTGATTCGTCTTATATTTTTTTATTTTGGTGAATTCATAACCATACGCTTCAAGCCAGTCAAAATCAGTCTCAAGAGAAGCTTCAATGATAATCATCGTATCTTCATCAATAAAGGATACATTCCTCATCAGACGAAGCATCT
Source organism: Coprococcus sp. (assembly GCA_051877705.1). Classification (GTDB taxonomy): domain Bacteria; phylum Bacillota; class Clostridia; order Lachnospirales; family Lachnospiraceae; genus Coprococcus_A. The sequence continues at coordinate 1,995 of JBJEJD010000052.1, read as the reverse complement.
CTTTCTCAAGCTCCCGGTTATAGGGCGGATCCATAAAAACAATATCAAAATGCTGGGGGCTGCCCTGCAGCCGGTTAATGGCCGACGCACAGTCCATAGGCATGATCACAGCCTCCGTCAACAGCTTTGTCTTTGTCAGATTCTCCCTGATACACTGAACAGCCTGTCGGTTATTCTCCACAAAAACAGCAGATGCAGCACCACGACTCAGTGCTTCGATGCCGATTGCACCGCTGCCGCTAAATAAATCAAGAAACCTGCTGCCATATATGTCCTGTGACAGCATATTAAATAAAGTCTCCTTGATTCTGTCAGTTGTCGGACGTGTATTCATGCCCTCAATGCTCTTCAGTTGTATACGTCTTGCTTTTCCTGCTATCACGCGCATATCATCACATCCTGTTCCTGACTGCGGTTCATTCACCGCGTTAGTTATATTGTATATTTTTTGATTAATTTGTCAACCGGTTATCAAATATTTCATGTTTTTTTTAGCACAAAGCAAACAGACTGTATCCCATCACAGTACAATCTGATCCTGCCTCTGATGCATACCAGCCGCCACTTTCTTCTTCAGCATTGCATATTCCGGTCTTTCCAGTTCAGGATCCTCCTCCAGAATGCTGTCAGCAGCCTCTCCGGCTTCCACAAGACATCCGGCATCTGCAAAAACATCCCCTATTTTAAATATCATACTGCCGCTCTGACGGATACCGAACATATCACCAGGACCGCGCAGCTTCAGATCTTCCGCAGCTATTTTGAATCCGTCATTGGTCTGAAGCATAATATTCAGCCTCTCTCTGATTTTCTGATTATCCTGTCCATGAATGAAAATACAATAAGACTGGGCATCTCCCCGCCCTACGCGGCCACGCAGCTGATGAAGCTGGGCCAGTCCAAAACGCTCCGCATTTTCTATCATCATAACAGTGGCATTAGGCACATCAACACCTACCTCAATTACGGTTGTGGATACCAGAATGTGGATCTTCCCCTCTGCAAAACACTCCATCATTCTGTTCTTCTCATCAGGCTTCATCTTGCCGTGGAGGAATTCAATACGGATATCAGACGGCAGTACCTGTCTGAGCTTTTCCGTATAATCCTGGACATTCTCCGCATCCATATTCTCGCTCTCTTCCACCATCGGACAGATGACATATACCTGATGGCCCATCCGTACCTGCTGTTCCAGAAAACGGTAAGCAGTCGGACGATAAGAGGTACCCACCACACAATTTTTAACAGGAAGCCGATTGGCAGGCTTCTCATCCACAACAGAAATATCCAGATCACTATATAATATAATAGCCAGGGTTCTTGGTATGGGGGTTGCGCTCATGACAAGAACATGGGGCTCAGAACTGCCGCTTTTCATTGCCAGCCGTTCCCTCTGACGTACACCAAACCGATGCTGTTCATCTGTTACGATCAGCGCCAGCTTCGCATAGACGGCCTTTTCCTGAAAAAGAGCCTGCGTACCAATGATCACATCCGCCTCATGATTCTCTATGACAGAATACACCTTTCTTTTCTGAGCAGCCGTCATGGATCCTGTAAGCAGTACCGTTTTAACACCAAAAGATTCAAAAAGCCGGCTCAGATTCTCATAATGCTGCCGCGCAAGAACCTCTGTCGGTGCCATCATACAACTCTGATAACCTGACACAGCCGCCGCAAACATGGCAAGTGCAGCAATCATTGTCTTACCTGAGCCTACATCCCCCTGTACCAGCCGGTTCATCACTGTTGTTCCTGCCATATCCTCCCTGATCTCATGCCATACCCGCATCTGGGCTCCTGTCAGCCTGTAAGGCAGCGAATCAATCAATTCATCCACCCTGTCTGCTCCATCGATTCTGTAATGGCTGATAATCTGGTGATTTTCCTTTTTCAGTCTTTTCATGGAAAGTGCAAAAGCCAGAAATTCATCAAATACCAGCCTTCTTCTGGCCATCCGGCAATTTTCTTCATCCTTCGGAAAATGAATCT
>JBJEJD010000051.1:2784-5066 GCA_051877705.1 Coprococcus sp. | reverse complement strand
AATGTACCTTATGTACTGGGTATTCCGGGACATGGCATTCTGGCATTTGCAGATGCATTAAGGGAAGAGGATGAAAAGGGCAATATCAAATATTTGCAGGTGATGCATGAGCAGTGTGCCGTACATATTGCAGACGGTTACTATCGTGTCAGCGGACAGCCGCTTGCCTGCTTTACTTCAGTAGGACCAGGTGCTTTAAATACTGCCATCGGCCTTGGTACAGCATATGTGGATTCCAGTGCCGTTCTTCAGATCTGCGGTGATGCCCATGTCAATATGAAGGGGGTAGGTCTTCTTCAGGAGGTAGAGCGCGGACAGGACTCCAATTATATTGAGTCTTTAAAGCCGATAACAAAGAGAGCATGGAGAGTAGAGACTCCGGGTCAGCTGCCGAGACTTCTCCAGAGAGCTTTTAATCAGATGCAGACGGGAAGAAGGGGACCGGTTCTTTTGTCCATGCCAATGGATGTTCAGGCCAATGCAGCTGATGTTATACTTCCGGAACCAGTTAAGCATAAAGCAGTCAATGCAACAGCAGCAAGTCAGGAAATGATCGATGCAGCAGTAGAATTGATGAAGGAAGCAAAACGTCCGGTTATGGTTCTTGGCGGCGGCTGTCTCAGACATGGCGATACAGATAAACTGGTGAAGCTTGCTGAACTCTGGGGCTGTGCAGTTATTACAACCATGAACGGCAAGAGTGCATTTCCGGAGGATCATCCGCTGTATGGCTTCCATACAGGTTCCAAGGGAACACCGGTTGGTGTGGAACTCACAAGAAAAGCGGATGTTGTACTGGCCATCGGAACAAGATTTGCCGATGAAGCAACCTGCTCCTATAGAAAAGGTGCTGCATACAACTTCCCGGATACGAAACTGATTCACATCGATATCGATGCTACTGAGATTGGAAAGAACTATGGTGTGGATGTTCCTGTACTGGGTGACTGGAGACTGGTTGTGGATCAGCTGATCGACACATATACAGAAAAAGTTGGTGTTGTGGATTACCGTACAAAAGAATATACAAAAGAGATTGCAAGATTAAATGCTGACTGGGCACAGAAAAAAGCAGAGAACCGTGCAAAGAAACTGCCGAAGATTTCTATCTCACAGCTTCTTGGAGAACTGAACAGATGCCTGCCGGAAGATACAATTATTGCAACATCTTCCGGTAATACACAGGCACAGTGCCTGCAGGAATATGTTTTCAAGAAGCCGGGTACTTATCTTACCACAGGCGGATTTTCAACCATGGGATGGGCTTTCCCGGCTGCCATGGGCGCAAAACTTGCAAAGCCGGATACACCGGTTGTCGCATTGATGGGTGACGGCGATTTCTCAATGGTTATGCAGGAGCTTGCAACCATGAAAAAGTATAATATTCCTGTCATTGTTATATGTGCTAATAATGCATGCTGGATGGCGATTCGTGATCTCCAGGAAGCAAATTATGGTGCCGATCACAGATTTGCCAATGATTTTGTCATGGATGATACAAAAGAGATCTATTCTCCGAAATTTAAAGAAATTGCTGAAAATTTCGGTATCTATTCCCAGAGAATCTCCCAGCCGGAAGAAGTGGAAGGTGCTGTCAGAAATGCACTGGAAAAAGGCGAACCTGCATTTATCGAAGTGGATACCTATCGTGAGTTCCCTGAATCAGGCGGCGCAGCATATGGATGGTGGGATGTGCCGGTACCGGAAGTTGCATATATGAGCGAACAGCGCCAGAAATATGAAGAAGGACTGGCCGAAGAAACTGTATAAATGAATCAGGCAGGGCTGCGTCAGCGGGCAGCTCTGCCAGAAAATATAGAGGCAGGAGGAATAAAAATGCGGATAGCAGTTATTAATGAAGTGAGTGCCAGCCTGAAAAATGCGGATATTATACATGCACTTGAAAGTACAACAGATGCAGAGATATTGAATGTAGGAATGAAAAATCCGGAGCAGCAGCCACAGCTGACCTATATCCATACCAGCTATATGGCAGCTATTTTGCTGAATACAGGCGCATGCGACTTTGTGGTTGGCGGATGTGGAACCGGTCAGGGTTTTTTAAATGCAGTTCTGCAGTTTCCAAATGTTTTCTGTGGTCTTATTACAGAACCTTTGGATGCATGGCTGTTTTCTCAGATTAACGGCGGAAACTGTATCTCGCTGCCTTTGAATAAGGGATATGGATGGGCAGGAGATATTAATCTGAAATATGTATTTGAGAAATTATTTGCAGATCCATCCGGTCAGGGATATCCACTGGAACGGGCAGAAAGTCAAAG
>JBJEJD010000051.1:0-2684 GCA_051877705.1 Coprococcus sp. | reverse complement strand
CCTCATTCCCATGCAAAAGAAGAAGAAGCAATTTATATACTGGAAGGCCGTGGTGTGATGATGACGGAGGGCGGAAAAAGTCATCCAGTGGAAAAAGGCAGTTTTATATTGATGCGCCCTAACGAAATTCATATGTTGTGTAATAACAGCGATGAAACAATGAGAGCCATCTGTTTTTATTCAGATAAGACGGATGTAAGTAAATATACTTTATATCCGATGGAAGCAGTCGGAATGAAAGAGAACTAAGCAAAGGAAGGAATGTTATATGAGAAAGACAATTATCACGGCGGCCATTACCGGTGCCATTCATGTTCCGTCTCAGACAGAGTATCTTCCGATTACACCGGAAGAAATCGCTGACGAGGCCATTCGTGCCTGTGAAGCGGGTGCAGCAGTTGCCCATATTCATGTGAGAAATCCTGAAAACGGGAAACCTTCTGCCGACATAGAGCTTTTCCGTCAGATATGTGAAAAAGTAAAGAAGAATTGTGATATTATTCTGTGTCTGACAACCGGCGGTGATCCGACAACGATGACTCTTGAGCAGCGTCTCCGTCCGGTGACAGAATTGAAGCCGGAGTTGGGTTCCTTTAATGGCGGTTCTTTTAATTTTGCGCTGCATCCGTTGGCTGATAAGATCAAAGAGTTTCGTTTTGACTGGGAAAGGGATTATGTTCTCAGTACGGAAAATAATATCCATAACAATACTTTCCAGTCTATGCGCATGTATGCAGAAGCTTTTAAACATGCAGGTACAAAACCGGAATTTGAAGTATATGATATGGGACAGATCAATAATATCCGGTATCTGCTTGACAGCGGACAGATAGAGGGTCCGGTTTATATTCAATTTGTTCTGGGTATCCTTGGCGGTATGCAGGCAACGGTTGATAATCTTGTGCATCTGGTGGATATGGCTGAAAGAACATTAGGTAAAGACAATTTTATCTGGTCTGTAGTCGGCGCCGGTAAACAGCAGATGCTTCTCGGTGCGGCATCACTGGCCATGGGAGGCAATGTCCGTGTCGGTCTGGAGGATAGTATCTGGCTTGCAAAGGGTGTGAAGGCAAAGAGCAATGCGGAGCAGGTGGAAAAGATCATCAGGATCGCAAAAGAGATGAGTAAAGAGATTGCCACTCCGGATGAAGCAAGAGTAATCCTCGGCACCAAAGGTCTGGATGCTGTGAACTATTAATGGAGGACTGAAACATGGCAGATAAGCTGAAAGTTCTTATTTTAAACGGGAGCCCCCACAGGAATGGCAATACATTCGTGGCCCTTCGGGAAATGATACAGTGTTTTGAAGAAAATGATGTGGAGGCCACTGTCATCCAGGTGGGAGATAAAGTTGTCAGAGGCTGCGTGGCATGTGGATCCTGCTGTGAGACAGGAAGGTGTTCGGTTGATGATATCGTGAATGAAATTGCACCCGAATTCGAAGCGGCAGATGGCCTGATCATTGCCAGCCCTGTTTATTTTGCATCAGCAAATGCCACTTTAATTGCCTGTCTTGACCGGCTTTTCTTCAGCACACATTTTGATAAGACCATGAAGGTCGGTGCCAGTGTGGTCTGTGCGAGAAGGGGCGGATGTTCTGCAGCCTTTGATGAGCTGAATAAGTATTTTACCATTTCCAATATGCCTGTGGCATCCAGTCAGTACTGGAACAGTATCCATGGCCTGGAGGCCGGAGAGGCAGAAATGGATGAAGAAGGCAGACAGGTGATGAGGGTACTGGCCAGGAATATGACATTTCTGATGAAGAGTATCGCATTGGGAAAGGCACAATACGGACTTCCTGAGACAGAGGAACAGATAGCAACAAATTTCATCAGATCCTAAACAAAAGATGAATTTGAAGGAACAGTTAAATATACAATTTTGAAGGTAGTATGTGAGGTTTATATGGGACGAGTTTTAGATGTTACACAGGTGCCGGAAACTGACAGACCTGTGGCGGACAGAAATCTTTCCGGAGTAAGGGATTTTCTGGGGCTTTATGGTGGCGAACATATCGCTGCAACAGAATTTGTATTTGGTGCGACAATGGTTACCTGGGGATGCTCTGCAAAAATGATTCTGATCGGTCTGATCATCGGTAATTTGCTTGCAACAGTATCCTTTACCTTTTTCTGTGCACTTATGGGCACAAAAACAAGGCTGACACTATACAGTTATTTAAAGAAAGTACTGGGAAAATATGCGCAGAAGGCCTATACTCTGATCTGGGGAATCTGTTCTATTGCACTGGCAGCTTCGGGACTTTGTGTTTCGGGTACAGCCATCAAAGAAGTGGCGGGAATCGCCGTCCAGCAGAAATGGTATCCTACCAGTGTCGGTTTTGTGGCTATTGTAGTGATTCTTGGAATTGTAGTTACATTGATTGCAGCAAACGGCTTTGAAGCATGCGCAAAATTTGCAGGTACCTGTGTGCCGTGGATGATTCTGATTTTTTTCATAGGTGCCATGGTATCCCTGCCGCAGCTGGCAGAGGCGACTGGAGCAAGTATTTCCTCATGGTCTGATATCTGGGCAATATTTGATAATAATATAGGTATCAAAAGCGGATTGTCTACCGGTAGTTTTGGAGTCGGACATATCATATTCTTTGCGTGGCTGAATAATCTGGCATGGCATATCGGACTGAATGATATGGGACTTTTCCGGTTTGCGAAAAACTA
>JBJEJD010000050.1:0-5111 GCA_051877705.1 Coprococcus sp. | reverse complement strand
TCGTCTGCTTCTCCAGCTTATTTAATTTCAGCATATTTGTTATCAGACTGGAAAGCCTTCTTGTGGCGTGCAGAATAGTCTCCGTACATTCCATCCGCTGTTCTTCCGGCAGCCCCTCCTTCTGAAGAAGCTGAGCATTGCTCTGTATGACAGCCAGCGGAGTTTTGATCTCATGGGATACATTGGAGAAAAAATCTGTTTTTAATGTCTCAATGCTTCCCAGTTCTTCCACCATTTTATTAAAATCCATGATCATCACATCCAGATAATCCAGCTTTTCCGGTGTATGAATGGGAGATAAATACACAGAAAAATCACCCCGGGCCACCTCACTGGTCGCCTTCGCCAGATTTTTCATGGGAATTTCATAGGTTTTCCGGATCTGCCAGGCCGTAAACAATGTCAATGTCGCCGCCACCAGCGCCCAGTAAATCATCGGTACCGCAGTCTGGATAATCTCATTGACCCCTCCCCTGTTCAGCCCTACGATAAGCCCCGTATGAATTCCCGACATCAGCAGAAGCACCAGAAAGAAAATTCCAAAAAGAGAAACAGGGAACCTTGATTGTCTGACCATATCCTTATTCAAATATTCCTTACTCATCGCAGCACCGCCTTATAGCCCAGTCCCCGGACAGTTTTGATCTCAAAACCGTCGCAGCCTGAGAATTTATCCCTAAGCTTGGTAATATAGACATCCACGGCCCTCAGACTGGTCTCGCTGTCCACACCCCAGAATTCATCCATCAGCTGAGCCCTGGAAAAAGTCTTGTTCGGATAGGACAACAGCTTATACAGAATATTGAACTCCCTGGTCGTCACCGGCACTTCCTCTCCCGCAATAACCGCTGTCATGGCATCCGCATCCATCTCCAGATTGCCTACAGCAAGTTTCCGGTCCAGCTCAATATTGGCCCGGCGCAAAAGGGCCCTGACCCGAAGCAGCAGTTCATCCAGCTCGATGGGTTTGACCATATAATCATCAATTCCAATCTTAAATCCTTTCTGTTTCGACGGCAGATCATCCCTCGCCGACATAAACAGAATAGGGATCTGCCTGTTGACCCGTCTTACATTTTCAGCAAATTCAAATCCGTCGATTTCCGGCATCATAATATCAGAAATAATCAACTCATACAGATTATTGTACATTTCCTCATAGGCTTCATTGACCGAAAGACAGCCTTTTGCCCGAAATCCGCTGTCATTCAGATATGTGCATACTACCCGGTTCAATTTTGCGTCATCTTCCACTACAAGAATATTTATCATTCTGATCCTCCTGAATATTGATATATTTTAGTTTTTTTGTCGACTGGACAATCATAAAAACAGCCATTCCAAGCACCAGTATGCTCACACCCGCTCCCGTTGCCGCAGACATTCTCTGCCTGAAAAGGGCATCCTGCGCCGCTCCAAACTGCGTCAGCATGGCTGTTTCCAGAGAAAGCATGGACACCAGCGCCGCCGTCAGATTGATAACCTTTGCGGCAGACATCACCGGACTTCCGTACTTCCTGAATTTGATCACATTGACGATTGCAGTGATAACTGCATAGAAAGCATATAATGCCATGGCATAGATCAGCATGCCCGGATATTCAAAGCCGCTGTTCTTACTGACAACCAGTATGATTATTCCCGTCAGCGCCCAGTCCAGAAGCATCAGTATAATACCGCACAGACGGCATCTGCGGAGTTCATCGGCATAGCTTCGCCTGCTGCCTCTCACATGATGAAGCAATGCAAAACGCATGACTGCCAGCAAAATATAATAGACCGACAATGTGCCGAACCAGATTGAACGATATTGAAGACCTGAATATAATTTGATGCCTGCATACAGCAGATTGATGAGTAATCCCGGATACAGAGAGATTTCGGCACGAAACATTTTCTCATTCAGATATCGCTTCACAATCGGATAACTGTAAATCTTCTTTACAATAGGGTGCTCATATATCCCTTTGTGGATCTCTTTCACAATTGTCACGGTCTTTGTAACTGTAATAATCAATGCATAGGCCGACAGCACATAGATAAAATAGGACACAGCGGGATTATTGATTGTCCCCGTAAGTACCAGAAAAACAGCCACAAAAGATGGGATAGCTATCAACAGCGTTGGCACGAGAGGCAGCAAAAAGAAATGCTTCATTTTACTCATCATTTTTTCTAAATTCATTGTACACCACCTCCACAGCAAAGTCTATCAATCGCTTTGGAGTACAGTATAATTCAGTTCTGTTGGCATTTTGTTTGAGAATTGTTTGAGAATTGTTAATAAAAATCCGGCAGCTGCCCGGCTGAATATTCCCATCCGGACGGCTGCCGCCGTTAAATACTATTTTCCCATATTTTTCAATTCATAAAATAACATAATGGCCGCAATAACCGCTGCTGTTAAATCAGCTATCGGTCCTGCATACATGATTCCGTCGATTCCCATGAAAATCGGAAGGATGACGATCAGCGGCAGCAGGAAAATTATCTGTCTCGTCAATGCAAGGAAAGTTCCTTTTCCCGGTTTACCGATGGCCGAAAAAAATGTAGACGACATCGGCTGAATATTATTGATAAATGTAAAAAACAGATAGATATGAAAGTATCTTACTGCAAAATCAAAATACAGCTCCGATCCACTTCCGAACAGGCTGATGATCTGTCTTGGGAACAGCTGGAACATGGCAAAGGCGATGGTACAGATAATCAATCCGACAGTCATACTCAGACGAATGACCTGTTTAACACGTGCATATTGTTTTGCCCCATAATTAAAGCTGGCAATGGGCTGCATACCCTGGGCAATTCCAATACAAACAGCGAAAAAGATAAAGCTTACCTTATTAATAATTCCGGAGCAGGCCAGTGGAATGGCCTCACCGTAAATCGACAAAGCGCCATAATAGGTCAGAGAATTATTCATGACAATCTGCACGACCATCATGGCCAGCTGGTTCAGGCACTGCGCAATTCCAAGACTCATGGCATAGCCGGCATATTGCAGCCGTGGGCGCAGGTGATCCATGGTCAGCGGACCTGCTTTATATTTACGCAGATAACGTATTACCATGAAACAGGAAGCAATCTGACCAAGAATCGTTGCCAGTGCCGCACCGCTCATGCCCATATTGAACCCGAAAATGAACAATGGGTCCAGAATGGTATTGATAATTGCTCCCGTAAGATTACACATCATGGAATATCTCGGGCTTCCGTCTGCACGCACCAGATGGGCACCGCCTGCTGTCAGAATCAGAAATGGAAATCCGATAGATGTTATGCGTACATATTCTTTTGCATAGCCGAATACATCATCCGGTGAACCAAAAAATCTGAGCATCGGATTCATGAAAATCTGTGTGATCAGGCAGAGGACCAGGCCGCTGCCAAACAGCAGCACTGCCGCATTACCGATATAGTAGAGGGCCTTTTCCTTCTCTCCCCGCCCCATGGACAGATTGAATGCCGATGCAGCACCAATGCCAAATAACAATGCCAGCGCCGTACAGCTTGTGGTCAGGGGAAATGCCACATTGGTGGCAGCATTGCCCAATTCTCCAATACTGTGTCCGATAAAAATCTGGTCTACAATATTATACAGTGCACCCACCAGCATGGCCACAATACTTGGAATTGCAAACTTCCGGAGCAGAGGTCCCACAGGAACTACTCCCAACGGATTCCCATTCACCTGCTTATTCTTTTCTTTTTTCATTTCTCCTGAATTGTTCATCTTCTATTTCACCTTTTCTAAAAATTAAACTGAATTCAGTATATCTTAATCTTTTAAACGATTCAAGCTCAACTATTCAGGTTCTCTTATCAAATCAATTCCCCTCTGCAGAGTCTCTTCATTGATCGCCCCAATAGCCCTGGCCATTGCATAACCGTCCGCATCGATAAAATAAGTAGTCGGCAATGAATAGACACCATAAATGCTGGCAGCATCCGATTGGCTGTCATAGAATACAGGAAATGTATAGCCCTGTTCTGCAATAAATTCAGAAGCACTTTCCACTGTCTCCCTGGAACCATCCGTCATATTAATTATGAGAAACTGAATCTCTTTTCCCAGTTCCTCATAAGCAGTCTGAAAATCAGGCATCTCACTCTTGCACGGTCCGCACCAGCTTGCCCAGAAATTCACAATAACAGGCTTTCCTGCATAATCCGACAGATGAACGGCATTGCCCTCTTCATCATAAACAGTGAAATCCGGGGCCGGAACCATCTTTTCTTCTTCCTGCTGACTTTCTGTTTCCACAGCATGTACAGTCTGATCCGTCTGCTCCACAGATTCAGCCACCGTATCCCTGACCGCCAGCTGGTCAGCCAAATAATCCGGGGCAAGCCTGCTGTAAAGGAAACCGGCCCCACCCAGCAACAAAACCAGAATCAGTATGATTATAATAAATATTTTCCTGTCCTTCATAGTACCTCCTTAACTGAGCAGCGCAAGCAGACGCCCGAGCAGCCCCGTTGCCATCAGAATACCAACAACGATCAGGAAAACGCCACTGATCAGATTGATTATTCCATAGTTGCGTTTGATCCAGTCAAAAGCTGTCTTCAATCTGTCAATCAGTACCGCACTGAGTATAAACGGAAGGCCCAATCCCAGAGAATATACTAAAAGCATCATAATTCCGCTGCCCACATGCCCCTGCTGAGATGCCAGCATAAGAGCCGATCCCAAAAAAGCACCAACGCAGGGTGTCCATCCCAGAGAAAAAATAATGCCAAACAGTACAGCTGACATCAATCCCATATTATCCGTATTCACCGTCCTGCTGCTTCCATGAAACAGATTCAGTTTGAACACACCGAGAAAATTCAGGCCAAAGAACACGACCACAAGTCCCGATATGACATTAACCGCCATCTGATGTCTCTGCAAAAAACTTCCGACCGTCCCGGCCAGCGCTCCCATAAGTACAAACATCACCGTAAACCCGGCTACAAATCCACAGGCATTCACCAATGTTCTCCTGGTGGTGTGTTCTTTACCTCCTGCAAAGTAGGATATATAGATGGGAAGCATCGGCAGCAGACAGGGTGATATAAATGTAATGATTCCCTCAAGGAAAACAATCAAATACTGCATAAGT